>SVJR01000010.1 GCA_015068845.1 Oscillospiraceae bacterium
TTTCTCGAATTTCCTTTTGCGGAACGCCCAGGTTTTCGGGGGCAAATGCCACATCCTCTTCCACAATGGTTGCAACAATCTGGTTGTCGGGGTTTTGGAACACCATACCCACCCTTTGACGAATATCAAACAGCAGTTTTTCATCAGAGGTATCAAAATCTTCGATCATAACCTTGCCCTTATCAGGGACAAGAATTGCATTGAGGTGCTTTGCAAGGGTGGATTTGCCCGAGCCGTTATGACCTAAGATAACAACAAACTCGCCCCGCTTTACCTGAAGGCTTACATCCTTCAGAACACGGGTTCCACCTGTTTCCTCGGTTTCCTCATAGAGAAACTCGACATTTTTAACATCAACTATCGCATTATTTAATTTTCCGTCCATTTTTTCACCTGCTTTTTGCGGTTGTCATTTGTATACATTCATATCACGGGTCGATGTGGGCATCGACCCCTACATTTACTGACGGGCCGTCGGAAACGCCGGTCCCCGGCAAAACCACAGTAAAATTGATTCAGATTGTGTGTTTGCCCGACCGCGGTGTACTTTTTGTACATAAGGGAGGACAAACGCATAATATGAACAATTTTAAGTCTTGGGGAGTCAAACCCCACAAGCCTTAAACTTGATTAATTTGCACTCTTTCAACTTGTCGTCCTTGAAAGGCGTCAGCCTATCTTCGTCCTCCGCATTGAAACTGTACTAAATTTCTCTGCGTTTAAGGTCGAAGAGTTTAAAAATAAGAAATTTCGATGAAAGACAAGGATAAATTTGCGAATAATACTGGCGTATATTTGCGGATTTTTCCGCAGTATTTCGCGAAATTTGTATTTTTAAACCTTATGGGGTTCGTCTCTCCAAGGCTTAAGTTTTGCACCAGCGACCGGAATAGCCGCAAGGCAATACCAATCCCTGGTTTGTTATCGGCAGTCCCACCTCGTCGACCGAAACGGTGCCGCCATAGTTTTTTTTGAGTGTCATTTTGAGAATATTCTCCAGAACACCGCCGGAAAGTCCGGTGGTATATGAATTAATTAGAAAGAACAACGGATTATCCGAAAGAACCTTAGTGCAAAGCTCAACCAGACCGAAGAGCTCGTCCTCAATCTTCCACACCTCACCCGACGGGCCTCTGCCGTAAGACGGGGGGTCCATAATAACTGCATCATATTTGCGACCTCTGCGGATTTCACGCTCGGTGAACTTCTTCACATCGTCCACAATGAACCTTATCGGGTTGTCCTGAAGACCCGAAAGCTGGGCATTTTCCTTCGCCCAGGCAACCATTCCCTTTGATGCATCAACATGGCACACCGCCGCACCTGCCGCCGATGCCGCCATTGTTGCGCCACCGGTATAGGCAAAAAGATTAAGGACATTCACATCCTTCCGTCCCGACTTTTTGATTATATCAGAAAACCAGTCCCAGTTTGCCGCCTGTTCGGGGAATAGTCCGGTGTGCTTGAAGCCCATCATCTTTATCCCGAAAGTAAGGTCACGGTAATCAACCGTCCAGCTTTCGGGCATTTTTCTGCGGCTTTCCCAATGACCGCCGCCGGTATTGCTTCGATGGTAGTGGGCATCGGGGCTATTCCAGCCCGGATGCGCGTCCTCGCCCTTTACATCCCAGACAATCTGAGGGTCAGGGCGTCTGAGCACGAGTTTTCCCCACCGCTCCAGCTTTTCGCCGTTTTTTGCATCAAGCAGTTCATAATCCTTCCAATTATCAGCTAAAAACATATTCTTCCTCTTGTTATCAAATTATTTTAAATCAATTACAGCCTTAACTGCATCGCCTAACCATTCATCGCTTTCGATATCCTCAACACAGCCTGCGTCGCAAAGAGCCGCAATATCTGCACGCATCGGAATTCTGCCGAGCGCCTTAAGCCCTGCATTCTTTGCAGTTTCCTCAAGCTTGCTTTCGCCAAATATGCTTATCTTTTCAGCACAGTTGGGACATTCTACATAGCTCATATTTTCCACAATACCAAGAATCGGGATTTCCATAAGCTGTGCCATTTTAACCGCCTTTTCAACAATCATTGAAACAAGCTCCTGCGGAGATGTGACAATAATTATGCCGTCCACGGGGAGCGACTGGAACACAGTAAGCGGTACATCACCTGTGCCGGGGGGCATATCAACAAACATAAAGTCAACATCCTCCCACACCACATCGGTCCAGAACTGCTTTACAGTTCCGCCGATAACCGGACCGCGCCATACAACGGGGTCGGTATCGTTTTCAAGCAAAAGGTTTACCGACATAATCTTGGTACCCTTTGAGCTTACGCAGGGAAGAATTCCAAACTCGTTGCCCACCGCCTTTTTGTTTATACCAAAAAGCTTGGGGATTGACGGGCCTGTTATGTCCGCATCAAGAACAGCTGTGCTGTAGCCCATTCTTTTTACTCCTGCTGCCATCAGCGATGTAACAAGGGATTTACCCACGCCACCCTTTCCGCTGACAATACCTATAACCTTTTTCACATTACTCATAGAATTCTGGGGGGCAAGTAAGCTTTGTTCCTCTGTTCTTTGGCTGCAGTTTTCGCCGCAGCTCGCGCAGTCGTGTGTGCAATTTTCGCTCATATTATCAGTTCCTTTCGTAGTTAGAAATTAAAAAATATCTATTGCCGCCTGAAGCTGGTCGTCATTTTCAACTTTTGCTGTTTTGATTGTATCATATAAATTCATCTGGGTTGTGATATCCAGCACACCGTACGGGAACAGTCCGTCAGCCTTCTGGTAAGAATGAACCGCAATCTTTAAATTTTCGTCATAAACCTCATTCACTTCACCAACAAAGATACCAAGTAGTCTGAGCATACGCTTTGCCAGTTTAACTTCCTCGCCTTTATCACCAACACGGTAGGTTTTACTCAGGCTGAACATTTCATATTCCGTCATATCTACAGGCTTAAAGGAATTTTCAACCGTAACTGTAGGTGTAATTCCCACCTTATTTATATTCTCACCGTTTGGAGTCAGGTAGTACGCCGAGGTATACTTCATCATACCGCCGTCGGGTGTATAGCTCATTGTCTGAACTGTTCCTTTGCCGAAAGTCTTCTGACCTACGACTTTTGCAACCTCGTTGTCCAAAAGCGCCGCGGTCAGAACCTCTGACGCACTTGCACTCATTTCATTTACAAGGATAACAACATTGTATTTTTTATCTGTTCCTGACGCTGTATAAACCTTGTTGAGGAGAGCAAACCTGTGATCCTCGGTTGTAATAACCGCATCCTTTGGCAAAAACATATCTGCAATTGCAACTGCCTGATCAAGATATCCGCCGCCGTTGTCGCGCAGGTCTATGATAATATTGCTTGTTCCATCCTTGTCCGCCATATCAAGTGCTTCCTTGAAGCGTTCTGCAACAGTTTCGGTGAACGAGTAGATTATTATTTTTGCAATTTTCTTGTCTTCGGTTTCGATAAGCTCGTAATCAACGGGGTTTTGTGTTACCTTTTCACGCTCTATTACAAATGAAATCGGTTCACTGATACCCGAACGAATAATTTTAATTTTAACCATCGTGCCTTCAATGCCACGGATTTTATCAAGTGCTGCCTCGAATTCCATTCCGCGAAGGTCATAGTTATCGGCTCCAACAATTATATCGCCGGCTTTAATCCCTGCTTTTTCTGCAGGCGAGCCCGGAATTGGCTGGGAAACTATGATGTTCCCCTCGTTCATAAAAACATTTACTCCGATTCCCGTTACCTCTTCGTTAAGGTCCAGAAGAAACTGAGACGCTTCTTCCTCGTTGTAATATACTGAATGCTCGTCAATTGATGAAAGCATTGCTTTGAGCACCTTTTCGTAAAGCACGGGGTCTTCCTCAAATATTGTTTCAAAAGCTGTCTGGTACAGGGATTCCTTTGAGACCTCGTTATATCTTGAAAAAAGCGAAAGGTTGTTGATTATCCTTTCAATATCTCCGGCAAGAGTTGATTCCTCTTCGGTTTGCTGCACCTGTGCTTCCTCCGCAAACACAAACATTGTATTTACCGAAGCCAGCATTGATACAACCACAAGCCAGAGTACTGCTGATTTTAACCACTTTTTCATTTCGCACATCTCCTTTAATTAAACTTCATATAAACTATTTTGTAACCATTGCCGTTTTTACCCACAAGGACATCCACCTTGCTGTCAAGCAGATAACCGTTCACCGTGTCAAGCGAAAGCTTCTGACCCTTTGAGCCAATAACCAGCTCAGTGTTAAGCGGCAGAGCCGTGTATTCAAGATGCGGCGCCTGGTTAAGGGAATACGGATTTTTTATCGGTGCGACATTGACGAGCACCGCCTGTTTATTCTCGGTATCGCAGACAAATATTCGGGCTGTGTAAAATTTGAACTCCGTGTAGATGGTGTTTGATGCCGCGGCATAGGAAATACAGTTTCCAAGGCTCAGCAAGAATGCAGCCGCAAGGCACAGTAACTTTTTACGCATAAATTTTTCTCTCCTACATTTTTTCGGGGGCTTCGATTTTGAGCATTTTAAGCACACCCTCAATAACGATACGAACGCTGTCCGCAACTTTAAGACGGGCATCCATCAGCTTTTCATCATCAGCCTTCACACGACAGGAATTATAGAAGGTATGGAACGCTGAAGCCAAATCAATCACATATCTTGTAATCTTTGCAGGCTCGCGGGTTTCGGCTGCTGCTCTTATCTCCTCAGGCAGCTCTGAGAGCTTTTTGAGGAGTTCAAGCTCTTCTTCCTTCACAAGAACCTCGGGACAAATTTCGTCAAACTTTTTAACCGCAACGCCTTCTTCCGCAAGAAGTCTGATGATACTGCAGATTCGTGCGTGTGCATACTGAACATAGTAAACGGGGTTCTCGCTGTCCTGCTTAACTGCAAGGTCAAGGTCAAAATCCAGATGGCTGCCTGCCATACGCATATTGAACAAAAATCTTGCCGCGTCGATTGAAACATCCTCCAGGAGGTCGGAAAGGGTAATTGCCTTGCCGGTACGCTTTGACATTCTTACCGCCTCACCGTCGCGGGTAAGACGAACAAGCTGCATAAGCGAAACCTCAAACTTATCGGGGTTGATACCCACAGCGTCAAGTGCCGCCTTCATTCTTGCCACATGGCCGTGGTGGTCTGCGCCCCAGACATCAATAACAAGATCAAAGCCTCTTGCTTCAAGCTTGTTGATGTGATAAGCAATATCTGCCGCAAAGTAGGTGGGGATACCGTTCTGACGGACGAGAACCTCATTCTTCTCAAGACCCATCTTTTCACAGTTCAACCAGATTGCGCCCTCTTCTTCATAGGTATATCCAGCTTCGGTGAGGCGCTTTATTGCTTCGTCAACCTTTCCGGATTTGTGAAGTTCGCTCTCTCTGAACCACACATCATAGAAAATGCGGTACTTTTCGAGGTCACTCTTTAATGCATCAACATTCTTTTCGAGGGCATAACCAACCAGAGCCTTTTTTCTGTCCTCGGAGCTTGCCTCCAAGTACTTATCACCCTCCATTACAATAAATGCCTTTGCGTGCTCACGGATATCGTCGCCGTGATAGCCGTCTTCAGGGAATTCTACTGCGTCCTCGCCTTTCAGTTCCTGAATATATCTTGCCTCGAGGGATTTGCCGAATTTTTCAATCTGGTTACCGGCATCGTTTACATAGAACTCACGAGTTACTTCGTAGCCTGCGTATTCCAGAACGCTTGCCATACAATCTCCCAAAGCACCGCCACGGGCGTTACCCATATGCATAGGGCCGGTGGGGTTGGCACTGACAAACTCAACCATAACCTTTTCGCCCTTGCCAATATCAATTTTCCCGTAATCGCTGCCCTTTTCTTCAATGGCACGGATTACCTCATAGAGTCTGGCATTTGAGAGGTAGAAGTTTATAAACCCTGCACCTGCAACCTCAATCTTTTCAATCTCGCCGCCAGCGATAATCTCTGCCGCAATTGCTTCCGCAATCTTTCTTGGTGGCATTCTGAGGGCTTTTGCAAGGAGCATTGCAATATTGCAGGCAAAATCGCCGTGCTGCTTGTCCTTGGGGACTTCAAGATACACCATTTCCTCAATATTTATATCCTCAGAGGGGGGGAGAGCTCCTTTAGTTACCGCATCGGCAAAGCCTTTGGCAATAGCCTGTCCGATTGTCTTTTTTGAATTTTCGATAATATTCATTTTATCTTCTGCCTTTCTTTTTCTATTGGGATATATTTCTTAATCTTAACCTACGGTTTTTTCAACCGTGAGGTTAAGCCGATTTCTCAAATATTCGCTGTTATCAATATCCAGAGTATACTCGATATTGACCTGTCCACCGTCCTCGCTGAGCTTACTTTCAAGACGGGTCGGATTTACTGCCACCGGAATTACTCCGTAGGGTGTTTCGTAGCTGCACAGCCGTTTTTGTCCGCATTTGAACACCATTCTGCTGTTGAACTTGCCGCTTCGGGTCATGCTGACCATATCGTCGGTCACTTTTATAGTTGTTGTTGTGTCCTCAAAACCGGTCAGTTCGCTCTCCTCATAAATAATGTAGAACTTTCCGTTTTTCTGAGCAAAGGTGCCCTTTGTTTTGAGCTCTATTTCATTCACCTCGGACTCGCCTTCAATATTCTGAAGGGTTTTGAGGGAAATTATTGCATTATCCTTCATAATTACTCATCCTTTTTAATACTTTTCAATATCAATCTTTTGCACGCTTTCATCAATGGGTCTTTCAAGAAACACGCCGCCAAGCTGCGAGAAATCCTCCACCTCATCACTTACAAAATAACGGTATCTGCCCTTTTCGCAAGCTTCGCCTTCACCTTTCAAAAGCCCCTCGGCCTTTAAAAACTCATGGGCACAGTTTGCCGCTGCCGCTCCGGAATCGATAAGCGTTACGCCCTCACCCATAATATCGCCGATAACCTTGCGGAGAAGCGGATAGTGGGTACAGCCTAAGATAAGGGTATCCACACCTGCCGCTTTGACCTCGCTTAAATATTCCTTTGCGATAATCTCTGCCACCGGACTTTCGGTATAGCCGTTTTCAACAATCGGCACAAACATCGGACACGCCTTTTGAATAATTTCCGCATCAGGACAAAGGCTTTTGATATTTTCGACATACTTGCCGTACTTCACCGTTGCACTTGTGCCGAGAACGCCAATTTTTTTGTTCCGTGTTGCTTTGACCGCCATTTTAGCCGCGGGCTCAACCACACCCATTATCTTTGCGGTTTTGCCCTCGGCAATCCACGGAAGTGCCGCACTGCTGGCCGTTCCGCAGGCAATGATTATAGCCTTGATATCAAAGCTCTCCAGAAACCTGATGTCTTGCTCAACATATTTAATTATCATTTCACGGCTTCGGGTGCCGTAGGGGACTCTGCCGGTGTCACCAAAGTAGATAACATCCTCACCTGGCATTATCTTCATAATTTCCCTTACGCAGGTAAGTCCGCCCAGACCCGAATCAAAAATGCCGATTGGCCGTTTATCCATATTTCTAATCCTCTCTGCTCAGGGCTAATTCGATGTGCTTGTCAATAACCTCTGTCATTGGCATTCCCGACTCTGCCCATACCTTGGGGTACATACTAATTGGCGTAAATCCCGGGATTGTGTTTATCTCGTTAAGAAGAATTCTGCCGTCGTGACGATCTATAAAGAAGTCAACCCTCGCATGACCGCGACATTCGCAGATTTTGTAGGCACGGATTGCAAACGCCTTGATTTTGTCCTCTGTTTCCTTGTCAACAGGCGCCGGAATCATCAGTTCGGAATCGTCGCTCTGGTACTTTGCCTCAAAGTCATAAAACTCCTTAGCCGGCTTTATCTCGCCTAAAACATCAGCAGTTTTGGGATTGAGGTTACCCATAACCCCACACTCAACCTCACGGGCATCGATTGCTTCTTCAATCAGAACCTTGTAGTCGTGCTCGAGTGCAAGCTTAATGCCGTTTTCAAGTTCTTCTTTGTTGTTTGCCTTGGTTACGCCCACAGACGAGCCTGCAGATGACGGTTTGATAAAGCAGGGATAGCCAAGCTTCTTTTCGATAAGTTCAAAATCCGGTGTGTCACCGAGCTTGAGTTCAACCCAGTCCGCCTGAGGAATACCGGCTTTTTCAAAAAGAATTTTTGCGATACATTTATCCATACACGCCGCACTGCCGATAACATCGCTGCCAACGCAGGGGATATCTGCAAGACCGCAAAGGCCCTGAACAGTTCCGTCCTCACCGTTTTTGCCGTGGAGAACCGGATATACCACATCAATGCCAATTTTCTGAACGCCTGTATCCGCAAAGACCAGAAGGGCCTTATCCTCGCCGTCGGGGGAAATTACCGCAGGGACGGTTTTTCCGCTCTCCCAGCTGTGGCTACGGATTTTTTCAACTTCGCCGTCATAATACAGCCATTTTCCCGATTCCGTAATTCCCACGGGATAGACCTCGTACTTTGTGCGGTCGATATTCTCAAGCACCGCCGATGCCGAAACCTCGGAGACGCTGTGTTCGGTTGAAACTCCGCCGAACAGTACACAAACATTAAGTTTTTTCATATAAACATCTGTCCTTCATTAAATAATTTTAAATCATAACACCTGAAAAATCAATATGTATAAAACGGAAAATATATGTCAACACTTCCTTCAAACACCAATAATTTTGAAAGGAACTGTCGAATAAATGAAACATATAAACCCTGCGCGATTTTTTGCGCTTATGCTAACCCTGACACTTATTTTTACATTACTTATCTCTTATGCAAAAGCCGTAGGCTCTGACATATCAGATTCGGTTCTGCGCCTTCATATCCTTGCAAACAGCAACACCGATGCCGACCAGCAGTTAAAGCTTGCCGTCCGCAACAGAGTTCTTGACGAAACACAAGACATCTTCAAAGATGCAAATTCTGCTATGGAATCCGCAAGGCTTGCCGAAGAGAATTCAGTTCTTATCCAAAGCATTGCCGAAGACGAAATATCAAAACAAGGCTTTGACTATCCGGTTACAGTCTCGGTTGAAGAAGCCGCATTCCCTACCAGGGTTTACGATGGACTCGCTTTACCAAGCGGGAAATATACTGCTGTCCGCATAAAAATAGGCGAGGCAAAAGGTGAAAACTGGTGGTGCGTGATGTATCCGCCGCTTTGCTTTGCCGACGGAGTTGTTTCAGCATCAGATGCTGCAAAATCAACGCTTGCAGACAGTCTTTCAGATGATAGCTACAGCATTGTAACCGGTAAGGACACCGGAGCAATTCCCGTTGAAATCAAATTCAAAATTGTGGAAATCTTCCAAAACTTTCTTTAAATCTGAAGATTTGCAATGGCATTGAGCGTCATATCCGCTATAGTGCCCGCATTATACTCGTGAAATGCCGCACAGCCTATCATTGCCGCATTGTCGGTACAGAGAGCCAGCGACGGGCAGTTGAATTCCATACCGTTTTTCTGCGCCAAAGCCTCGCATCTTTCACGAAGCGGCTTGTTTGCCGCAACACCGCCCGCAAGGGCGATTTTTTTTGTGCCGTATTTCAGGGCACAATCAATTAGGTGACGGCTTAAAACATCTGTCACCGCCTCCTGGAAGGAAGCCGCAACATCTGCTTTGTTTATCTCAAGTGCCTTTTGTTCGGCATTATGGATGTAATTTATAACAGCTGTTTTAACACCGCTGAAGCTGAAGTCAAAGCCGCTTTCACCCATATTTACTCTTGGGAATCTTATAGCATCGGGATTACCCGACTTTGCACATTCCTGAATGGCAGGACCGCCGGGGTAACCAAGACCCAGAACTCTTGACACCTTATCAAAGGCCTCGCCTGCCGCATCGTCGCTTGTTTTTGCCAGAACCTCATAAGTATTATAATCCTTTACATAGACGATATGGCTGTGTCCGCCTGATGCCACAAGGCAAATAAACGGCGGTTTGAAATCGGGGTTCTCGATATAATTGGCACAGATATGACCTTTTATATGATGAACGGGAATAAGCGGTTTTTTTGAAACAAAGCTGAGTCCCTTTGCCGTGGATACACCCACAAGAAGGGCACCAACCAGCCCTGGGCCATAGGTCACGGCAATTGCATCTACCTCGTCCAAAGTCATACCGCAGTCGGAAAGTGCTTTGTCAACCACATCACTGACATTCTCGATATGCTTGCGTGATGCCACCTCGGGCACAACGCCGCCAAATTCCTTGTGCAGTTCGATTTGTGTATTTATAACATTTGAAAGAACCCTTACTCCGTCCTCCACAACTGCCGCTGCGGTTTCGTCACAGGAGCTTTCAATTGCAAGTATTCTCATCTTATTTTTCCTCCGTAAGAATCTTCG
This sequence comes from Oscillospiraceae bacterium, assembly GCA_015068845.1. GTDB lineage: Bacteria > Bacillota > Clostridia > Monoglobales > Monoglobaceae > SIG440. Next base: position 10,332 of record SVJR01000010.1, read on the forward strand.
TCATAAGGATTGCTGTTTCGCGGTTTTCGTAGTAATTGGGTCTTTGACCGACCTCTATAAAGCCCATTTTTTTATATAGGCTTTGCGCCGCATCGTTGCTTATCCTTACCTCAAGATTTATTTCAGAAATATCCTCGTTTTTGCAGTATTCAATCAATTTTTCAATTAATGCTTCGCCTATGCCCTGTCTGCGGAAGTCCTTATGTACTGCAACATCCATAATGTCGGCAATGCCGCACATATTCCAGAGCCCGGCATAACCTATGACCTTTTCGCCGTCTGTCGCAACAAAGTATGCGGCAATTTTATTTTCCAATTCCTTTTCAAAGGTCTTTCTTGCAAACCCTGAGTTAAAGCATTGTTCTTCAACCTCAACAAGTCCGTCAATATGCTGCCTTTGCATAGGTATATATTCAATCATAGCTACATTCTTTCTATCAATTTTTTGATTTTTGCCGCACAGCTTCGGTAAACCTCAATGTCGCCACCGTATGGGTCGCTGACCTCGCCTGCTTCGCCGACAAATTCTGTAATTGTCTGGACATTAAGTTCTGCCGGCAGACTCAACTTATGACTTTCGGTCATTGTCAGAATTATATCTGAATTCTCGAGCATCTCGTATGTCAGCTGAGTTGATTTGTGATTTTTCAAGTCTGCGCCATATTCTGCCGCCGCCGCAATTGCATTCGGCTCCGCCTTACCGCCTGATGCAAAAAGTCCTGCGGACATTGCAACCGCATTCTTACGCGAAATATTGAAGATTCCCTCGGCAATCGGACTACGGCAGGTGTTGCCGGTACATATAAACAGCACAGTTTTTGCAGATTCTGCCTCTATAATTCTTGCCGCCGCAGCTTTGTAAAGACGGTTGCGTACCGCACGCCAAAGACCGGTTTCCGGAATTTCGGGTGCATATATTTCCTTTACGCCCAGACCGTCACACTCGCGGAGCGCATCAAACAAGCGGTGTGCCGCGTCCTCGGGGCGGTTTTTGCTGCCCAGAGAAATCAGCTTTGCCGACTTTGGCATATACTCCGCCAACTCGTCAAATATCAAAGCAGCAACAGAATTAATTTTACTGCGTTTTTCAATGAATCTCGCCGCCGACTCGGCACTACCTTTTAAAATATAGGTCTGACCTTTAGGGGAATAGTGTTTGTACTTCATTCCGGGGGCTTTGGGAATTCCGTCCTCTTTCAGTTCACTTGAAACCAGAACTTCTCCCAGCACCTCACGGAGCTGCTCCGCCGATATACCGCCCGGTCTGAGTATTGTCGGAATATCCGAGGTCATATCCAGAACAGTTGATTCAACGCCAACTGCGGAATCTTCACCCTTAATAATTCCCGAAACCTTGCCCTCCATATCCTCCACCGCGTGAGAAAATGCTGTGGGGCTTGGTCTGCCGGAGATATTTGCGCTGGGTGCCGCAACCGGCACACCGCATTCGCGTAAAAATTCGCGCGCCGTTTTGTCGGAGGGGATTCTAATACCTACGGTATCTAACCTTGCAGAAACTTCATTTGGAATACAGGGCTTCTTTTTGAAAATCATTGTAAGAGGTCCGGGCCAGAACTTTTCGGCAACAATCTTTGCACTATCAGGAATTTCCCTGACAAATTTCTCTGCCAAAGCGAAGTCCGCAATATGCACAATGAGAGGATTGTCGGAGGGTCTGCCCTTTGCGACAAAAATCTTTTTAACCGCATCGGCATCAAGAGCATTAGCGCCAAGACCGTAAACCGTCTCTGTCGGGAAAATTACTGTTTCGCCTTTACGGATAAGCTCTGCCGCTTTCTTTAAATCCTCTGCCTTATTTTCAAAAATTCTGGTTTCCAAATTTAACATCTCCAAAAAGTCTGGTAAAAATCTTTAGTTATTCTCGCCCTGAGGGCGATGGTAACTAATCAACATATGCCCGCAGGGTCGAATCCTTTAGTTATTCTCACCCTGAAGTTTGAGCTTTTCACTCTGGTCAGTTGTAATAAGGGCATCAATTATTTCATCAATGTCACCGTTCATAATTGCCTCAATCTTGTATAGTGTAAGGCCTATACGGTGGTCCGAAACTCTGCCCTGAGGGAAGTTATATGTTCGTATTCTCTCGCTTCGGTCACCTGTACCAACCTGGCTCTTACGGTCTGCCGCAATAGCCTCCTGCTGTTTTTGAAGCTCTGCTTCATAGAGTCTTGAACGCAGAACCTTCATTGCCTTGTCCTTGTTTTTGTGCTGTGACCTTTCGTCCTGACACTCGACAATTACGCCGGTCGGGATATGTGTGATACGAATAGCGGATTCGGTTTTGTTGACATGCTGACCGCCTGCGCCGCTGGCACGATAGGTGTCAATCTGGAGGTCGGCGGGGTTAATCTCAAAGTCAACCTCTTCCGCCTCAGGAAGTACCGCAACAGTAACAGTTGATGTATGAATTCTGCCCTGAGACTCGGTTTCAGGGACTCTCTGCACACGGTGAACGCCGCTCTCGTATTTAAGACGGCTGTATGCGCCCTGACCCTCAATCATAAACGAAACTTCCTTGATACCGCCAATGCCGATTTCGCTGAGGTTCATTACCTCGGTCTTCCAGCGTTTGCTTTCTGCATACATTGAATACATTCTGTAAAGGTCTGCTGCAAAAAGTGCCGCCTCGTCGCCGCCGGCGCCGCCTCGGATTTCCACAATAACATTCTTGTCGTCGTTGGGATCTTTGGGAAGGAGCAGGATTTTGAGTTCCTCCTCAATTTTCTCGATATTGGCTTTCGCTTCGGCAATCTCGTCCTGAAGCATTTCCTTGAATTCCTTGTCAGTATCGGGGTCATCCATCATCACCTTGGCGTCCTCGATGGTATTCATATTGGTTTTGTATTCCTTATACTTTTCCACAATGGGTGTCATATCGGAATGTTCCTTGCAAAGCTTGCGCCAGTTGTCCATATCCGCCATAACTTCGGGGTCGCTGATTTTTGCCGCAAGTTCTTCGTGCTGCTGTTCTATAAACGATAATTTTTCAAACATACTTGATTTCCTTTCGAAATTTACTTTTCAAGCTCGCCACGGGAGAGTGCTGTGAGATAAGCATCTATAAACCCGTCGAGGTCACCGTCCATAACCGCTCCGGTATTACCTGTTTCAAAGTTGGTGCGGTGGTCCTTGACCATACTGTAGGGATGGAATACATAGGAACGAATCTGGCTGCCCCAGCCAATTTCCATCTGAACGCCCTTGAGGTCTTCTATCTTTTCCTTTTGCTCACGCTCGGCAATCTCCACCAGCTTTGACTTAAGCATCTTCATTGCCATATCACGGTTTTTATGCTGAGAACGCTCGTTCTGACAGGTTACAATAACGCCCGTCGGGATATGTGTTATGCGGATTGCAGATTCGGTCTTATTGACATGCTGTCCGCCTGCACCGCTGGCACGATAGGTATCCACCTTTAAGTCCTCAGGGTTTATGTTGATTTCGATACTGTCGTCAATCTCGGGCATTACATCAAGAGATGCAAACGAGGTGTGGCGTCTGCCGGACGAATCGAACGGCGAAATACGCACCAGTCGGTGAACACCCTTTTCACACTTGGCATAGCCGTATGCGTTCACGCCTTCAATCTGGAAGGTAACGCTTTTGATACCGGCTTCCTCACCGTCGAGATAATCTATCGTTTCAATCTTGAAGCCGCGGCGTTCTGCCCATCTGGTATACATACGGTAGAGCATCTCGCACCAGTCCTGAGCTTCAGTCCCGCCGGCACCTGCGTGCAGGGTAAGGATTGCGTTGTTACCGTCGTACTTACCGGAGAGAAGTGTTTCAAGCTTCATTGAGGCAAGGTTTTGCGAAAGCTCCTTAAAGCCCTCCTTCACCTCATCAAAAACGCTCACATCGTCTTCTTCTATGGCAAGTGCCACCAATGTGGTCAAATCCTCCCATGAGGAATATAGCGCCTCATAACGTTCAATCTTGTTTTTCAGGCCTTTTATTCTTTGCAGAATCTTGCCTGCCGCATCCATATCGCCGTAAAAGTCCGGCTCCATAGTTTTTGCGTCCAGCTCTGAGATCTCCTCCATAGTTTTTTCTATGTTAAAGTGAATCCCTCAAATCTGTAATATCCTTTTTCATTCCGTCAAGCTCCAGCTTGTACTCATCAAACTCTATCACATTTTCACATCCTTTAAGTTGAAATAACTTGATCTGATTTTAATTCTCATCCTTGCCGAGACAGCAATGCTTATACTTTTTGCCGCTGCCGCAGGGGCACGGGTCGTTTCTGCCAATCTTGTCAGCCTTGACAACCGGCTTTTTCTGCACCGTACCGTCTCCGCCGTAGTTTTCAGCTACAGGTTTTGCTACCTGCTTGCGTTCGATTTCAGACTGCAAAGCAACATGGAAGAGCATTTTTACGGTTTCTTCCTTGATGCTTGCAATCATCTCGTCGAACATATCCATTGCCTCGAACTTATACTCGATAACCGGGTCACGCTGTGCATAGGCACGGAGGCTTATACCCTGGCGGAGCTGTTCCATACTGTCGATGTGGTCCATCCACTTGCTGTCAACGCTGCGGAGAAGGAGAACGCGTTCAACCTCACGCATATTTTCGCCGAACATCTGCTCCTTTTCGGCATACCGTGCTTCAACCTTTTCCAAAAGCATATCGGTGAGCGATTCAACCGTCATATGGTCAATATCATATTCGTTAAATTCAAGCTCGCCCTCCTCAAATGCACCGAATTTCAGAGACATCTGGTCACGGATTGAATCCCACTGCCAGTCCTCGGCGTGCTGCATTCCGCCGGTGCTTTGTGTAACGATATTTTCAATAACGCTTCGCATCATTTTAACCACGGTTGCACGAAGGTCTACGCCATCCAGAACCTCGTTACGCTGAGTGTAAATCATTTCGCGCTGCTGGTTGTTTACATCGTCATAACTGAGGACATGCTTTCTGATATTGAAGTTTCTGCCCTCGACTCTGGACTGGGCAGTTTCAATAGCGTTTGAAACCATCTTGCTCTCGATTGCCTCGTCCTCGGCAAAGCCGACCATCTCCATAACCCGGTTAATTTTGTCGGATGCAAAGAGCCGCATAAGCTCGTCTTCGAGAGAAAGGAAAAATCTTGACTTACCCACATCGCCCTGACGGCCGGCACGGCCACGGAGCTGGTTGTCGATACGGCGGCTTTCGTGGCGTTCGGTTCCCATAATGTAAAGACCGCCTGCTTCTAAAACTTCGTTTTGTTCCGGCTCGATTTCTGCCTTATATTTTGCATTAAGCTCGCGGAAGGTTCTGCGAGCGTTTAGAATTTCCTCGTCACTGGTTTCGGCAAAGCCGGTTGCCTGAACAATCAGCTCGGGAGTGAAGCCCCTCGCCTCCATCTCGTTCTTCGCCATAAACTCGGCGTTACCGCCAAGCACAATATCGGTACCGCGGCCTGCCATATTGGTGGCAATTGTAACTGCGCCCTTTTTACCTGCCTGAGCAACAATTTCTGCTTCCTTCTCGTGCATCTTGGCATTGAGGACATTGTGCTTTATTCCCCGTCTTTTGAGCATTCCGCTGAGCTGTTCGGACTTTTCGATTGATACTGTACCGATAAGAACCGGCTGGCCTTTTTCGTGTGCCTTTTCAACCTCATCAATTACTGCGTTGTATTTCGCCTGTTCGGTTTTGTAGATAAGGTCGGGTAAATCCTCACGGCACATTTCCTTGTTTGTCGGGATAACCACAACATCAAGGCGGTAAATTTCCTGAAATTCCTCTTCCTCGGTCTGGGCTGTACCGGTCATACCTGACAGCTTGCCGTAAAGACGGAAGAAGTTCTGGAAGGTGATTGTTGCAAGAGTCTTGCTCTCGTGCTCAACCTTTACATGTTCCTTTGCCTCGATTGCCTGATGGAGACCGTCGCTGTATCTACGGCCAAACATAAGTCTGCCGGTAAATTCGTCAACAATGATTACCTGACCGTCCTTCACCACATAATCCTTATCCCGGTGCATAATACCGTGGGCTTTGATTGCCTGATTTATGTGGTGAGAAATTGTCATATTCTCAGGGTCGGTAAGGTTCTCTATACCAAACGCCTTTTCTGCCTTTTTAACACCGTCAGGGGTGAGGACAGCGGTTTTTGCTTTTTCGTCAACAACATAGTCAACATCGGTGTAAACCTCCTCGGCTTCCTCCTTGCTGTTGGTCTCAACAACACGGCGGCACTTAAGGGTTTTTGCAAAAACATCCGCCTGCTCGTAAAGGGCTGTCGATTTATCGCCTATGCCGGAGATGATGAGCGGTGTTCTCGCTTCGTCTACAAGGATGCTGTCCACCTCGTCCACGATTGCGTAGCTGTGGCCGCGCTGAACTCTGTCCTCCTTGTAGATAACCATATTATCACGGAGATAGTCAAAGCCCATCTCGTTGTTTGTACCGTAGGTGATATCTGCATTATATGCTGCTCGTCTTGCAGCATTGTCTTTGTCGTGAATGATAAGTCCAACAGACAGGCCGAGGAAGCTGTAAAGCTTACCCATCCACTCGCTGTCACGCTTTGCAAGGTAGTCGTTCACGGTAACAATGTGCACACCCTTGCCCGAAAGTGCATTGAGGTATGCCGGAAGGGTAGCAACAAGGGTTTTACCTTCACCTGTTTTCATTTCGGCAATTCTGCCCTGATGAAGAACTATACCGCCGATAACCTGAACCGGAAAATGCTTCATCCCAAGAACTCTTGACGCCGCCTCACGACAGACAGCAAAGGCTTCGGGCAGGATATCGTCAAGCGTTTCGCCGTTTTGGAGTCTTGCTTTGAATATATCCGTCATTTCACGCAGCTCGGCATCGGTTTTGGCAGACATCTCTGCATCAAGTGCCAGAACCTTATCCAGAGTAGGCTTTATTCTTTTTAATTCTCTATCACTATAGGTTCCTACGACCTTTTCGATTATGCTTTTAAAACTCATTTTTTACGCCTCCATCTTGTAATATGTAAAACATATATACAATCTAAGTTAGTATATCATACTTTTCCCCGATTTACAAGGGTTGTAACAAAATATTAACAAGAAATTGGAATAATTTTCTCGACCCTGTTCATACTTATTCTATATACACAAAATTACAGGAGGGCTAAAAATGACCGCTTCGCTTACCGCAAATCTTACTGCCGTATTCAATAAAGCAAAAGCCGCTGAAAAGCGGGCAGAAGCACTGCACCTTGCCCGGCTTCAGACGTTGAAGGAGAATATTGATTCTGCCAGAGACGAAATACGCTCAGCAATTGAGAATTTCAACAATGTTACAGAGCCCAAGCTAATTGACCTTTATATATACAAAATCCAGTCAGAGCAAAGCCGCTTTGAGCAGCTTTTGTCGGAATACAAGACTCTTGCCCGGACTCCGATCGATTACAATGAAGCCAAATCAAGCTGACAGGCTTCCGTCGCAAAAAAATTTTTTAAAGTTTTTTCACAAAACCCTTGCATTTTCTCTCAAACTGTGCTACAATATACAACTGTCGGCGGTGATATTCACTTTTGCCGGGTATGCGCCAGTAGCTCAGCTGGATAGAGTGACTGGCTACGAACCAGTAGGTCAGGGGTTCGAGTCCCTTCTGGCGCACCACGAAAAGGAAGGCCCCTTTGGGCTTTCCTTTTTTCTTTATTCTACAGTTTTCAATAGGAGACGAAACACTTTATGTATAACATTGTCAAAGAAGGTTCAGGCGAGGTCCCTGCCTTATCAATCGAACATTATTACCCCTCAGGGCACGGCTATGAGCCAAAAGTCACTCTCGCCGTCTGCTACAACGAGCAGGGCTTTCACGCACACTTTGATGTTTTTGAGTCAAAGCCTTTGGCGGCAAAAACAAAACACTTTGAGCTTGTAAATGAGGACAGCTGTGTTGAGTGGTTTGTAAAGTTTGCCCCTGAGCTTTCCGACAATTACTTTAATTTTGAAGTCAACAGCATTGGTGTTATGAATGTTTCGTTCCGGAAAAACCGACGCGAAAATATAATAGAGCTTACCGAAGAAGATGTCAAATCTCTGAATATACAGACTCAGGTCTTTGAGGATTTCTGGACCGTGGACTATACTGTACCATTTGAGCTTATCAAAAAGTACATTCCGGGCTACGAGTTCAATCCCGGCACCCAGCTTCTGGCAAACGCCTACAAATGCGGCGACCTTACCGAGTTCCCGCACTTTGGCTGCTGGAATATGACCGACCCTGCAAAATGCGATTTTCACAGACCTGAATACTTCGCAAAGATGAATATCATCTGATAATCTGTAAATTCAGTATATGCTTTTAGCGGCACATCACTCTTTGGTGGTGTGCTTCTTTTTACTGTAAAATTTTTAGCGTTTACAACGCAATTGTTTATCTGTTATACTAAAGCAAAGGATGTGAAACTTATGAGCTATAAAATTAAATTTTTTGCCTGCATTACCGCCTTTGTGGTATTTGCATCGCAGTTTTCCGCCTTTGCCTCGGTTCTTGGCAGTTCAAAGATAAACGGCTACACAACACAAATTGGTGAGGGGACATACTACACACACAATGTTTTTTACAGCGACCAGAGCGGTGTTGGAAAGCAGACCGAAAACTATATCGAATATGCTCCCAACAGTACCGTTCTCCCAACCATAACAAACGGTTCCGCACTTTATGGTATGACCGCAATTTCAAACGAGGTTTCCCGTCTTGAGGGACAGGGGCTGGATATCGTGGGTGGTAGTAATGCGGACTTTTTTTCCACCCAGACCGGTGTGCCTATGAGCAACGCTATTGTGGACGGGAAAATCCTCACCAAGGACGCCTCCGGACAGGATGCAATCGGCATTATGCCCGACGGAACGCCCTTTATCTCTTACTTTTCACTCAATTCAGTTCTCATTCGTGAAGACGGCAGCGAGATAAATATTTACAACATCAACAAATACCGTCAGCCCTATGCTGTATATATGATGACACGCGACTTTTCAACCGAGACAAGAAACACCACCGAGGGTATTGATGTTATCCTTGGCGAAATTGAAGGCGAAATGAAAATCGGAACTAAAATGACTGCGGTGGTTGAGGCAATCAATACCGAAACCGCATCCGTTCCTATTCCCGAAGGCAAAATAGTAATCACAATTGATGCAAAAGCACCGGCTGAATTCCTTGACCCGATAAAATCCCTTACAGTTGGCGAGAAAGTCACCATTTCGCTCAGTGCAAACGGTGACAAGCGTTGGTCCGATGTTGCTTTGGGAATGGGCTCAGTTGGCGGCAGGTTGCTGATAAACGGAGAAGTTAACCCAAACCTATCCGCCGGTGCCGCTCCCCGTACCGCAATAGGTATCAAAAAAGACGGTTCGATTATTCTATACACCATTGATGGCAGGCAGGAGGGTCACAGCTACGGCGTTCAGCTTAAAACCCTTGCAAAACGAATGCTGGAGCTCGGTTGCGTTGAAGCACTGAACCTTGACGGCGGCGGTTCTACGCAGATGGTGGTACAGCTCCCCGGAAATGAAAAGACCGAACTGATAAACAAGCCATCAGACGGAAATGAGCGCAAGGTTTCGACCTTCTTTTTCTTCAAGAATACTGCAAAAAAGACCGGCAAAGCCGAGATTCTGCATCTTTACCCGAAAACCAACTTTGTTCTGACCGGCGCATCGGTTCAGCTTGAGGTCAAGGCAACCGACAGCGGCTTCCACCCGGCGGCTACGCCAAGTGATATAGTCTTCAGCGTTGAATACGGTAAAAACAGCACCGTTTCAGACGATGGAGTATTCACCGCTAAAGACAACGGACCCGTTACCGTTTACGCACAGTCAGGTGATGCAAAAAAAGCAACGCTTACCATAACCTGTCTTGAAACGCCCACAGACATTGTGATTAAAAATAAAAACACCTGGGCCGATGTCAAGTCTCTGGCACTTCTCCCCGGTGACAGCATTGAGCTGTCAGCTGTATGCTACGGCGGCTACAACCAGCTGACGGCAAGCCGCAAAAACCTCATTTGGGAGGCTGACCCCGAAATCGGCACCATATCCGATATTGGTCTTTTCAAAGCCTCGGACAAATACGGTGCAACCGGAAATATCCGTATTACCGCCGGCAAAAAGACCGTTACTGTTCCGGTAACGCTGGCAAAGCCTTCGGCAACCGACCCCAAGGCATACCCGATAATAGATATCAGGCTTAACGACGGAGTTCTCACAGGAAAAATCAGTTGTGAATATAATATAGATACCGAAAAGGATAAAATAATTATAAAAGCCGACGGCAAGCCGCAAGACTTCAAGTACGATTCAGTTTCAGGCGAGCTGGTTGCCGAAGTCCCGCAAACATCGGTTAAAATTACTGTTTTTGCAACCAACAGTTTTGGGTATACTTCATTCAAAACAATTACCTCTGAGACTCAGGCGCTTCCCGAATCGCCGTTTGCTGATACCACGGAGCACTGGGCAGAGAGCCTTTTAGGCTATATGTATTCCGCAAAGATAATCAATGGCGATCCAACAAGCGGACAGCTTTTGTTCAATCCGCAAAAGCCGATGACCCGTTCGGAATTTGCCGTTATGATATGTAACTATCTGGGGCTCGATACAGCGCAGTACGATTCCGTTACCTTACCGTACAGCGACCTTGAGGCTATCCCCTTCTGGGCACTGGGAAGCTTTAAGGCACTTTTTGCCGAGGGCATTGTCAAGGGCAGATATGTAACAGAGACCGAAACCTGTGCCGACCCGCTTGCAACCATAAGCCGCGCGGAGGCTGCAACAATTGTTGCCCGCATACTTCCCGCCGGAATACTCAAAACAGAAATTAATGCACCTGATGCTGCAGATGTTCCTGACTGGGCGTCAGACGGTATCACCACTCTTATCTCGCTCGGCGCAATGAAGGGGTACGAGGACGGAACACTGAAGCCCACAAACACCCTCACCAAAGCCGAGGCAGCAAAGATACTCTATTCTGTAATGTAAATTTTATAAAAATTTTATTAAAAGGAGGAAACGCAGAATGATTGATGAAATACTTGCACTGATAGAAAATAAGGAATTTGTAAAGCTGCGAAGTACTCTGGCCGAAATGAACGCACCCGATATTGCATTAATGTTTGACGAGGTGCCGCAGGATACTGTTCTCAGATTGTTCAGACTTCTCCCAAAAGAGCTTGCGGCTGATACATTTGTTGAAATGGAGCCCGACACTCAGGAGCATCTGATAAGCGCATTCAGTGACAAGGAGCTTCGTGATGTGCTTGAAGAGATGTATGTCGATGATACTGTTGACATCATCGAAGAAATGCCGGCAAATATGGTAAAAAGAATTTTAAAGCAAACAGACAGCGAAACAAGGTCTGCAATTAACAAAATCCTTAAGTACCCAAAAGACAGTGCCGGCAGCATTATGACCATTGAGTATGTGGCGCTTAAGGCGGAAATGACAGTAAGCCAAGCGTTTGACCGCATCCGTGCAACCGGTGTTGACAAGGAAACAATCTATACCTGCTATGTTATGGATGCAAACCGCCACCTTATCGGAATTACAACAGCAAAAGACCTTTTACTTTCCGACCCTCAGACAAAAATCGGGGATATGATGGAAACAAATGTAATCTATGTTGACACCTTCGAGGATAAGGAGCATGTTGCAAATCTGTTTGACAAATACGACTTCCTCGCTATGCCAGTTGTTGACAAAGAAACCCGACTGGTTGGAATCATTACCGTTGACGATGTTATTGATGTCATTCAGGAAGAGAACACCGAAGATATCGAAAAGATGGCGGCTATCCTGCCTTCTGAAAAGCCGTACCTGAAAGCCACCGTGTGGGAGACCTTTAAAAACCGTGTTCCGTGGCTGATGCTACTTATGCTGTCCTCCACCTTCACCGGCAAGATAATTAGTTCCTTTGAGGAGACACTTGCCGTATGTGTTGCACTTACTGCATTTATCCCTATGCTGATGGGTACCGGCGGTAACTCGGGCGGACAGAGCTCAGTTACGGTAATCCGTGCCCTGTCCCTTGGCGATGTTGAGATGAAGGATATATTCAAAATCCTTAAAAAGGAGCTGCTTGTAGCATTCCTTTGCGGAATTGCTCTTGCCGTTGTGAACTTTGGCAAAATGATGCTTATTGACCAGGCAGATATCCTTGCATCAGGACAAAGTCCGGTTCTGGTTGCAGTTGTTGTATCGCTTACCTTGGTGGCAACTGTTATTTGTGCAAAGCTGGTCGGTTGCAGTTTGCCGATTCTGGTTAAAAGACTGGGCTTTGACCCGGCTGTTACGGCAAGTCCCTTTGTCACCACAATTGTCGATGCAATCTCACTTTTGATTTACTTTGAGATTGCGATGAATATATTGCAATTCTAAAAAAGGAGCTGAACGCAATATGCGTTCAGCCCTTTTTTGTTGTTTAAAACTCAATTAACTTTGCCATGCTACACCAGCCCACCATCAACAGACAGAACCTGTCCGGTTATGTATGATGCATCCTCGGATGCAAGAAAACAGATACTTTCTGCCACTTCCTGAGCTTTCCCTATCCTGCCAAGGGGAACATCCTCACAAAATGCTTCAATATCTGCTTTTGAAAGATGCGCGTTCATATCGGTGTCAATAAAGCCGGGGGCTACGCAGTTCACACATATCCCCGACGGGGCAAGCTCCTTGGCAAGGGCTTTGGTAAAGCCGATTACTGCCGCCTTGCTTGCCGAATAAATAACCTCGCACGAGCCACCCGCAATTCCCCACACCGAGGACAAGTTAATTATTTTACCGCTTTTTTTATTTACAAAGTGGGGAACTATGGCACGGGTACAATTCATCATTCCAAATACATTGGTATCGAATATTCGTCGTGCATCACTATCCGCAAAATCAGTAAAAAGTCCCTGAGTAAGGGCAATTCCGGCATTGTTCACCAGCACATCTATATCGCCGAATTCCGCTGCCACCTGATTAATCATACGGCAAACCGCATCGCAGTCCGAGACATCGGCTTGGTACACCTTTGCACATCCGCCAAGACCTGCAATTTCATCGCAAAGTTCTTTTGCCGCTGTCTCGCTCTTATTATAATTTACCGCAACCTGCCAGCCGTTTTTGGCAAATTCCAATGCTGTTGCTCTGCCAATGCCTCGTGATGCGCCTGTTATAAGAACGGTTTTCATCTTGACTTCACCTTTCTTTCGTGTAGTTTTTTCATTAATGCTTCATACTCCCGTTCCCGCTTTGAATACGAAATTGCGTCGTTTTTCATACATACATCGAGGTGTCGGAGTGCTGCGCACACGAATTCCGCTGCCAAACGCTCCTCTTCCTCTGTTGAGAATCCAAAGCTTTCGCCAAGCATTCCTATTGTGTTTTTTACATTCTTTGATGCCGAAATCAAAGCGTTTTTGAAGCTGATTTCGCTCGTTTCGTAAAGGTGGGCACGGTACACCGGCAGCGACACGAGAGCCGCCATATCCTTAATCGTTACACCTACAAAGCTTTTTTCTGCCTTTTTGAATTTAAATCGGCTTTGGAGAATTTCAAGCACCTCGAAGGTTACTGCATTTTCGAATATTGTTCTCTCGATATCTGCTTTTTTACGGATCTCCGACTTTTGCTGTCTTGCCTCAAAACTCTCTTCCTTTAGCTTTTTCAGAACCCGTTTTTCATTACGGCTGAGCTCCTTTTTGCCCGTCTTTCTTCCTGCCGCAGACTTTCTGCGTTGAGCCGGAATGGGTCTTGTTCCCGTAACCTCGAAATCAATCTTTGACTTTTCAAGGTCTACTGACGCAACCTTGATTTCAATGGTATCGCCAACAGTAAATTTGCGTTTTGTCCGCATTCCCTCAAGCGAGAGTCCGTTTTCGTTCATCACATACAAATCGTCCTCAAGGGTACGAACGGGTACAAAGCCCTCAACTGTATTAGCAAGCTCTGCAAAAAAACCGTTTGCCGTTATGTGGGTTATGCTTGCGGAATGCTTTTCGCCTATATGCTCCGCCATATACTCCGCCTTTTTCACATTCTTCCAGGCAAACTCGGCATCTGCCGCATTCACCTCTGTAACCGAGGCGGTAACTGCCCCTGAAATTGCAAGCTCCTTGAAAAAGTCCCGCCTTTTTGAAGACAGCTCGCCGTCAAGGCTCTCTTTTAAAATCCGGTGAACCACCACATCTGCATAACGCCGTATTGGCGATGTAAAATGGCAGTAATCCGAAAAGGCAAGGCCGAAATGACCTAAGTTATTTTCGCTGTATCTTGCCTTTGACATGGTGCGGAGCACGAGATAGTTCACGACATCTTCCGTGTCGAGGCTCGTCACGGACTCAAGTATTTTCTGAAAGTCCTTAGGGGTCATATCCGGCTTCCAGACGAAATCAACGCCAAGTACGGGAAGTACCCTTTCCAGCCTTTCCAACCGTTCAAAGTCCGGTTGTTCGTGGACACGGTAAACGCATGGGAGGCCTTTTGCTGCAAGATGTTTTGCAACCGTCACATTGCAGATAAGCATAAACTCCTCGATTATATTATTGGATACGGTAATCGGATAGCGTTCCACCGATATAGGCTTCCCCATCTTGTCGAGTGTGATTTTTGATTCGTGGGTAACAAATTCGATAGAGCCGCCGCGGACTCTTTTTTTGTTTAAGATTGTTGCCAAACGCTTCATATTATGAAGCATTGCAACAAGGTGCGGATACTCGGCGCAAAGTCGCTCGTTGCCCTCTAAAATTTTAGTCGCTTTATTATAGGTCATACGGTCGTGAGACCTTATATAGCTTTTGCAAATCTTATAATTTTCCACCTTACCCCTTGGGGTTATTTCCATAAACACCGAAACGGTAAGCCGCACCTTGTCCGGCTTTAAGCTGCACAGCTCGTTGGAAAGTTCAAAAGGAAGCATCGGGATAACTGTATCAACCAGATAGACGCTTGTCCCTCTTGAAAATGCCGCACGGTCAATGGGTGAATTTTCGGTTACATAATGCGTCACATCGGCAATATGCACACCAAGGCAGTAATTGCCGTTTTCCATCAATTCCAGCGAAACCGCATCATCAAAATCCTTGGCATCGTCGCCATCTATTGTTATGGTAAGGGTATCGGTCAGGTCGCATCTGCCTTTAAGGTCAGCTTCGCCGACCTCGGTCGGAAGCTTTTCTGCCTGTCTGACTGCACCCGGCGGAAACTGGGGCATTATATGATATTCACTTAAAAGTTCAATAAAAGTCACGGCATTTCCTCCATTGTACAATACTTTTTACATATTTTGCCCATTAGTATGCCTGGTTTATACGGAAAAACCGCCCCAAAGATAGGAGCGGTTTTAAGATGTCTTTATTCAGCAAATTACTCAGCATCTGCTTCTGCGTTTTCGCCTTCAGCAGTATTCGCCTGTGACTCTGCGAGCTGCTCTGCTGTCATAAGAATATTGCCGTTTTCGTCAACAAGGTTACCGTTTTCATCAAGACCGCCTGAGACAGTCCCTTCAGTTTCGGTCTGGGCTGCAGAGTTTGCCGCCTCAGCGTCTGCCTTGTTCTTGTTGATTGAGTATGCTGCAAGTGTAATTGAGCTTACAACAAACAGGATTGCAACAACTGCTGTAACCTTTTTAAGAATCGCATCAATAGTTCTTCCCTTGTTCTTACCAAAGAAGGTTTCAGCACCGCCGGCAATAGCGCCTGAAAGGCCCTGCTGTTTGCCGTGCTGCATAAGAACAGTGACGATAAGAATCAGTGAAATAATTACATGAATAACGATTAAAGTTGTGAACATTTGAATTTCCTCCTAAAATATGTGAATATGTAACGCAAAGCAACAACTTTGCTACATTTCATCGCAATGTATCAATAGTACCACAAAAAACCAAAAGTTTCAAGAGTTTTTTTACTTTTGTTTTAGTTTCGCACTAATCCTGGTTCTTACGCAGGAAAACAGGAACATCTATACCATCGTCCTCGCTGACCTTGTTAAAGAAATCAACACGCTTTTCAGCCAGAGCTTCCGGTGTGGCAGCAGGCTCTTCAGCTTTTTTTTCTTCCATCTCCTCACGGAGTGCTGTGAATATTCCCTTTGTTTCGGTCTTGCCGAAGATTGACTCGGTAACTCTGTTTATTTTGGGCATAGCCTTACCCTCGAAGCCTGTTGCAATAACAGTAACCTGAAGCTCGTCGCCCAGAGTTTCGTCAATGATTGCACCGATAATGATATTTGCATCGTTATCAGCAGCTTCGGTAATAATTTCTGAAGCTGTCTGGATTTCAAGAATA
This sequence comes from Oscillospiraceae bacterium, assembly GCA_015068845.1. Classification (GTDB taxonomy): domain Bacteria; phylum Bacillota; class Clostridia; order Monoglobales; family Monoglobaceae; genus SIG440. The sequence continues at coordinate 26,596 of SVJR01000010.1, forward strand.
CCCAGGTCGCTGCCGCCGGTAACATTAAGGATAACGCCTTTTGCACCTGTAATATTGGTTTCAAGCAAGGGGCTGTTAATTGCCTTGAGTGCTGCATCGTGTGCACGATTTTCGCCGGTTGCCTTGCCGATACCCATATGAGCATAACCGGTGTTCTTCATAATTGTCTTGATATCTGCGAAGTCAAGACTGATAAGACCCGGGCGTGAAATAAGGTCAGAAATACCCTGAACACCCTGTCTGAGAACATCATCAGCCATTTTGAAGGATTCGGTAAGAGGGGTCTTGTTTTCAGCAATGGCAAGAAGCTTGTCATTGGGGATAACAACCAATGTATCAACCGAGTTCTTGAGGTTTTCGATACCTACGCCGGCATTTTTCGCACGCATTGCACCTTCAAACCAGAAGGGCTTTGTAACGATACCAACGGTAAGGATACCGAGTTCCTTTGCGATTTCAGCAACAATGGGAGCAGCCCCGGTACCTGTACCACCGCCCATACCGGCTGTAACAAATACCATATCTGCGTCCTGAATTGCAAGAGCAATCTCGTCGCGGCTTTCCTCAGCTGCCTTTGCACCGATTTCGGGCACGGCACCTGCACCCAGACCCTTGGTAAGCTTTGCACCAATCTGAATCTTCTGGGTTGCCTTGGAAAGTGACAAATCCTGTCTGTCCGTATTTATTGATATAAATTCAACGCACTGGACTTCTGCGTCAATCATTCTGTTAACTGCGTTGTTACCGCCACCGCCGACACCAACAACTTTTATCTTTGCCGGGCTTGTGGTTTCAGCATCAAACTCAAACACAATAATTCCTCCTATCTTTTGAGTAAGCATATATTTCTATTATAACATTTTATAAAATTTTGTAAATACCTAAATCAAAAAAATATTCTTGTTTTGTTACAAAATTTCAATTTTTTCACTACAAATATGTCTATTTTTCATCCGTTTCGGATGTTTCTTCGACATTTTCTCCGGTTTCCGCAGCATCTTCTGCATTTTCAGATACTTCATCAGCGGCAACCCCTTCCTCTTCCTGCTCCTCGGCATCAAGTGCCGCTTCAAGCTTAAGTCGGTTTTCGCGTTCTTTTTCCTTTGCACGCCTTACAAAGTAAACATCAAAGGTAAGCCTACGGATTGACGCCATATTATTAAACATTCTTACGCCAAACACGATAATAACCGCAAACGACAAACTGATACCCAATATATTTCCTATAAATGTGAGAAATACTGCAAGAATTGCATTTGAAACAAGACCAATCATAAAAACATTGATATTGAACCGCTTGTTAAGATACGCCAGAAGTCCGCCAAATACCGAATCAAGCGCCGCAATGATTGCCACCGCCAGATACGGAAGGGTTGATGAACTGAGGGTATACGGAACAAGCAGGCCAAGAAGTATTCCGACCAGAACCGCTACAATAAAAAACATTATTCTGTCACCTCCGGTTTAACTTCCTGTGCATATTTGAATGTACTCGCACCCGTGTATTTCTTTATGAGCAGCTTGTTGCTCCTTCTTATGGTTACATCAATGCCGTAAAAGCCTGCCTCGTCAACTGCACCGCCGGGCATACGGAGTGCATTTTCCAATGTGTCTGGGTTGCCGATTGCTTTGATTTCAAAGGGGGCTGCCTGTTTGGTGTTGTTAACACTGACAGTCGGACCTGCGCAACGAACTTCACTTGTTGCAAGGATTCGTTCATCATTAATTGATAAAGCCTCAGCTCCCGATGCACGAAGTTCGTTTAAAATAGTAAGCAGATATGTGTTGTGAACAATCCCATACCCATCATTATATACAATATTATTTCCCATATTTTGGGATGTGCCGTCCTTAATTGTAACTATAATCCCGCTGCCCGAAACATCGGTAAGTCCGGCGATAGTTTCCGCACGGCTGAGCTCCTCTTTAAGTATCTTTGCCGCACCGCCGCTTTCAGTAACCTGTTCTCTGTACTTAACAAGGTCGGTCTGGAGCTCTGAAATCTGCTGAAGAAGTTTTTCGTTCTTCTCAAGCTCCGCCTTATAGTCCTGCTGTAGCGTTTCAATTCTGTTTGATATCTGGCTTTGTACTGCATTGTTCTTGCGAACGCCTTTTATCTGCCAGGTTATAGCAAACACCAATATCAACATAACAATTGACATTGAAATCTGAAATTTTTGTTTCTTTTCCAAGTTCATTCTTCTACCTCTTTATATTTACTCAGTTTCAGTTTCGTTGTTTTCGTCCGGTTTTTCAGGGCTTTGCCCGTCTTCCGTTTCCGCCGTCTCGCCTGCAGGCGTTTCCGCTGTTGTTTGCTCCGGCGACTCGGGCTTTTCGTCCGGATTTTCCCGCGGGCCTACATACAGATTCTGACCTCGGTAGTCAAGGAGCGCCTTTTCATACTCTGAAAGACTCTCCGAAATCACCTTTTTAACAAAAGTCAGCTTATATTCCATACTTTCGTAGCTGCCAAGCAGGATATAGAGCCTGTCCTCATAGTCAATACGGATATCCGATAAATCCGCCACAGATATAGATGTCACCTTGTCCAGCATTTCAAGCTCGTTTAATAGTCCCATACACTCAAGAACCATACCGCTTGCCACATCGTCTTTGGCTATCACATTCTCACCAAGTAGCTCCGAAGCAGGGATAAAATCAACAAGCTTTGCCGCCTTTGGCTTTTCCTCGTTTAAATCGGTTATCCTGATAATCTGCCCTGTTTCCCTGATATGTATAATACCGGTACTCCCCTCAATATACGCCGCAGTTTTTGCTTCGCGTACCCATATTTTAAGCTTATTGGGGAACAGCCTCCTTACATTACATTCAGCAATCAACGGATTATCGGCAAGCCGTCTTTTCATCGCTTTTACTCCGGTGCTGAAGATATTTGTGTCGGTTTTTACGCCGGCAATCTGAATTATCTGTTCCTCGGTCAGGGTTTCCTGCCCGACGCAGATTATGGTTTTTATATTAAAGAACGGAGCTTTAAGAACTGTGAAAATCACTGCCGCACAAACGAACAGGAACACAAACACAATCAGGCGTCTTTTTATACGATTTTTCTTTTTCTTTTTAAGTAACTGTTTTTTCCTCGCCTCAAATTCACGTTGTTCAACAACCATAAAGCTCCTCCTTTCTGCTTGTCCTGTTGTTTTGCGGTTCACCAAACCGGTGTCCGCAAGCTTTTTTAGATTCTTTTTATTGATGCACCAAGTTGTGCAAATGTATCTTCAATATGCTCATAACCCCTGTCGATATGCGACACTCCGGAAATAATGGTGTCGCCTATTGCCGAGAGCCCCGCAATCACCAGGGCGGCACCGCCCCGTAAATCTTGAGCCTCGACGCTTGCCCCCTGAATATAATTACAGCCCGTAACCGCCGCAAGCCGGCCGTCGACTATTATATCCGCACCCATTTTGATAAGCTCGGGGACATGCTTATACCGGCTTTCGAATATATTTTCCACAAACACGGTTGTTCCGTCTGCCGCAGAAAGTGCCGACATAAAAAGCGCCTGAGCATCTGTTGGGAATCCCGGATACGGTGATGTCATAATCTTGCCAAGACCGCGCAGCCTTTCGCTGCTCTTAATCCGGACATAATCGTGACCGCAGCTTATGCTGCAGCCTGCGCCAGCAAGCATTGACAGAATAAGGCTTATATGGTCGGGATTTACATTTCGCAAAACAGTATCTCCACCGCAGCTTGCCACCGCACAGAGGCAGGTTGCGGCAAAAATTCTATCCGACATTATATTATACTTCACTTTTTTTAATTTTTCAACACCTAATATACGAATTGTTTCGGTTCCCGCACCGGAAATTTTTGCCCCCATTGCATTGAGGAAGTTCTGAAGGTCACAAATCTCAGGTTCCCGTGCCGCATTGAGCACTACAGTCTCGCCCTCTGACAGGGCGGCAAGAAGCATAATATTTTCTGTTGCCCCCACGCTGGGAAAAATCAGATTTATCCGTGCCGGAACAATTTTTTCCGCCTTACAGTATATTTTCCCGCCAATTTCCTCCACCGAAACACCCAACTGCCTGAACGCTTTGATATGCAAATCTATCGGTCTTAGACCGATACTGCAACCGCCCGGGTAGGATATTACCGCCTGCTTCAATCTAGAAAGCATCGGTCCGAGAAACAGTACTGACGAGCGCATACTTGCCATAAGTTCCTCACCGATTTCAAATCTATGTATATCCGCCGCATTGACTGTCGCCGTGTACTTGCTGTACTCTGTTTTTCCGCCCAGATGTGTTATTATTTTCAATGCTGAGCTTACATCTGCAAGGTCAGGGCAATTGGTCAGCTCGCACTCATTGGGATTAAGCACTGTTGCCGCAAGTATTGGCAATGCTGCGTTTTTTGAACCTTGACACCGAACCTCACCGCTCAGCTTTTTTCCGCCGCAGATTGCTATTCTGTTCACCGTAACACCTCCAAAAGAATTACCGATACCTTATACTATGTATTTCTTTGGATTGTGTTACTTAGCCGGGGTAGGACTATTTCATCAGTTCTTTCATTATTCTGTAAATCTTATCTGTCGCATCGGTTATGCCGATAGATTTGGAGCAGCGGCTCATCCGTTCGAGAACCTCTGCATCACCGAGCATGCTGTCTGCCGCCTTTGCAAGGCTTTCAAGCGAGAGTTCGCCCTGACTTATAACAATTGCACCACCGGACTTTTCCACCGCTCTGGCGTTATGCTCCTGATGATTTCCTGCTACAAACGGGGACGGAATCAGTATTGCCGCCTTGCCAAGTGCTGTCATTTCACTTACCGAGCCTCCGCTACGGGCGATTATAAGATCTGCCGCATTCAGGGCAAGGTCCATATCGTATATATATTCACTGACCCTGATTTCGGGATATTTTTCAAGGTCAATTGCTTTCTCTTCAAACCGTTTTTTAACGCCTTCGTACTGATTATTCTTCCCTGTTGACATCAGAATTTGATATTTGTGACTGTCGGCAATTTGAGAAATCCATTCCACCGCAACGCTGTTTATCTTCTCCGCACCAAGACTTCCGCCAAAAATCAGTACTACTTTTCTGCTGTCAAGACCAAGCTTTTCGCGAGCTGTTTTCTTATCACAGGCAAGAATTGACGGACGGACAGGATTGCCCGTAACACGAATACAGGCTTTAGAGCTGAGAAAATTTGCCGCCTCGCCCATACCAAGTGCCACAACATCTACAATTTTTGCCAGCATACGCACGGTTACTCCTGGGTACGCATTTGATTCGTGAACAACCGTAGGGATTCCGAGCATTGACGCAGCAAGCAGGACAGGCCCTGCAACATAGCCACCCGTACCCATAATCGCATCGGGTTTAAATTCCTTGATTATCCGCATTGCGTGGCGTGTTCCGGTAACGAGTTCTGCCATAGTTCTGACATTTTCAAGGCTGAGACTCCGTTTGAAGCCGTGAATTTTTATAAACTTTATATTAAAGCCCATTTGGGGCACAAGAGTCTTTTCCATACCGGTTTCGGTGCCGATAAACAGAAACTCACTTTGCGGCTCCTGTTCCTTTATGTAGTTTGCAACCGCAATAGCAGGGTTGATATGTCCGGCGGTTCCGCCGCCTGCAAATAAAACTCTCATAATCCAATCCCTTCTGCATCCGCACTTTCTGTGAATGCGTTAAAAATACACTAAGAGGCTGATATTTTGTCAGCCTCTGTTAACTCACTTACTTTTATCCAGTTCCTTGCTGTGCGTTGATATATTAAGCACAATACCCATTTCACCCATCGTTATTGCCAGAGCTGTTCCGCCATAACTGAAGAACGGCAACGGCATACCGGTAACGGGAATTGATGATGTAACAACCGCAATATTCACAATTGCCTGAATAGCTATCATTGAGGTTATGCCGGTTGCAAGCAATGTTCCGAACATATCGGGGGCATTGGTTGCAATTTTTATTCCTCTCACAATCAGGAATATGAACAGCGCAACAACCAGTATTGCACCCAGAAGTCCGAATTCCTCCGCCAGTATCGAAAAGATAAAATCGTTCTGGGGTTCGGGAATGTTCATATACTTTTGGCGGCTTTGGCCTATACCTGCGCCAAAAATTCCACCCGAGCCAATTGCATACAGTGACTGAACTATCTGCCAGCTGCTTCCCTGAATATCACTAAAGGGGTCGAGAAATGTGGTTACACGGGCAAGACGGTAGGGAGCTTTTATAACCATAAGAATAATTACCGGAACACCACAAAGACCCAACGCAATAAAGTGCCGGATTTTTGCACCCGCAACCCATAAAAGGATACACGCAGTTGCTCCAATCAGCATAGTGCAGCTGAAATGCGGCTCCATCATAAGTACAAGGGCAATTACACCCACCATCACTATATACAGAATAAATACACTGAACTTATCAAGCTCTTTATAGTTTTTCGAGAGACTATACGAAAAGAATATTATGGTTGCAATCTTTGCTACCTCAGACGGCTGAAAGTTAATCGGGCCGATATAAATCCAGCGTCTTGCGTCGTTTATCTTACGGCCGATGCCGGGGACAAGAACCATAATAAGTAAAAATATGCTGAGTGCAAAAAACGGGAACGCCCATCTTTTAAGCTTGCGATAATCATAATTTGCCGCCCCGAACATTGCTATACTTCCTAAAATTGCCCAAAGGAACTGGCGTTTGAAAAAGTGAAAGCTGTCGCCCTGTGATGCGTGGGCAATAGGGCTGCTTGCGCTGAGAACCATTATAAGACCAAATGCCAGAAGAACATAAACGGCCGTTAAAAACTGCTTATCAACAGACTTCAGCGTGTTTCGTATCGACTTGATGCTGAGTCCCGGTCTGCGGCTGGCCGTACGGACATTGCCACTTGTCACTCGTCTGTTAACATTATTCATATCTATCCGGTCAACCCCTTTCATTATTTTCAGGCTTTACGCCATATATCCGATTATACACAACATCACAGTTGCCAATGAAAACACTGCAACTATCTTTTTTTCGCTCCATCCGCACATTTCAAAGTGGTGGTGAATAGGACTCATTTTAAAAATACGCTTACCGGTTTTTTTGAAGTAAGCTACCTGAATTATAACAGAGAGAGCCTCTGCCACATATACGAAACCGACAATCAGTAGGGCAACCGGATTTTTCAGGTAAATTGCCATTGCTGCAACCGCACCGCCAAGGAACAGGGAGCCTGTATCACCCATAAACACCTTTGCCGGATTGCTGTTGTAGATAAGAAAACCGACAATTCCTCCAATCAGCGCCGAAGCAAACAGCGCAACCGGAGTTGAGCCCATTTTGTGCGAAACTATACAGTAAAATAAAGCAACAACAAGTGTAACCGTTCCTGCAAGCCCGTCAAGGCCGTCGGTAAGATTAACACTGTTAACAGCTGCAAGCATAACAAGTACAATGAACGGTATATACCCGAAATAAGTCAGGTCAATATAAAAATCCACAAACGGAACCTTAACTTCGGTATTGACAACGCCGCCACATACCATCCATACCGCAAATACGAGCGCCACAAGGAACTGCAGGGCGAACTTCTGACCGGCACGGAGACCTAAATTGCGTTTCAGAATAACCTTTATGTAGTCATCAACAAAACCGATAGCACCAAACCCGAACGCCGCAGCCGTAATTGCGAGAACACCCGTAAGTTCGGCAGGGCTACCGATAATTCCTGAAATAAACACTCCCAAAACAACCGAAACAAGCAGGGCAATCATAAATATAAAGCCACCCATTGTCGGGGTTCCGGACTTCTTCTGATGCCACGAGGGGCCTTCCTCACGGATTTCCTGTCCAAATTTCAGTTTGTGTAAAAACGGGATTAAAAATAACCCTGATACAGCCGCCACTATAAACGAAATTGTCGCAATTATAAGTAATTTAACCATCTTATCCTCCGGATGAACGAATTTATTTATTTTTCCGCCGTTACGATGCCATTAGCTTCCGCTATGAAATCTGCAATTTCTTCAAGGCGCATACCTCTTGAGCCTTTGAACAGAATAACATCGTTTGGTCTCAAAATCTCCATTATATGCGATTTTGCCGCATTATTATCGTAAAACACATAAAGCTCGGACGAGTTGAAGCCGTTCTCAATTGCACCCTTTGCCACAAATTCTGCATTTTTGCCTACCGCCACAAGGCAGCCAAGGTCATAATTGCAGCAAAGCGCACCAACACCACGATGGGCTTCCTCAGAAAAGTCACCAAGTTCTAACATATCACCCAATACCGCCACCTTGCGGCAAGACTCATCCTTGAATTTCGGCGGGGTAACCGAAAGGACCTCGAGTCCCGATTTCATTGATGTGGGACTGGCATTATAGCAGTCCTTTATGATGACATAATCGTTTAGCTCAACCGTGTTCTGACGCATTCCGGAAGGCGTGAACGCCGCAACTCCCTCAGCAATTTTTGCCATCGACATATTGTATATAACACCGCAAAGAATCGCCGCAAGAGCATTGTAAACATGATGGAGTCCCGGAACATTTACCGTAAGCTTTACCGGTTTGCCGTCAACTTTCACTTCAAACTCGGTTCTGTCAGAAAACTTTTTTATATTTTCTGCAACTATGTCGCAGTTCTTATTTTCAATTCCGTAAGTAAGCGTTTCAAACGGGAGGTTGCCTATCTGACCCCTTAAAAATTCGTCATCACCGTTAAGAATAACCGTTCCCGCCGGGCTGAGTCCTTCAAGGATTTCAAGCTTAGCTTTAAGAATATTCTCCTGAGACCCCAGATGCTCAATATGCGAATAACCGATATTGGTTATAATCGCAACATCAGGTGCGGCAATACGGGTAAGCCTCGAAATCTCGCCAAAGGCACTCATTCCCATTTCAAACACCGCTATATCATTACTCTTGCTGAGTCTGAACGCCGTAAGGGGAAGACCTATTTCGTTATTGAAGTTACCCTCGGTTTTAAGAACAGCAAAGCCCGCCGCAAGCACACTTGCGACCATATCCTTGGTGCTGGTTTTGCCAACACTTCCGGTTATGCCAACCGAAGGAATCAAAAATTCACCGCGATAGCATCTTGCCATATCTCGGAGTGCCGCATAGGTATCCTCAACCATAATAACCGGGAGATTTCCGGTATTTTCAAAGCTTTTGTCAACCACACAGCATACAGCACCGGCGGCGATTGCCTGGGCTGTAAAATTGTGACCGTCGAACTTTTCGCCACGGAGTGCCACAAACACTGCACCATCAGATACTTTACGGCTGTCGGTCACTATATCCGCTGCATATATTTTTTCATCACAGTTAAGCAAAGTTCCGTTTGCGGATTCCGCCAGCTGTTTTAATGTCAGGATTTTATCCAAAGCTGTCCACTCTCCTAACCTTCCGAAGAATCAATTAATTTAAGAACAATCTCTCTTTCGTCAAAGACTATGGTTCTGTCCTTTAAAATCTGATAAGGCTCGTGACCCTTACCCGCAAGAAGAATTATATCGTCTTTTTTTGCGTTATCGAGAGCATACTCTATCGCCTCAAAACGGTTTTCAATCGTAACATACTCGCAGTCGGTCTCCTTAACCCCTGCAAGCACCTCCTCAATTATATCCGCCGGCTTCTCACTTCTGGGATTGTCGCTTGTAACAATGCAGAAATCGGAAAGCTGACCCGCAATTTTGCCCATCTTGGGTCTTTTGGTTCTGTCACGGTCGCCGCCGCACCCAAAAAGCGTAATAATTCTGCCCTTGGCAAAGCCACGAATTGCGCTCAGTATATTCAAAAGACCGTCCGGTGTGTGTGCATAGTCAATAATTACGGTATAATCGGTATCGGTATTTACAACCTCAATTCTGCCTTTAACGCCTGAAGCGTTTTTAAGACCGTTGGCAATCCGTTCAAGGGATATGCCTGCCGCAAGACAACAGCCAATAGCCGTCAAGGCATTGTATACCGAAAAACCGCCGGGGATCCCTAACTCAATTTTAGACGTCTGGCCTTTGTATATGGCATCAAACTTTACCCCGGTAGACATATATTCGATATTGTCGGCAAGTATTCCTGCGGGAATTTTTGTACTGTAATCCAAAGTTTCACATTCTGCCAGTTCACGCATCCGCTCGCACGCTGCGTCATCCGCATTCAGAACACCAACACGGCATTTTTTGAAAAGCAGAGCCTTGGCATCAATGTAGTTTTCCATTGTTTCGTGAAAATCAAGATGATCCTGCGTGACATTTGTAAATGCACCTACATCAAACTCACAGCTTGCAACACGGTCAAGGGCAAGCGAGTGTGACGAAACCTCCATCACAACAGTATCGGCACCCTCCTCTGCCATACGGCTGAAAAGGCGCATAAGCTCAAGAGAATCGGGAGTTGTATGCTTTGCAGGTATGACAGTTTCGCCTATCATATTCTGATTTGTTCCGATAAGACCTACCTTGTGACCGCAGCTTTCCATTACCGACTTGACAAGATATGTCGTTGTTGTCTTGCCGTTTGTTCCCGTGATACCGATGAGTCTGAACTTGCGGTACGGGTAATCATAGTAAACTGCAGCCATTTGTGAAAGTGCAAGTCTTGTGTTTTTGGTGATAGCAACGGTTGCCGCCGTATCCTCAATAGGTCTTTCTACAACAATTGCAACTGCGCCCCGTTCAAGGGCATCTGCCGCATACTTATGTCCGTCGGTTTTGAAGCCGGTTATACACACAAACACATCCCCGGGCTTTACCTCGGTTGAATTAAAGGCTATTCCCGAAATTTTAACACTTGTATTACCTTGGACCGATGTCACATCAACATCTTTCAATAATTCGGATAGAGTCATTATATTTTCCTCACTTTAAAAGTTAAGTAGCTTTAGTCGCGGATTTCCGCAAAACGGAAGTCGAGAGTTACTATTGTTCCCGGTTCTACCACTGTACCTGCAGGCGGTTGCTGTTCGGTACATACCGCAAGCCCGCCGCTGCCGGAAAGACCCTTCACACGAACATTCAAGCCGGCATTCACTATGCCTTTGTTCGCCTCAGAACCGTAACATCCCACCACATCGGGAATAGTGACTGTCTTTTTGCTTTCCTCGCCCTCGGTATATGCAACTACCTTGGAGTTGCGGGCAAGCTTCGAATATGCCTTGGGCACCTGGTCAAGAACAATATCGCCCTGACCGCGGAAGGTAATATTCACGCCCTCCTCTTTGAGAATTGTTTCCGCTTCCTTACGGGTTTTGCCCGTCACATCCGGAACCGTTATATCAATCATTTCCATTTCTTCCTGAGTGTATTCAGGTTCAACGCCCAGGTACTGGAGACTTTCCTCAAGAATACTTTTTACCACCGGTGCGGCGATAAGGCCGCCGTAATATGTTGCGCCAACCGGAGGCTGGTCAAGGATAACAAGACACACAATCTCGGGGTCGTCTGCCGGAGCAAAGCCCACAAAGGATGCAACATACTTGCCGTTGCCACGGGGCTGTTTTTCTGATGTACCGGTCTTGCCTGCCACACGGTAGCCGGCAAGGTATGCGTTTCGGCCACCGCCCTCAGACACAACCGACTCCAATATTTTACACATTGTTTCGCTGGTTTCTTCCGAGATAACCTGACGCACCACCTGAGGCTTGTAATCCTCAATCACATTTCCGTTTTCGTCTACAAGCTGTTTTACAATATGCGGCTTCATCAGCTTTCCGCCATTGGCAACTGCCGAAACCATTGTAACCATTTGAAGTGGAGTTACATTAAAACTCTGACCGAATGATGAAGTTGCAAGGTCGATTTCCTTGAAGTTTTCCGCTGCGTGGAAGATACCGTCAGTCTCGCCCGGAAGCTCGATTCCCGTCTTTTCACGGAAGCCGAAGCCCTTTACATACTTCATAAATGTATTGCGGCCAACCCTTGCACCAACCTCGATAAATACCGGGTTGCAGGAGTTCTGAACGCCCTGAACAAAGGTCTGGGCACCGTGACCGTTGCGGTTTGCGCACGAGATAGTGCGGTCTGCAACTTTGATTGCGCCGCTGCAGAAGAAGTGGTCGTTGAGTCCTACCACATTTTCCTCAAGCGCCATTGATGCAACTGCTATTTTAAATGTTGATCCCGGCTCATACGAGTCAACCACCGCTTTGTTTCTTCTTAAAAACTGGGTTACTTCGGTGAGTCTGGCATTATATTCCGAGCCTTCAAGAGACTCAAGTTCTTTTTGGATATCGGGGTACTTTTCCTCCACCGCCGAGGTGACAGCAAAGGGCTCATTCAAATCATAGTCCGGCTTGGTTGCCATAGCAAGAATTTCGCCGGTTTTTACATTCATTACGATTGCTGCTGCGCCCTCTTCAAGCTGGTTTTCAACCCGTGCATTTTCAAGATGTTTTTCCGTGAAATGCTGGATAGTCTCATCAATGGTGAGCACAACGCTTTTTCCGTTCTGTGGCTCGTAATAGCTCTCGTAATTATCCGGAATTTCAAGACCGGCTGTTTTATTTGCAGAAACAATTCTGCCGGGCACACCGCGGAGCTGCTCGTCATACACCATCTCGATGCCCTCAAGGCCGTTGTTGTCGCTACCGGCAAAACCGATTACCTGAGATGCAAAATTGCCATAGGGATAGTATCTTTTAGTATCCTCGGCAAACCGTATTCCATCAATCCGGTACTCCTCAATATATGCACGGACCGCGTCCGCCTGGTCCTTTTCGACCTTCTTTTTTATGTATTCAAAGTTCGATTGCTTATTGATTTTGGCAAGAACACTATCCTTGTCAAGCTCGAGGATTTCGGCAAGCTTTGCCGCAATCTGCTCCGGTGTCTGCTTGCTGTTGTCACGAACATTTTTAGGGGTTATACTGATGGTTTCAACGCTCAGATTAGTCGCCAGAACCTTCATATTTCTGTCGTAAATCAGACCGCGTTCGGGACTGATAGTGTTGTCACTGGTCTGCTGCTCCCTTGCCGCTGACGAAAGCCATTCGCCACGGACAATCTGAAGCCACGCAACTCTTACCAATAAAGCAAAAAAAATCACAACCACTAAGAATAGCAGTAACATGATTCTTTTCTTCTGTTTAAATGTGCTTTGCTCTATACGCACGGCAATACCTCCAAACGAAATCATCCGGTTTGGCAGCTCGTTTTAGATTTCATTATTTATTATTTATATTTAGCCTTTCAAATCAAATATACCGATTTTCTTAACTTTTACTGGAAAATATTCAAAGTTCCGGTGATAATTCCGGGAGCGCCTGTTACCGCAACAGCCTTTTCGTTAGTTTCAGTTTTGGCTTTTGCCGAGGACTCCGCCTTATCTCCCATTTCGAGGTCTACATAGAACATCTGGTATCTCTCAGGTCGAACCATACCAAGCTTCTCGCCGGCAATACTCTGGAGCTGGTTCAGGTCAATTGTTTTGTCAATCTTAACCTGAATGGACTGGTTGGTCGCAAGTACATTGTTATACTCGTCACGGAGTTGTGAGATTTCGTTGTTTGCCTCATTGATTGCAACATAACCGTTCACAATCACAAATGCCGCCGCAAACAGCAACGCAAACGCCACAATCCTTCCGAGAGCAGGCTTTGCTTTTGTTTTTGATTTATTCTGAGTCTTTTGAGTCGTAGTATTTTGGGTCGGGAATTCATTTTTCAAATCATATCTGTAACCATAGTCTGTACTGAGCTTACGCGCAGTGCTTGTGTTATAGCTATACATATTTGACAATTTGAACTCCTCCTTCTATATTTTTTTAACCGCCCTGAGCTTTGCACTATGGGCTCTTATATTCATTTCAAGCTCGCTCTCTCCCGAGACTATCGGTTTTCGGGTAAGAACCTTAACTTTTGGCTTTTTTCCGCATACGCAAACCGGAAAATCCTTCGGGCATTCACAACCCGAAGCAAGTTGACTGAAGGTCTGCTTTACTATCCTGTCCTCAAGCGAATGGAAAGTAATAACCGATAAAACACCGCCGGGCTTTAACACATCAACAAAGTCACGGATTGCTCCCTCTAAAAGTCCCAACTCGTTGTTGACCTCAATACGAATTGCCTGAAAGGTTCGTTTTGCCGGATGCTTGTCCGCAAATCTCGCCTTCGCCGGAATTGACGCCTTGATTATATCGCTTAACTGAAAAGTGGTTTCGACCGGTTTGGTCTGCCTTGCATTTACAATCCCTCTTGCAATCTGCCTTGCAAACCGCTCCTCGCCGTAATTAAATATTATTTTTGCAAGCTCCGCCTCGCTGTACTCATTAACTACTTCATATGCACTGAGTGAATCTTCACGGTTCATACGCATATCGAGCCTTGCATCCATATTGTAGCTGAAGCCTCGCTCTGCGGTATCAAGCTGAGGAGACGAAACCCCCAAATCAAGAATTGCTCCGTCAAGTCCTGAGATATTCAGGGTTTTTAATATGTCTTTTATATTTGCATAATTGCTATGGACAATCTCTTTTTTATTGGAGTACTCCGAAAGTCGCTTTGTTGCCGCATCAATTGCGGTGGTGTCACGGTCAATCCCTATCAGCATTCCATCTTCGCTGAGTTTTGAGCAGATAAGTGCCGAATGCCCGCCGCCGCCCAAGGTTCCGTCAGCATATATGCCGTCGGGTTTTACCTCTAAAAGCTTTACGCTCTCGTCAAGCAGAACGGAAATATGTTTGAATTCGCTCATCATAAACCGAGCCTTTCCATTGCGTTTGCAATTTCTTCCGAATCAAACGATGATTTTGAAATGTACTTATCCCACTCGGTTTTCGACCAGATTTCCGCACGGTTTGAAACACCGATGATAACCAGTTCTTTTTCAAGCTTTGCATAAGATCTGAAATTGGGCGGAATAACCACTCTGCCCTGTGCATCTATCTCGCACTCGGTTGCACCGCTGAAGAAAAATCTGCGTACCATCTGACCGTCAGAACCACGAAGTGCAAGCAGGTCCTGCTGAAATCCTTCCCACTCCTTCACGGAGTATGCATACAAGCAATCATCAAGACCCTTTGACAGCACAAAAGTTCCGCCAAGGTCATCTCTGAACTTTGCCGGAATGCTGACACGGCCTTTAGCATCCATATTATGATAATGCTCGCCTATTAGCATAAGGATTTCACCTCCCGCCACATTTTTTATACCACTTTATGGGTATTTTGTACCACTTCGTACCACTTTACTCTAATTTTACACTATAATTTATAATTTTGCAATACTTTTTTTAAAAAATTTTTAATATATTTGAAAAATATTTGTAACAATACTGTATGTTGTACCAATTTCGAAAAATTAACACAAAAAGAACGGCGATGAACAAGTTCATCGCCGTTTTTTTGTAAAAGTCCTATTCATTTATATATTTTTTGAGATAGTCGGGTAATTTTTCTTCAGGATAACATACCATATCCTTTGCGAACCAGACTCCGCCGTCCCAGTTATCCGAATTACTGAATATAAAATAGTTTTTGCCTTCAGCCAGGTCTGTGCGTTTGGTTTCAATTAAACTGTTTGCAACAGCCAGAGAATCCGCAGGCTCCAGCTTCACGCAATCCATAAGATTTGCGTAAAGCTCTCCAAAGTGGCCATCTTCTCCCTTATACACAAGCATTTCACCCGCTTTAATGAGCGGTTCTTTGCAAATCCAAAGGCTATCTGCGCATTTTGAAACTATTTCGTCATAATATCCAAGCTCCTTCAGCAAGTTTATTGTATTGGTAAATTTTGAAGTAACCTGAACATTAAATCTCTTGCTTTGATATTTTTCGGGATTAATGCCATATGCCGCCTCAACAAACACTTGTTGTTTTTCATTTTCCTCATAGCTTAGGCTGAATGAAATATCAAACTCCATATTGTATGTTTCATTGGACATATCGTTGTAGCTTAAAACTTCAACATCTTTTTTAACCGCACGAAGAATTTCTTTCGCATTGTAGTTAAGTGCAATATGATGGTTGAAGCCCGCAAAATAAACACGAAGGTCAGCATTTTTCACATTGTCAATATTCACATCCGAAAGACCCGTAATCTGCATCTTGTAGTCAACGCTCTTATACATTTCCATCAAAGCCTTGTAGCAAAGGTCGTTATCTACCAAATACCGACGAGCCAATACTCTGCCGTTTTTGAGTCTGTATTTCACATAAAGATTATATCCGTTAAAATCGCTGCGTTCCCAAACCTCTCTTTCGGTCAAAGGAACATTTGCAAGAAATTCCTTATGCATTGTTCTAACCGCATTGATGGTTTGTTCATCATTAATAAACGGTTCCTCTATGTCGCTGAAATAGCCGGAGTATATGGTGGCTTCTTCTATTTTCTCTACTTCGGGAATTCTTGTTTCATAGCCAAACACGCTTGTATATGCGCAAAAGCTTATAACGAGTGCAGAGCATACAGCAAATACTGCAAATCCCTTGTATGTGCCGAAAACTTTAAATGTCTTGTTCATAAGCATTTCGCAGATAAAGTAAACCACCGCACAGATAACTGCCGCAACAATGTATATCGCCACAGCCGGAAGCTCCATTGCCCAGAGCATTGCAAGAACCGCAAGCTCGGCAATACCCGTAACCGTATACTTGAGAATCGGGCGGAATATTTTAAATGCTGCCACATCGCCGCAAGCCTCAATTTTGCGATTTTTGTAAAGGATATATCCAAGAACATAAAGAACCAGAGCACCGATAACATAAATCCAAAGCATAATACTTTTAAATAGTCCAAAATCCAGATAGAGGTCTGTTGTCAATTTTGAAAACAGCCACACAATGGGGGTATGCCTGAAAATTTCATCAGCAATGAAGTTTTCAGACTGCACAAATCCGAACAGAAACACCTCGCTCACAAGCAGTATTGCACCGGCAATAAGAAGTGGAAATGTATGGAGCAGAACATTGATAACCACATGAGCAACGCCGTTACCGGTGAGGAATGCCGAAAAGCTTGCAACCGAGAACATTATAAACAATACCAACACCTGGATAATAACCCAACACATAACGCTCCACGGAGCAATTGTTCTGCCGTAGCCAAAAATACTCATTGCAAGCAGGATAATGCCATTGAGAAGTATTGGTGCAAGCATCAGACTGAACCCGCCAAAAAGACTTGATATGTAGTAGCTCTTTCGCGTTACCGGAATAGAATGTGTGAACACACCCTGCTTTGACGAATGAACATTACGAAGCACCAGCAGAGCCACAACCGTGGGAACAGCCATTGCCAGAAGATACGGAATCACTATAAACGATTGTTTCAGAATCAGTCCGCCAACCTGATAGTTTCTCAGGCTGAAGGATTCAAAAAGCTCGCTCGGGCTTTGGGTCATAAGCACAAACGGAACACTGAAAAATAGAACTATAAAATACAGAAAGCTGCCCCACTTGAACCGATGCAGGGTGTTTTTGTAAATTCCAAAACTAAACCATGATGTTTTTGAAGTCATATCCAAGCCCTCCTAACTCATAGATAAATACTTCCTCAAGGGTAAGGCTTACCTGGTCAAAAATAACCGGATTATATGCCCGGAATTTTTGAGTTACCTCGTCTGCTGTACCCTTGACAATAACGGTGTAAACCGAACCAACCTTTGATGTATGGAGTATCTCCGCTTCAGCTTTCAGCATTTCCGGAAATTCGCCATCAAACACCACCTGAATTTTCTGAATATTTCCTTTCAGGTCGTGAAGCGGCTTTTCAATAACCATTTTGCCGTTATGGATAATACCTACATAATCGCATATATCCTCAAGCTCTCTCAGGTTATGCGAGGAAACCAGTACCGTCATACCACGGTCGGCAACATCGCCGATTATAACATTCATTATCTGCTTACGCATTACAGGGTCAAGTCCATCGAGGGGTTCGTCAAGAATAAGTACCTCCGGCATACACGAAAGGACAATTCTGAACGCCACCTGCTTTTTCATACCCTTTGAAAGCCGGCGTATCTGACGATTTTCCTCAATTTTGAGCTGTTCACCCAGCTTTTCGTATCTTTCACGGTTGAAGTTTTTATAAAGGCTCTCATACAGGTTTGCCATTTCTTTAACTGTATAGCTGCCGTAAAAGAACCACTCGTCGTTTATACAAAGAACCTTTTGTTTAAGCTCGCTGTTCTCCCACACCGGTTCACCATCTATTTCCACGCTTCCGCTATCAGGCAGATACACACCGGTCAAATGGTTTATTATAGTGGTTTTACCGGCACCGTTAGGTCCCACAAGTCCGTATATGCTCCCTTTTTCAACATTGATATCCAAACCGTCAAGGGCACGGAAGCTGCCAAAGGTCTTTATCACATTACTCACTTTAATCATTTATCTCATCCCTTTCAGCATAAATATTCTTCACCACATTCTCAATTTTGTCTTTGTCCTCACCATAAAAGGCAAGCTCCTTCAAAGCATCGCGAAGGCTGTCATACAAAGCATCAATCCGGCTTTTATCAGCTTTGGGAATATCCGAAACAAAATTCCCCTTGCCTCTGATGCTGTAAATCACCCCTTCCGTTTCAAGACTTTTATAAGCCCTCTGAACCGTGTTGGGATTCACCGTAAGACTAACCGCAAGTTCGCGCACCGACGGCAGCTGCTCGTCAGCCGCAAGCACTCCGCTGATAATCAACTCCTTTAAGCCTTGCGTAATCTGCTCATGTAGTGGCTTGTCATTTTTGTAATCCAGTTTAACCACAATATCACCTCGCTCAAACTGTATTATCTGTATTAATACAGTTATAATATAACATTACTTTTTTATTTTGTCAATAGGTAATTTTATATTTATTACTGACTTTGCTCATTTTATAATCTCATCAACAAGTGAAGATGCGTATATTGAGAGCTGCAAATTCGTTTGTTCGTCCGCTCCACTTACTCCAACACCGCCAACCACCCGATCGCAACTTAAAATGGGATTGCCACCCTCAGATGTTTCAATTCTGCCGTTGTTGGTTTTCTGGATACCGCAAAGAGCTTTACCATCAGCAGAAAGCTGCCCAACCTGACCGGTTGACATTTTAAGCACCGCAGCAGTAAATGCTTTGTTTGCAGCTGTAACCAAATGCTCATCTTCTGTACTGCTCATAGATTTACACGCAAGTATTCTGCCATTTGCATCTGCTACTGCAACAGTTACATAAGTGCCCATCGTTTTTGCTTTGGAAATAACTGCATCAATTAAAAATCCGGCTGTCGTTAAATTAAAACAGGATTCCCTTTTTTCTGATGAAGCACGCACAGCACGCTTAACAGCATCAACAATTCTGTAAAGTCTTTGTTCTGTCATTTAACGCACCTCCCGGGTTCAACAATTTCTTTTTAATTTATACTAACACACATTTTTAACTTAATCAATATATGGATTTGTTATTGTTGGATTTTTACAAAAAAAGAACTGCAAGCATTGCAGTTCCTTAAAGATTAATTTTCGCTTACGAAAGACACCGCCGCAAGAGCTGCTACGCTTCCGTCACCCACAGCCGTGGTCAGCTGGCGGACATTTTTGTTACGGCAGTCACCTGCAACAAAGATACCTTTTTTATTGGTAAGGCAGTTTTCGCCGGAAGAGATAAAGCCACCATCATCAATTGCGATTAAGCCCTTAAATATGTCGTTCTGCGGAATCTGACCAACAGCCACAAACGCGCCATCAAGGGCAATATGGCTGGTTGAGCCGGTTTTCACATTCATAACATCAATTCCGTTTATTCCGTCGGCATCGCCGCAGAATTCCTGAACTGTTGAATCAAGAACAAACTCGACATTCGACCTTTCTTCAAGGCGTTTTACAAGTCTTTCCTCTGCACGGAATGCGTCTCTGCGATGGATAAGATACACCTTTTCGGCAATATCCGACAAATACTCCGCATCCTCAACCGCAGTGTTTCCGCCGCCAATTACAGCAACCGTCTTACCCTTATAAAAAGCTCCGTCACATACTGCGCAGAAGGAAACGCCTCTGCCGATAAATTCGTCCTCGCCTTTTACGCCAAGGCGCCTATTCTGGACACCGGTTGCAATAATTACACTTTTTGCTTGGTATTCGCCAAAATCGGTCACAACAGTTTTAATATCACCATCTTTGATTTCAAGAGCTGCCTCGTACTCAATCTGACCGCCGAGGGCTTCAACCTGAAATCAAAGAT
>SVJR01000040.1 GCA_015068845.1 Oscillospiraceae bacterium
GAAAAGTTTTTAGAAGCTGCAAAACGGTCACACAATTATAATCAATATGCTTTGATTTTGCAGACAGGACTCCGAACAGGCGAAATGATTGGTCTGACTTGGGATGCGATTGACTTTGAAAAACGTACACTAACCGTCAATAAAACTTTGGAATACAGACACAAACAAGGTTATTGGCGAGCAGGTCCACCGAAAACACAACAAAGTTACAGAACTATTCCACTTACGAATCAAGCCTATGAGATTCTAAAAGAAATCGAATCCAAAAAAGGAGAACGAAAAGAATCTGAAAGTTTGTCACAAACACTTGAATATATTGACAGACGAACAGGGCAAAAGAAAACTCTTGTGATGAGAGACCTTGTATTTATCAACTGGCGAACAGGAGAACCTGCAAAAAACAGTTCATACGATACCCATTTGTATAAACTTTGCGATGAGGCAAATATTAAAAGATTTTGTATGCACGCACTTCGTCATACATACGCAACCCGTGCTATTGAAAGCGGGATGCAGCCGAAACTGTTGCAGCAATTACTCGGTCACGCAAGTATAAAAACAACAATGGACAGATATGTTCATGTGACAGAGGATTCACTCACAAATGCAGTAAAGCAATTTGAAAACCATTTTTCGTAAAAATGGCGAAGAAATGGCGAAGTAACTACATATTAAACGCTGAAAATACTGATAAATCAAGGAGATGTGATATATAATGAAATTAGGAATTGTAGGATTGCCGAATGTAGGAAAAAGTACACTTTTTAATGCTATAACTCAGGCAGGTGCAGAATCGGCAAACTATCCCTTTTGTACAATCGAACCCAATGTAGGAACTGTTGCAGTTCCCGATGAAAGACTTGATAGACTTGCTGAAATGTACGACCCGGATAAGGTTACTCCGGCTGTTATCGAATTTGTTGATATTGCAGGTCTTGTAAAGGGTGCCAGCAAGGGCGAGGGCCTTGGCAACAAGTTTCTCTCCAATATTCGTGAGGTTGATGCAATCGTTCATGTTGTGAGAGCGTTTGAAGACACCAACATTGTCCATGTTGAGGGCAATATAGACCCTATTCGCGATATTGAAACCATAAACTTTGAACTTATTTTCTCTGACCTTGAAATTATTGCAAGACGAATCGACAGACTTAAAAAACAGCTCAAGGGTGGCGATAAGAAGTATCAGGTGGAGATTGATTTTCTTGAAGGCCTGACAGCTAAGCTTGAAAAGGGCATAAGTGCCCGTGCTCTTGATTTTACGGACGACGAGAAGGAAATGCTTAAAGAAGTATCGCTTCTCAGCTTAAAGCCGGTTATCTATGCGGCAAATGTTGCGGAAGACGACTACGCAAAGCCTGCAGGCGAGAATCAGTATGTTGCAAAAATCGCAGAGTTTGCGGCAAGTGAAAAATCTGAGGTAATGGTTGTTTCAGCAAGAATTGAGGAAGAAATTGCAGAGCTTGACAAGGACGAAAAAGTGATGTTCCTTGAAGAACTCGGTGCTACTGAATCCGGTCTTGATAAGCTTATCCGTGCAAGCTATAAGCTGCTTGGTCTTATCAGTTATCTGACAGCGGGTAAACCCGAGGTAAGAGCGTGGACGATAACAAAGGGGACCAAAGCTCCCCAGGCGGCCGGTAAAATACATACCGACTTCGAGCGTGGTTTTATCCGTGCCGAGGTGGTTGCTTATAAAGACCTTATGGAAAACGGCAGCATGAATGCCGCAAAGGAAAAAGGTCTTGTCAGAAGCGAAGGTAAGGAATATGTAGTTGAAGACGGCGATATTATTCTTTTCAGATTCAATGTTTAAAACCTGCGGGTCCGTGGCAGGATAAAGTATATTTTGCGGACAGAATGGAGATATTTATTTATGAAATTTGTGGAAAATCTCAAAAAGGCGGCAGAAAATACATTCAGCAAGGTAGCAACAAAGACAGGCGAGATAGTGGAGGATTCCAAAACCAAGTACTCTATCTTTGACCTTAATAATGATATCGAGAAAATTTACACAGAGCTTGGTAAGGAAATTTACAGAGGTTATAAGGCGGACGAAAATGTTTCTGAGTTTATAGAAGCAAAATGCGCCGAAATTGACAAAATCAACGCTGAAATCGATGTACTCAAGCGTAAGCTGGAGGACTAATTCCTCTGTTTAAAAGGAGAAGTTTTTATGTCAACATTCAAAATTGCGATAGATGGCCCGGCAGGAGCCGGCAAAAGCACAATTGCAAAGCGTGCCGCAAAGGAGCTTAAGTTCGTGTATATTGATACAGGTGCAATGTATCGTGCAATCGGTCTTGCGGCAATTCGTGCAGGGGTTGACCCGAACGGTGATATAGCAGGTGTCGAAGCCCTTCTTGACGGCATCAAAATTGATATTGCTCACTCTGAGGCAGGTCAGCAGGTGTTTTTGAACGGAGAGGATGTTTCAACCGAGATACGCTTACCCGAAGTGTCGGTTGCGGCGTCGGATGTATCGAAAATTCCGGCAGTCAGAAGCAAGCTTTTAGACCTTCAGCGAAGCATTGCTGAGAAAACAGATGTGATTATGGATGGCAGGGATATAGGAACGGTGGTTCTCCCCAATGCCGACCTTAAGATTTTTCTTACCGCATCGGTTGAGGATCGTGCAATGCGTCGGTATAAGGAGCTTTGCGAAAAGGGCATCGAATGTAATTTTGACGATGTGAAAAAAGATATGGAATATCGTGACAAAAACGATTCCGAGCGTGAGATTGCACCGCTTAAGCCGGCAGAAGATGCCGTTTTTGTTGATACAACCGGTAATACTTTGGAAGAATCGGTTGCTGCAATTTTACAGATTATGAAAGAGAGAAAAGAAAAATAATGGCAAATTTTGTTTTATCCGTTGTTAGAGGAATATACAGACTTTTATTTGGCAAAATTGAAATATGTGGTCTGGAAAATATACCCAAGGACAAGAATTTTCTTCTTGCCCCCAATCATTTAAGCAACTTCGACCCGCCACTTGTCGCGGCATTTGTGCCGGTTAAAATGGCGTATATGGCAAAGGCATCGCTTTTCAAGGTTCCGGTTGTGAACTGGGTGATTAAGGCGTTTGGTGCATTTCCGGTAAAACGGGGTGGTGGCGATCTGGCTGCTATAAAGACCGCAATTGCGATTCTCAAAGACGGCAAAAACCTCGTTGTTTTCCCCGAAGGCAAGAGAGTCAGAACCCCAGGAGTCCTCGGCGAAGGTAAGCAGGGTGCGGTAATGATTGCGGCAAAGGCTGGTGCGGGGATTCTTCCGGTGGGTATTGCAACAAGATACAAACCTTTTCGCGGAGTAAAGCTTACCATAGGCGAATACATAGACCTTTCTGAATATAAAAGCAAGCGGCTCAAAGCAGAGGAACTTCAGACAATCACAAACGATGTTCTTATGCAAAAAATTGCCGAGCTTGCAGGAGCAAAGATTTATGGAAATTAAAATTGCCGAAAAGGCGGGATTTTGCTTTGGCGTTGACCGGGCAGTAAAAATTGCATACAGCACCGCATCTGATGGGAAAAGTAATATCTATACCTACGGTATGCTTATCCATAACTCTGATGTAACAGGTGAGCTTGAGAATATGGGCGTAAAGTGCGCGGAATCCATTTTGGATATTCCCGATGGTAGTATTGTGGTAATCCGTGCCCATGGCATTTCAGAAGCGGAACAGAAGGCACTTTTAGAAAAAAATGTTGAAATAATTGACGCAACTTGTCCGTTTGTGAAGCGTATTCATAATATCGTAAAGGAAGAATACGAAAAAAAACGGCAGATAGTCATTGCCGGTGACAAAAACCATCCTGAGGTAAAGGGCATCAACGGCTGGTGTGAAAATACAGCATTTATTGTTGGAAGAGCCGACGAGTGTGAAGAAATTTTTAAACTTTCCCCCGAAATTCCGGTCAGTATCGTGGTTCAAACCACTTTGAGAAAAGAAAAAGCAAAAAAAATTGAAGAAAATTTAAAAAAGTATTTTACAAATGCGATTTTTTTTGATACAATATGTAGTGCTACTGAAGAACGGCAGCTATCGGCAGAAAAACTTGCTAAAGAATGTGACCTTATGCTGGTGCTTGGCGGGAAAAACAGCTCCAACACCGAAAAGCTTTTTGAAATATGCCGTGAGCACTGCTTAGACAGTTACAAAATTGAAAACAGCAAAGAATTAGATGGGCTTGCCCATTTATTTAAAAAAAATATAAAAAAAGTAGGCATTACCGCCGGAGCATCAACTCCGGATAAGGTAATCAAGGAGGCAAAACAAACCATGGCGGAAATTACAAATGAAATGAACTTTGCAGAGGCGCTGGAAGAAACTTTAAAGCCCTTAACAACTGGTGACATTGTTAAAGGTATAGTTATCGGCATTACCCCTACAGAGGTACAGGTGGACATTGATGGCAAGTATGACGGCGTTATTCCCTTCGCAGAAATGACAAACAACGCATCAGCAGACCTTAACTCACTCGTTAAGGTTGGCGAAGAAGTAGAAGTGTTTGTTATCCATGTAAGCGATCGTGACGGTGTTGTCAGACTTTCAAAGAAGAAGGTAGACGAAGCAAAAGGCTGGAATAATCTTTATGCTGACTTCGAAAACGGCACAGTACTGACCTCAACAATCACAGAGATTATTAAGGGTGGTGTTGCAACTGAAGTTAACAATGTAAGAGTATTTATCCCTGCATCAGAGGCTTCAGAGAGTTTCGTTGAAAACCTCGGCTCACTTCTTAACACCGAAGTTTCATTTAGAATTATAAAGATGGAAAAGGATCGCAGAGGCCGTTCAAAGATTATCGGCTCTATCAAGTCTGTTGCAAAGGAAATCAGCCAGAAAAAGGCAGAGGAATTCTGGGCAACTGCAGAGGTAAACAAGCAGTACACAGGTACAGTTAAGTCACTTACAGCATTCGGTGCTTTTGTTGACCTTGGCGGGGTAGACGGTCTTATCCATATTTCTGAACTTTCAGATGCTCATATCAAGCATCCGTCAGAAGTGGTTAAGGTTGGCGACTCCATTGATGTATATATCAAGGATATGAACAAGGAAACCGGCAAGATTTCTCTTGTTAAGGAGCTTGAAGAGACCAAAAAGGCTCGCGAAGCTGCTTTCTGGGGCGCTCTTGAGGTTGGCAAGGTTTGCACAGGTAAGATTAAGTCTCTTACAACATTCGGCGCATTTGTTGATATCGGCGGCGTTGACGGTCTTGTTCACATTTCTGAACTTTCATGGAACAGAATCAAGCATCCGTCTGAAGTTGTAAGCGTAGGTGACGAAATCGAAGTTTACATCAAGGATGTAAACCCCGAAACCAAGAAGATTTCTCTTGGTCATAAGAAGGAGGAAGACAGCCCCTGGTATCAGGCAACAAAGGACCTCAAGGTTGGAGACAACATCAAGTGTAAGATTGTTCGCATTCTGCCCTTCGGTGCATTTGCGGAGGTTGCTCCCTTTGTTGATGGTCTTATTCACATTTCTCAGATTGCAAACACCAGAATCGACAAGCCCTCTGATGCACTTAATATCGGTGACGAAGTTGAAGTTCAGGTTGTTGAAATCAATAACGAAACAAAGCAGATTGGCCTTTCAAGAAAGGTTCTTCTCCCTGACTATGTTGCAGAGGAAGAAAAAGTTGAGGAGGAAGTGTCTGACGAATCCTACACAGAGGAAGGTTCATTCACTCTCGGCGACATTCTTGATGCTGAATAATATGTGTTAAAGTTATACTAAGGCGGTTATCCTGAGGTTAACCGCCTTAGTTTCTTTGAAAGCTTGTTCCGAAAAACTTTTCCTGCAAAAGCTTTTCGAATAATCTTTTGAAAATCCAAGAGAAGGATAGTGAATTTATGAACGCGGTTGAATATAAAAAGACTCTTAAAGATAAAAATATATCTGTAATCGGTGTTGGTGTCAGCAATGTCCCTCTTATACGATTTTTGCTTGAAGGCGGAGCAAGAGTAACTGCCCACGACAAAAAAACGATTGAAAAACTGGGCGATACATATACCGAACTGTCAAAGCTTGGTGTAACATTTATTTTGGGCGAGGATTATCTTAAAGATATTCCGGAAGATACTGAAATTATCTTTAAAACTCCCGGCCTTCGCGGTGATGTGCCGGAGCTTGTTAAAGCGCAGAAGAATGGAGTGGAAATCACTTCTTCTGCGCTTTAACAAGCTCCGGCACA
>SVJR01000011.1 GCA_015068845.1 Oscillospiraceae bacterium
CGCTTAGGTCACCACAAAGGAGGTAAAAACTATGAAATGTCAAAAATGCGGCATAAACGAAGCAACAACACATATCAAAAAAATAGTCAACGGCAACAAGTCCGAAATATTTCTCTGTTCGCAATGTGCCGGCGAGGAAAACAGTATTCCGACCTTCAAATCGGTTTTTGATAACGATTTTGAGGACTTCTTCACCCACTTTTTAGGGAAGTCACCGTCCGGTCAGATAACGCTTCCCGGCGAAAATGCCTGCAAAACCTGCGGCACAACTCTCCGCGATATCCAAAATCGGGGCAGGCTTGGCTGCAGCGACTGCTATACAGCATTTTACAGCTTTTTGCAAAGACCTCTCAAGGAAATCCACGGCAGCAATGCCCACACCGGCAAGCTTCCGAAACGAGCGACAAAAGGTATTCGCTTAGACTGCGAAATAGATAAACTGAAGGACGAACTCAGCCGTGCGGTTCTCGACCAGAACTTTGAAAAAGCGGCAGAGCTCCGCGACCAAATCAAAGAAATGGAACAAAAAAGGGGGTAGGCAGTTATGTGGTATACAAAGTTCGGGCAGTCCGGTGATGTAGTTTTATCTTCACGGGTACGCCTTGCACGAAATCTCAAGAAAGTGCCCTTCGGTGCAAAAATGACCGAAAAAGCCGAAATCAAAGTTATCGACGAATGCCGCAAAGCCCTTCCTGATCTCCGCTATATCGACTTTTCGGTTATGACCGACACCGAAAAGCAGGCACTTGCCGAAACGCATCTGGTCAGCCCCGATATGGTTCAGAACCGCCACAAATGCGGAATTCTAACCAATAACGATTGTTCGCTTTCAATTATGCTCAACGAGGAAGACCATATCAGAATTCAGGTGATGCGTCCGGGCTTTGACCTGAGAGCCTGCCTCGATGTGGCAAATCAAATTGACGACAAGCTCGAAGAGAATCTCGATATTGCGTTTGACGAAAAACTCGGCTACCTCACCTGCTGTCCCACCAATCTCGGGACAGGACTCCGTGCCTCGGCAATGCTGCACCTTCCTGCACTGACCGAAACCGGCAATATGGAACGCCTTATACGCTCCCTTTCCAAGCTTGGTCTTACCGTCCGTGGCATTTATGGCGAGGGCAGCAAGGCGCTCGGCAACATCTACCAGATTTCCAACCAGATAACCCTCGGCGTGACCGAGGACGAAACCCTCGAAAAGCTCGACCGGATTATATGCGACATAGTCGAAAAGGAACGCAGCATCGGCCGTGAGCTGCATACAAAAAACACCTTCCGGCTTGAAGACAGACTCAAAAGAGCCTACGGAACGCTGACAAATGCCCGACTCCTTTCCTCCGACGAGACAATGAGTTTGGTTTCTGATGTCAGATGGGGCGTAAATCTGGGTATAATTAAAAATGTAAACCTCGAAACTCTAAGCGCGGTGTGGTACAGCACCCTCCCCGCAAGCATAACCAAAGCCCATAACACGCAAAACGCTACCGAACGCGACCTAAAGCGCGCCGAACTGTTTTGCGAAGCTTTGAAAAAAGAAAGGACTGAAAATAATGATTGAACAAAAACTTACCGAACGCGCAAAATCCGCAATTAATCTTGCCGGTCAGGCGGCAATGGAAATGGGTCATAACTACATCGGTACCGAGCACCTTCTCGTAGGCCTCGTCCGCGAGGGCGGCGGCGTTGCCGCTAAAGTCCTTGGCGAGCACGGCGTAACCGACAAAAAGCTCGTTGATAAAATTGACTTTCTGGTAGGCCTTGACCTACCGCTTAACAACCCAAGCATCGGTTTCACGCCCCGCTCAAAAAGCATTCTCCAGCACAGCTACAGCGAAGCCCGCAAGCTTGGCCACAACTACATCGGCACCGAGCACATCCTCATTTCGCTTCTTCGCGAAAACGAGAGCCTTGCCGTAAGAATTCTGAACGATATCGAGGTAAATATCCAAAAAGTATATAACGACATAATAAAGCTTATGAACGAAAATAACTTTGGCGATATCCCTGACAACAACCCGGCAACCGAGCCGCTCCGCCACTCCGCCGCAAGGCAGAAAAACGGTGAAAAGACTCCCACACTTGATAAGTACGGCAGAGACCTGACAAAAATGGCGGCAGAACTGAAGCTCGACCCCATCATCGGCCGTGACAAGGTAATCGAAAGAGTAATCCAGATTTTAAGCCGCAGAACAAAAAACAACCCCTGCCTCATAGGCGAACCGGGCGTCGGCAAAACAGCAGTTGCCGAAGGTCTTGCCCAAAAAATTGTTCAGGGTCAGATTCCCGAAATTTTAAAAGATAAAAAGGTAATCACCCTCGACCTTTCGTCAATGATAGCCGGCGCAAAATACCGCGGCGAGTTTGAGGAACGCCTCAAAACCGCAATGGAGGAAATCCGCAAGGCAGGCAACATAATCCTGTTTATCGACGAAATCCACACCATTATCGGCGCAGGTGCAGCAGAGGGCGCAATAGATGCCGCAAACATTCTCAAACCGGCACTTGCCCGTGGCGAAATCCAGATTGTAGGCGCAACCACACTTGAGGAATACCGCAAGCATATCGAAAAGGATGCCGCACTGGAAAGACGCTTCCAGTCCATTATCCTTGACGAGCCGACCCACGCCGAAAGCATCGAGATTTTAAAGGGTATCCGTGATAAGTACGAAGCCCACCACAGAGTAAAAATCACCGACAGCGCATTGGAAGCCGCAGTTAAAATGTCGGTAAGATATATCCCCGACAGATTTCTGCCCGACAAGGCAATCGACCTTATCGACGAAGCCGCATCCAGAATCAGACTTAAAACTATGACCGCACCCCCGGATGTAAAGGAGCTTGAAGACAAAATCGAGCATATCCGTAATGAAAAGGAAGCCGCAATCGCCGCACAGGAATACGAAAAAGCCGCAAAACTCCGTGACGAAGAGCGTGAGCTGACCGAGGTTCTGAAAAAGCAAAAGGAAAGCTGGGCAGACGAAAGCCGCACCGGAAATGTGGAAGTTACCGAGGCCGAGATTGCGGAAATCGTTTCGTCGTGGACAGGTATCCCCGTCAAATCCCTCGAGGACGACGAAAGCGCACGGCTTTTGAAGCTTGAAGAAGTCCTTCACCAAAGAGTCATCGGCCAGAGCGAGGCGGTTACATCGGTTGCAAAAGCCGTCCGCCGCGGCAGAGTCGGTCTCAAGGACCCCAAACGCCCCATTGGCTCGTTCATCTTCCTAGGTCCTACCGGTGTTGGTAAAACCGAGCTCTCAAAGGCTCTCTCCGAGGCAATGTTCGGCGACGAGGACGCACTCATCCGTGTCGATATGTCCGAATATATGGAAAAGCACGCCGTATCCCGTATGGTTGGCTCGCCCCCTGGATATGTAGGCTACGACGAGGGTGGTCAGTTGACCGAAAAAGTCCGCAGAAAGCCATATTCTGTAATCCTCTTCGACGAAATCGAAAAAGCTCACCCCGATGTGTTCAATATTCTTCTGCAGATTTTAGAGGACGGAATTCTCACCGACTCTCAGGGCAGACGGGTCGACTTCCGCAACACGGTAATCATTATGACCTCAAATTTGGGTGCAAGAATGATTACCGAAAACAAAAGCCTGGGCTTTTCAGCAGGCGAAAGCGATGCCGAGCGTGACCACGCAAAAATTAAGTCGGATGTAATGGGCGAGCTCAGACGAGCATTCAAGCCGGAATTCCTTAACCGAATTGACGATATTATCATTTTCACCCAGCTCAGCCGTGACAACATTAAGGAAATCGCGGGCAAAATGCTTGCAACTCTCAACGAAAGACTTGCCGCAAACGGCATAACAGCAACCTTTGCGGATAGCGCAATCGACAGAATTGCAGATGTGGGCTTTGACCCCACCTACGGTGCAAGACCGCTCCGCCGTGCAATTCAATCTGATATAGAGGATATGCTTGCCGAAAAAATGCTTGACGGCACAGTAAAAAGTGGCGACAGCATAACAGTAGAGTTCAAAGACAGCAAATTTGATATCACAAAATAACGAAGAAGCAGAAACGGAAAATTTCCGTTTCTGCTTCTTTTCATTCTTGTCATTCTAATAACCGTATAGACCGGCTGGCTTCCCCTCGAGGGGAAGCTGGCACGAAGTGACTGATGAGGTGTAATGTTTTTCCGACGAACCGCAACCCTCATCCCCAAACCCACTCCACATTTTAAATTTCCCATTGAATTTTCTCCAACTTTTTGTTAATATAAATATATACTAATATTTGGGAGTGATTAAATATGATTAACAAATATATCGGCCACCCCTCGCAAATCTGCGGCGTGCGCGAAACCCGAATGGTCGGCGGCAAAGCCGACGGAATGCGTCTTCTGGAGGTTCGTAACGGCAAAGGTCTTGACTTCACAGTATCTCTGGACAGATGCGCAGATATTCCGTACCTTTTCTACAAAGGCAACAGTATGGCATACATTGCCCCCTGTGGCCTTGTTGCACCCCAGTACTATGATAATCGAAGCGACGGCTTTCTCAAATCCTTCACCGCCGGCTTCCTTACCACCTGCGGTCTTACTGCCGTTGGCGGGCCTTGTACCGATTGTGGCGAGGAACTTCCCCTCCACGGCAATATTTCACATATTCCGTGCGAAAGTTTCTCCTATTCAACAGATGACAAGTATATAAAAATCACCGCCACAATGCGTGACGGTTCGCTTGGCGGACACCAATTCCTTTTTGAACGCGAATACCTCTGCAGTCTTAAGGAAAACACCCTAACCATAACCGACAAAATCACCAACATCAGTTGCCGCGAAACACCCTTCATGCTTATGTACCATTGCAATATGGGCTATCCTCTTCTCAGTGAGAAATCGGTTCTGACAATCTCCTCTGTCAAAGTCGAGCCAAGAGACGCCCACGCCGCAGAAGACATCGACACCTGGGACAAAATGCTCGTCCCCACCGATGATTTTGTGGAACAATGCTATTATCACACCTTCGACACCGACCCCTATGTTTCACTCAAAAACCCCGAAATCGGCGCAGAGCTGGAAATGACCTTTGACCCAAACACCCTTGATTGCTTCACCGAATGGAAAATGATGGGCGAACACGAATATGTCTTAGGTTTAGAGCCTGCAAACTGCTACCCGGACGGCAGAAACATAATGCGCGAAAAAGGAATTCTCAAATTCCTCGCCCCCGGCGAAAGTAAAACATCAAAAATCTTCTTGAGATTTAAAGACTGCTAATCCCAACAGCCTCCGCTTATCATCCCGAGAACTGCCTCTCCCTTTCGGGAGAGGTGGCATCTTTAGATGCCGGAGAGGGTACAAAAAAAACATAAACTCCACACCAAAAACGGACAGTTCCAAGCGAACTGTCCGTCTTTTTATTTTCTCCTAAATTCTCGCAACACCCGACTTGACTGCCGCTTCAGCAACAGCGGCAGCTACCGCCTTGCCCACTCTCGGGTCAAACGCCTTGGGAATTATGTACTCTGCACAAAGCTCCTCGTCCGAAACAAGCCCAGAAATGGCGTATGATGCCGCCATCTTCATTTCCTCATTGATGTCCGACGCCCTCACATCAAGTGCGCCACGGAATATTCCGGGGAAAGCCAGAACATTGTTTATCTGATTGGGGAAGTCAGAACGCCCGGTTCCAACAACAGCCGCCCCTGCCTCAAGTGCCAAATCGGGCATAATCTCCGGCACAGGATTTGCCATCGGGAACACAATCGCCCCCTCTGCCATGGACTTAATATCTTCCGCCTTAACAATATTGGGAGCGGAAACACCAATGAAGACATCTGCACCGCAAAGTGCGTCCGAAAGACCGCCCCGCATTTTTTCAGGATTAGTTTTTTTGCTCATTTCCGCATGCGCGTCGCTGAGTCCGTCCATACCCTCACAGATTATGCCAAACTTATCGCAAAGAATAAGATTTTTCACTCCCAGCCGAAGCAGATGATTTGCAATCGCAGTCCCCGCACTGCCTGCGCCGTTAATAACAAGCTTGATTTCATCTATCTTTTTATTGACAACCCGAAGTGCATTGAGAAGTGCCGCCGCAACGACAATTGCCGTCCCGTGCTGGTCATCGTGGAACACCGGAATATCGCACAGCTCCTTGAGTCTTCGCTCAACCTCAAAGCAACGGGGCGCCGCAATGTCCTCAAGGTTTATTCCGCCGAACGAACCCGAAATATTATAGATTGTCTGCACCAGCTCGTCAACATCCTTGGTCTTTATGCAAAGCGGAAAAGCATCAACATCGGCAAATTCTTTGAACAAAACACACTTTCCCTCCATAACGGGCATACCCGCCTCAGGTCCAATATCCCCAAGTCCAAGAACTGCCGAACCGTCAGTAATCACTGCAACCAGATTGTGCCGACGAGTAAGCTCATAGGACTTATTTATATCGTCTTTTATCACAAGGCAGGGCTCTGCCACACCGGGGGTATACGCAGTTGACAAATCCTCGCTGTTTTCAACCTTAGCCCGTGATACAACCTCAATTTTGCCTTTCCAGTCATAATGCTTTTCAAGCGCAAGCTTTTTTATATCCATCAATTGTCGCTCCTTCAAAAATCATATACTCCAAGTATAATCCATTTAATACAGCTTGTCAATCGCATTGCCTTTTTTCATAACTCATTTGTAAATTTCATTGCATCGTCTTGACACCACATTTTTGCCATTGTATAATAATACCATCTAAGGGGAGTAACATCATTTATTGGTCAATAAAATGCGCCAAAAAATGTACGTCCCCAATTGGCTTTTACAATGGGCAGGGCGATGTTGCAATCCTCACAGACAATGCAGGCAATACTGTCGCAAGCTACATCTTTGACGCATATGGTAACACCGACAGCGAAAACACGGTTTACAATCCATTTGGTTATCGTGGTGAGTATTCTGACGCCGAGAGCGGGCTTATCTATCTCCGTGCAAGAATGTATGACCCAAGTACAGGTCGGTTTATCAATGAAGACCCCATAAGAGACGGACTTAATTGGTATGTGTATTGCGGTAATAATCCAGTTATGTTTGTTGATCCGTGGGGGTTGGCTGATAGATATGTAAATAGCGATACATCATTATTAAATATGCGCAGTGCACCAGGAACTCAATCTACGGTAATTAGCACACTACCAGGAGGAACAACGTTAGATTATCAAGGAAATAAAACTGGTGTGATTGACGGTCATATGTGGGCAGAAGTATCCGTTAATGGTCAAACAGGTTGGGTGGCTGCAACTTATTTAACTGATGAAGCTCCTAGTACTACCACAATGTCTGCAACAACTAATGCTAACGGATATATTTATCCATTAGCCTCAAGACATACATTAGACCCGAATAGTGGCGGACGAATGTATGGAGCACCAAGGGGCGGAGGTAGATTGCACGCAGGTATGGATTTGATAGTCCCATCGGGGACTAGAGTGGTTGCTATGACAGGGGGAATTGTTATAGAAAACAACAAAGGTTTCTATGCGGGCACGGATGCTCTAATAGTGAAAAATAGTGATGGAACTACAGTGCTATATGGTGAAATAAAGTCGAGTTTAGGTGCAGGAACTATAATTAAGCAAGGACAAACAATAGGTTCGGTTATAGCTAACAATGCTACTGGTGCATCAATGTTACACATAGAATATTATACAGGAGAAGCTTCTGGCTCTATTTTCGGTGGTGGTCCATATAGGAGACGCTCTGACCTAACAAGCCCAATGTTTATCCAATATCTACCATAAGGAGTCATGAGAAATGAATAAGATTATTGTATTACTCGTTTTAGTATTTCTTAGTGGCTGTATTGTCGCTACAATCAATAATAGCATACCTGCTCCCTCGCCTGCGCAAATTGTCCAGTCTGAAATTATACAACAGGAAACAGCAGAGCCAAACTTAACTCCATCAACCGCATCTGTTAAATTACTTGTTAAGTCCATGAATTTTGACCCTGCTAAGAATATATATGCAATAAGTGGAGAAATAGCAAAAATTGTAGGAGAGTATCCAAGTGGCGCACCGTTACTTGAATTGGGAGAAACTATAATTGTTGAATTATGTCCTGATGAAATTGTCAAATGTGATAGTTATGACACTACCACCATAAAAAAACTATATGAAGATTATTATTTGAGCAAGGATAATCAATTTCTTCACTATCCAATGATCTTTGATGTAAATAACAAAAGTTTTATCAACTATGGCAATTAGGAGCCATTTAGGGACGCAAACACAGGAGCCATTTGGGGACGAACACAAGGGGACGGTTCTATTGTGTTAGCCATTTGGGCCATTTGGGGACGGGGCCATTTGGGGACGGGGGCCATTTGGGGACGTACATTTTTTGGCACACTTTATTGACAACTAGAGCCATTTGGGGACGTACATTTTTTGGGCCATTTGGGGACGTACATTTTTTGGCACACTTTATTGACAACTAGAGCCATTTGGGGACGTACATTTTTTGGCACATACTAACGCTATAAGTCAAAAGGGACAGTTCGGTCGAACTGTCCCTTTAAACTTTATATTCTTGAAATAATTCCCCTTGATACTCCTGTAATTCTCTGGAGCTGCCGTACAGGATATTCTTGCTTTAACTCATATAAAATTTTATTTCTGTCTTCCCTTTTCAATGTTGATATTTCTTTTGGATTTTCTACCCCGTACCTCTTTCGAATTTTAAAAAGCACTTCATCATCTGTCTTTTTCTTGCTATCTGTTACCCTAAAATTTATATCTTCAATATGTTGGTGAAACTCTTTAAATTCATCTTTCTCTATCATTCTACAAACAAAATCTGTATCGGCAAGTTTAGGTTCTTCCATATACTCAATATAACTACTATATGAGTAATCTGTTAAATCTTGTACTATCCCTGCTTTGATCGGATTTTGATGAACATATCTTATCAAGTGAAGAAAATATTCGTCTATCTCGACAGGAACACTTTTGTATCGGTTTGCAATTAAAGCTCCACTTCTTCCATATTTTAAATTGTACCATCTTGCATATTTAGTCAATATGCGTTTCATTATCAAAGATATATCTTTATCTTTCTTTTCTTTAAGAACTATATGTACATGATTGCTCATAAAGCAATATGCGTATATTTCAAAGCCCATTTCTTCCTTGACTATTAATATAGTCTCTTTTAGCTTATCATAATCAGCCTTTTCTTCAAATATACTTTGCTGATTTACTCCTCTAAACAAAATATGGTATACTCCGCTTTGGCTATAGCTTCGCGATGCTCTGCTCATCCTATCACCTCTTGTACGGAGTATACCATATCGCTATTTAGTTGTCAATAAGGCGTGCCAAAAAATGTACGTCCCCAAATGGCTTCGTCCCCAAATGGCTTTGGCTTCCTGTGCACGAATTGCAGTCTCCATAGCCAGTTTGCGTTCATAGAACCGTCCCCCTGTGTTTTTCCCTTATGTAACATCTTCCTTTAAAAACACATTACGAGCTCCCACAATAGAACCTATAACAAAAAAGGTTAGACAGGCTATTAGAATCGGTATCGCAACAGAATTTATATCCCCCATATGTTTTTCCTTTAAAAACTTCGCTCCTATGCGTACTAAAGGATATACTGCCAAACCTATACCCAACGCAGATTTTACCGGTTTTTTGGGGTTTTTAACCTCACCTCCTCGTTTTATAGCTAATACAATCCATATAATCACAATATATACCCCCAGCATAACAACCAGCCATTTTCCTGCCAATTCATATTGAAAGTAAGCAAGCTTATAAATAGCAACTAAGCTTATTATCCCTAAATATATACTACATAAGCCTATGCTTAAAAGAATATGCCGCTTTGTCATTATATGCACTATACATACTACACTAATTATCGAGGTGAACGGAACAACTATCGCGGCGGTTGTCTGATTCCATCTTCCAAACAAGGATACCCCAAATGTTCCAAACCAAATAAAAAACAACAATCCCATGAGCCCATTTTTATATATTTTATTCTTATACATCAGTCAACCCCCCATACATTTCTAAATCCTTTTTGGGCCCATTCATGAAGCGTGTAGCCATTGATTGTTATTAAGTCTGTAGTAACAATATAAGCTACCCCTCCTACTAAACCACCGACAATTCCCGGAACACAAGGGGACGGTTCTATCGTGTTGTTTATATTTTTCTAACTACCGCAAAACTGACCCCTGTTAGCCTGCTAATCTGCCTAATTGAAAGACCTTTATACTTCAATCTTTTTATGTATATGTCTCGCTGTTTCTGCTCTAACAACTGAAATTCCGTTGCATTATCACACTTTGAAACTTTTTTAATCATCTTCCTTGCATCATTATCATTTATTCTGAATTCCTTAGGGTATATATCCAAACAAACATCATCATTCTTTTCATCATTGAAAGCTATAAACTCATCTTTTTTTAACAAGGAAAATGCAAAGTCCGAATCGACAATATCACTATTTTCTTCTATATAATCATTATAGCTACTAAATCTGTAATCGTCAATACTTTTAACAATCCCTGCCTTAACTGGGTTTTGATGTATGTATCTAAGCACCGTTAAAAAGTACGAATCATCCTCAATAGGTTCGCTTTTAAACCTGTCTTGAAACAAATGGCCCTTGCGATAATATTTCCAGTTATACCAATATACATAACTTCCCGCTATCCTCTTCATTATCAAGTCTAAGTCTTCTTTTTCTACTTTAATCAATATATGTATATGATTAGACATAAGGCAGTAAGCGAATACTTTGTATCCGCTTACTGCCTTATAATTTTCTAATGTTTCAACAAATTTGAAGTAATCTTCGTCATCTTCAAATATAACTTGTTGATTAATTCCTCGGAGCATTATATGATATATTCCGCTATCGCTTTTCTGTCTTGGTAATCTTGGCATATCCTATCACCTCAACAAAATTGTAACATATATCTTTTAGTTTGTCAACACAATAGAACCGTCCCCCTGTGTTCAGAACCGTCCCCCTGTGTTCAATGGCTCATATCATATATCGCCTAACTTGTCAACACAACAGAACCGTCCCCCCTGTGTTGTCTTCGCCCCTGTCTTGGTCCCCCTGTCTTCGTGTGTTTATTTAAAGATATTTTTTACAGGATAATCACAGCACCAACTTACTATTATAAAATTGTACTCTTCAAGTAGTTCTTGGCATTGCTCCGGATATATATAATATCCTGTAGAAGTGTCATATAGTTGTATATATGGCATTTCCGACGACATATGATATTCTGGATCTCCTAAAAAATACTCTGCCGAAGCAACATCTAAAAACACTTTATATTTACCAATATTTTCTAAAACTATTTTGCTGTCCACTGATGATTTATTTTTAAATTGAAAAATCTCATAATTATTTTTATTTTCATACCTCTTGCTGTATTTTCTGGTTTTAGGGCCACCAACTGCAACGACTTCAAACCCTTCAAAGTCGCACAACAATTTGTCCTTGATAATTTTTTCTTCACCAGATATACAATATTTTAATTCAAAAGTAAACTCTCCGTGTTTTATTTTAGGGCTCGGGGGATTAGGCGGCAACTGCGTAACCCAATGCGGAGCAATAGGAAATACATATGTTCCAATAAAAACATACCCGCTCCAAAACAGCATCAAAATTATCACCAAACTAACTGATAATACTATTTTAACAAACCGCATTATCTATTCATCCTTCCTAAAGCTCCCAATAATATACCCTATATCATGATATTTTACTCGATCCGCCCATGATATATCGCCATTAATATCACTATTTAGCAAATATAGTGTTTCCCCTAGAGGCATTTCTCCTATTAAGTAATTTAAAATATCACCCATCATAACATATGACCTGACATATCCTTCGTCTTGAAGATCCCAAGCCGCAGCTGGTACCGATGGATTAAATACAACAGCTGGTTTATTCCAAAATTCCGCATTAACAGCAGCTTCACCGGCACCTTTAGAATGACCTGTAAATGTTATTCTATATTCCGAATTCTCATAGAGCCATTTGGGGACGAGAGCCATTTGGGGACGTACATTTTTGGGCACACTTTATTCGTAACTAAATACCATTATTTTCTGTTCTCGTCCCACCAATACTTCTTTTCTCAAATTATAACATATATTCTCTTGTTAGTCAATTAACTCCAAATATATCCCACCATTGCCGATTTTGCCAACCAATCGCAAATTTAGTCTAAATAATCTTTCAATGAATATATTTAATTAAAGGAATCATTTTGAAAGGATTTGACTTTATGAAGATTTTCGTAATAACCAAACGCACGGGAATAATGCTTGCACTTGTTGTTCTGCTTGCCTTTTCTCTGGTTTACATAGGAAAAAGCGATGTTTTGCCCGTTTCAAACACAAAGCGAGATTTGCCGATTTACTGCGTCCAAAAACCCGAAACCGAAAAAGTGGTTGCAATGAGCTTTGACGCTGCGTGGGGCAACGAGGACACCGGCCAGCTGATTGACATTATGAACAAGTACAATGTAAAGACCACCTTCTTTGTGGTAGGCGGCTGGGTAGATAAATTCCCCGAATCGGTAAAGCAACTGTCGGATGCCGGTCACGAGATTATGAACCACTCTGACACCCATCCCCATATGACTCAGCTCTCGGTAGAAAAAATGAAAGAAGAAGTCGAAAACTGCGATAAAAAAATCGAAAAAATAACCGGCATAAAGCCCACATTGTTCCGTGCCCCCTACGGCGACTACAACAACGCAGTAGTTGGCGCAATGCGTGACACCGGACACTTCACAATCCAATGGGATGTTGACAGTCTCGACTGGAAGGACTTAACAGCCACCGAAATCACCGACCGGGTGCTGAAGAAAGTTAAACCCGGCTCAAT
Source organism: Oscillospiraceae bacterium (assembly GCA_015068845.1). Lineage (GTDB taxonomy): Bacteria > Bacillota > Clostridia > Monoglobales > Monoglobaceae > SIG440. The sequence continues at coordinate 12,879 of SVJR01000011.1, forward strand.
AATCCTGTTCCACAACGCCGCAAAGCACACCCCCGAGGCTCTGCCCTCCATAATCGAAAGCCTTCAGAAGGACGGCTACAAAATTGTTCCCGTATCGCAGCTTATCTTTAAAGACAACTACACCATTGACAATTCCGGTATGCAAATCCCCAAAGCCGCAGACCAAGCCAAAACCGACAAAGCTGCAGATGCCCCCACAGCGAAAACCTCTGCCCCGGCACTTATCCCGTTGGATTAGACCGAGTCGGCATTATTTCAGCAAAAAACCCCGACTTTTCAGTCGGGGTAAAATTTTGCGAACTACTCTTCCTCTTCATCCTCAGGCATATCCCAGGTATGGTACACGTTCTGCACATCGTCGTTATCTTCAAGCATATCAATCAGCTTTTCAAGATTTTTAATAGCATCAGCGTCGTCTACCTGAGTGAGGGTTTGAGGGTTTTCTGCTTATTCAAAAATGTCTCCAAATACACCAAAAAATCGGCATGTATATCATCATTGAGCTAAAGTAAAAAATCGTAGCTCAAGACATGTATATCATAATTCATCCCTTTTGTCAAGGCACCAAATTGCAAACAGTTGAAAACATATTTTGAGCAATAATATGTATATATCATGTTGTATATATAACTTAGTGCTTAATTTCTGTTTTGGGTTAAATACACTTGTTGTATATATTTTTAACCCTTATTGGGGTATGACACTCCTTCATCTCTCAACATATCTTCTACCAAAGCTTGTAATCTCAAACCATAAAGATACTTTCCGTTATACTCTTCGCCAACAATTTGAGCTTGTTGACTTTCGCTGTATTTTTCGAAATAAGATTTTCCACAAATACAAGATATTCTATAGCAAAAAACCAAAATGTTATTTTTATAATAAATAGCTTTCATAATGTTATAAGCATCGCAAAAACTCAACCTATTTATTTTTTCTAAATGCTGATATGTATTCTTGCCATAATACGAAAGAATTGTAGAAATACCAACCTGGCAAATTCCTATGGTATAATTTTTGATCGGTCTTTTTAATAGTAAATTTAAAACAATACTGATCATCAAGACAACATATTCGCAAATGCGAAAATATCTTTTTCTATATGTAGTCTCTATTTGAATAATACCAGAACATATTTTATATGGTATTTCATAATTATCACACTGCTGTCTTAAAAAATCACCATATTTTTTCTTTAGTAAGGTCATAGCGATTTATCCAATAATATCCCCTAAAAACTTATCAATATTGTCCACGTCATCTCTTATAGTATTAATCAAGCTTTTTAGATCTGTCTGATATTCTTGACGCAAATTAAGTTCTACCACTCTACTTGTTTTAGTCGTTTGTGCGCATAATATATGGTACATTGAATTCTCACATTGATATGTTAAAACTATAATCGTCCCATTATTTACATCTACAACATATGAAGAAAACTCATTTAAAAAATCAACATCCTTGGTATAAAACGAACTCCTATTATAGTAGTTTTTGGACGAAAAAACAACATACTTGCGTAGAGCTTCATTTTTTTCACTCTCTAAATACTGTCTTAAATTACACCATTTTAAATTTTCATTTCCGCTTGTGTCTTTTGTTTTTGTGACAAGGGCGTTAATTAATAACTTAATATCTACCATAATTACTCATCCTTTACTATAATTTTTTCTTTTATACTTTTTAGTTTTGTTGATAATTGAATTAAATTATATACAATTATTTCCGAACTCGATATAGGTGAACCTTGGGATAATTCAAGCAGATTGGCTGCTAACTTTTCAATATCCTGATGCTCCTTATTTTTTCTACCCTCTACGCATTGAAAAGTCTCCTTAATAGTATGCAAACACTTTAAATATGATACTCTAATATTCAAAGAAATTTCTCCCATTTCATCTATTATATGTATAAATGATTCTATGTCCTTTTGACATTGATCGACCGTTTCCATAATTTTTATTATATTTACTCTGCGAGCCACTTGTTTTTTTATCAACAAAACATTTCTCAAGCTTATATATGAGAGTATAACTCCTATAGAAGTAAAAGCAAAGCCCAATAAACTAAAGAAATAGCTAACATCTATTGTGCTTAAGAAACATTTAAATATGCATGATACCCACACGCAAATTCCCAGGAAAATTACAAAGAATATATCCAACAAAATCATTTATAACACCTTTTTCTTTAGTATGTTCCCTTTTTAGTATACAATATATTTAATACCGTGTCAATAATAATGCAAATGCTATTCTCCTCCTACCTTCTCGACAGAAAAATACCAGGTGTACTATATACAGCAAAAGTTATTCCACTCAAAAATGTAAATTAAGCTTTTATACAACCAAAAATCCAAGAGCCACTGTGCATTAATCTGCATGGTGGCTCTTTTTTTATATATACAAATCTAAACGAAAGGACGTGATATTACTCACTTTAACCGCTCCAAATCAAAAATTCTTACTAAAGAAAGGAAACTAATTTTATGTCAAACTTAATCAAATGTAAACTGTGCGGAAGTCTGCACAAAACAGAAGAAATGTACGAAGTAAACCCAAACACCGATGCCGAATTTTATGCCTGCGATACTTGCATCCATAACAGAGAGATATTCCGATGCTCCGACTGCAGTAACTATTATACCCTCGATTATTATTGGGGCAATTACGACGGTTCTCCTATATGCACTCACTGCGAAATACGCTACTTTGTATGTGAACATTGCGGAGGCGTTTTCCCCGATACAGAAATAAACTATGACGAGGATGCGGATGCAAATTTTTGCTCTGACTGTATGGAAGAAAGACAAATGAATCTTGATGAACTTATCCAGGATTACTACTACAAACCTGACCCAATTTTCTACGGAGAAAGCGATGAAAATGCCTATCTGGGTGTTGAACTTGAAGTTGACAATACCGATGGAAACTATGACAACAAACTCATTTACAGGGCAGCCGAAACGCTCTCCGACGATTATTCTTCACAGTTATACCTTAAACACGACGGAAGCCTTTCAAGAGGCTTTGAGATTGTCAGTCATCCCTGTACCTTAGATTATCATTACAACCAATTGGGTTGGCAGGAAGTAATGGAAACTTGCACAAACGGAACTCTCCGCTCCCACGACACAAGTACCTGCGGACTTCATGTGCACCTGAGCCGTAACTTCTTCGGTGACAGTCAGGAAATTCAGGACTTACATATATCAAAGTTGATTATCCTGGTCAGCAAGTTCTATGATTCGCATCTGCTAAAATTCAGTCGCAGAAAACCAAGCGAACTCAGATGGTGTGAAAACCCTGCTATCGTTTGCGAAAACAACGATACTGAACACACCATTGTTGACAAGATGAAGCAATTTAAGTCCAAAGGCAGATACATGGCGGTTAATCTTGAAAACCAAAACACAATAGAGTTTCGCTTATTTAAAGGGACACTCAACTTCAACACATTTATAGCATCACTCCAACTTGTTATGGAAATAAGCCGATACGCAATATGCACCGAGCTGAAAGACATTCCAACAACAAGCTGGGGTGATATTTTTATGCACACTAAATTTACCGAACTTAAAAACTACTTAAAAGAAAAGGAGCTGATTTAATATGTGTATCATAGTTGCAAAAGCAAAAGGGATAAAAATGCCCAACGGAAAAACTCTGCTGCAATGTTTTGAAAACAACCCTGACGGAGCAGGAATAATGTGGTCGGAAAACGGTGCCGTACATATCAGGAAAGGCTTTATGACAAACAAGGAGTTTGACAGCTTTATTAATAAACTCGGAAGCCGTCTTGACCTCGCCGATACTGCATTGGTTATGCATTTTCGCATAACAACCCACGGAAACACAAACCCGCAAACCTGTCACCCATTCCCTATAACACGCAAAATTTCCCACCTTAAACGGACATCATTTACAACCGACATTGGTGTTTCCCACAATGGAATAATCCCCATTAAATGTATTCCAAAGCTAAGTGACACCCAAACCTATATAGCAAAGAAGTTGGCTCTCATAAAAAATATTCAGCGTGATTTCTACACGAATGTTTATGTTATGCAGAAAATAGAGAATGAGATACAATCAAAGATGTGTTTCCTGACCAGTGACGGGCAGATATATACCATCGGGAAATTTATTGAGGAGAATGGAGTGATGTATTCAAACAGCAGCTATGAAGAGTATTCCTACCTTCCTTGGCTCAAATACTTTGGTATGTACGACAGCAAGGTAACTGTCTGTCCTGTCTTTGGCATGGTTGCAGGCAATGGCGAAATAGAAGAGAGCAACGGATTTGAATACTATATAGACAAGAACGAAAGAGTGTATGAGTATGACTATTTCAGCGACTCTCTGGTTGCTATGAACGATATGCAAGCCTTCACCTTTCAGGGAACACCTTATCGCTTTAATAACCGCGAGGCAGTAACTATGACATTATGGAAAGGGGGAGAAATGTGATGAAAATAACGCTAAAAAAGCAGGGACAAACAGGTAAGTACAAATTCAACGGACAGATATATTACACAAAAGGTATTGAATCAGAGTTTGGCGATATGACCTTTAAGCTGATTGCAGAAACATTGCAGCTAATCAAAAAGCTTGTCGATACGAATACAGCCGACTATTTTCAGGTAGCAATAGCAGATATGGAAGATGGCAGAAAAATCAAAGTATATGTCATAGATGATGTCACGCATATAACTTTTCTTTTGCCATCAGAATATTAGATTTTAAGACTGTGCAATCCCGCCCAGCAAGAGACTTGGTTGCATACGCATCCGTTGGTCCAGCGGGCAAAAATTTAGCTTTCAGACCCGTTCTGGAGGATATGAAAGGAGAATTTTAACATGAACAAAAAATTAGAATACTTACTCGATTTATATGAGTTGGAAAAATGCAAAAAATCTATATACAGTTCCGACTTATTATTGGATAAACCAAAATCAGGCAAGGAAAAACAATTCGAGTTAGCTGCCAAGAATTTAGCTATTCTCAACGAACTAATCAAAGAACAGGAGGAAAAATAAATGGCGATATTAATTCTTTTTCTTTACTTATTTATTATTGTATTAACAGATTGAATATACCAATAGGGTATACCCAAATGAAATACATAAAAAATATGTCATTAGGGTAATAAATCTTTAATTGAAATATGTCATCAAAAATACAAACTCTACTGACACATAAAAAAGAAAGGAATAATTAAAATGGAATTAGGCTATGTTAGAACCAGCTCAGTTGATCAAAACGAAGAACGTCAGGTGCTTGCCTTAATTAACAAAGGTGTTGAAAAAGGAAATATCTTTATTGATAAAAAGAGTGGTAAGGACACGGACAGAGAAGCATTTCAAAATATGCTTAATTTTTGTCGCAAAGGTGATACGATTATAACCGAAAGTATCAGCCGAATTGCCAGAAACACAAAAGATTTTTTGAACACCATGGATTATTTGGAGAAGAAACAGGTTGAATTTATCAGCATGAAAGAAAATATAGATACAAGTGCTCCTACAGGTAAATTTATGCTCACCGTTTTTTCTGCTATGTACGAGTTGGAAAGGGATAATATTCGGGATAGGCAACGAGAAGGATTTGAAATCAGGAAAGCCAAAGGACTTTATAGAGGAAAAGCAAAAATGCAGATAGACAAGAATGAGTTCAGGAAGGTTGTATCTAAGTGGAGAACAGGAGAAATAACAGCTGTTTCTGCAATGAAAAAGCTCAACCTCAAACCCAATACATTCTACCGTCGGGTCAAAGAATGGGAGCTTTAAACATCCCTCCAAAAGCCTGAAAACTGGGAAATAGTTATTGCCGACTACAAGGCAGCTAATATCACCGCCAAACAAGCTATGACACAGCTAAACCTCAAAAAATCGTCATTTTATAAGCTTTTAAAAGCGGAGAAATAAAGAGAATGGGCAGAACTGTCAAACGAAAGTTCTGCCCTAAACACTATAAATTCTGTAAAACTTTTCCTAACTCATCACAAGCTTCATCTATGCTGTCTTTGTTAATATAGTTCGAAATAATTCTAATTATATTATCAATATGTTTATCTTTTAGAAAGTATTCGATTCTTTTAATTATATCGTTGCTTTCTTCCTTAGAAAATTTATCCTGATTTTCATAAGAGCGATTGAACAATAATCCTGATAAGTCACAAAATCTTTCTATAATAACTTTATTTTCTTTATCTACATAAATATTTGTTCTTTTTTTATGTACTCTTAACTGATTATTTAATCTACATATTAGTTCAAAATCATCAAATATGCAAATATCAAAAATATAATAAATTCTGAGCAATGAAGTAATCTCATCAATATTAATGTAAATATCTCCATTTCTGTATTTCTTGTTATCCTTAAAATGCTTAAGTACTAATGTTCCGTCCAAAGATTCAATTGAATTTAGGCACCGCCATTCAGAGTGTTCTGGAATATAACCCTCAAAATTATTGAAAAGATTTTTAACTAAGCCTATAATATTTTCCTTTTCTTTTGCAAAGTCTATTTTTTTAGTATGCATAAAATCAATTCCTCTATTTTATAATTATATTAAAACAAATCCATATCAGTGCTTCCATATACATTAGATGATCTAACTATGGTCCCATCCGATTTTAATCCTACTGCATTTAAAAAACGTGAAGATATGGCAACAATATCTGTCCAACCAAATATGTCTTCGGAAGGACTAAGAATCCCCTCTGTGCAAACCAATGTTCCGTCTTTTTTTAAACCTATAGTATGGAATCCTCCTGCCGATATTGCGATAATATCCCTCCAATTATAAACATCACATTGTTCATCGTCATTTAATCCCGCAGCAACCACTGTTCCATCTTTCTTCAGTCCAGCAGAATGGTTATCTCCTGCAGAGATCGCAACTATTTCTGCCCAATCAGAAACATTACATTGTCCATATTTATTTTCTCCTGTGGCAACAACGGTACCATCCGCTTTTAACCCCAATGTATAATAAAACCCTGTAGAAATCGCAACTATTTCTTTCCAATCAGAAACATTACACTGTCCCCTTTCATTATTTCCTGTAGCAACAACGGTACCATCTAATTTCAATCCTACTATATGTTTACCTCCTGTAGATATGGCAACAATATTCTTCCAATCATCAACATCACATGCATCTTCAAAACTCCAATCCATTGTAATAACAGTTCCATCTGATTTTAATCCTGTGATATGATCGCCGTTTGAGGATATAGCAATAAGGTTTACCCAATCTTTAATGTCAAAATATCCCACAGGTGTTCCGTCTGATTTTATACCTACAACTCGATCATTGCCATAAAACGATATAACATTCATCGCAAGAGTCGTGGCGTTGAATAACTTTTCTTTGCTATCCTTGTAGTCATAAATTTGCCTATAGGTTGCAATTGCCTTTCCGTAGTTTCTGTCGGAAACAAATTTTTCAGCTTTTTGATATTTATACTCTGGAATAATCGCTGTGTTTAAAATGATACTTATTGTTACAAATAATACGACAGTTAAAATAGCTACCATTAGTAATTTATTGCGTTTTTTATTGACAGAAGATTTTCCATTATATTCTTCGGACTGAATATTTTTATCCTCAGTAGATATTAACACTTCCGACTCAACCATATTTTGTTCATATTTACTGCTTTCGTTTTCTACTGTATTCATTCAACATTCTCCATTTCTTTTGATAGTACCTCTTGGTCACTGAACTTAGAGCAATATTACATCTATCTTGAGCAAGAAGGGCTTGTGCTAGTCTAATATTTCTTTTCGTAAATTACTTGTAATCCATTATCTGGATGATAAGTCCAGCTTACTTTAAACTTATCATTTTCGTCATTTTGAGTTCCATCAATTGCTCGTGTTGTAGACATTTTATTTTTTAGTGCTTCACTAAATCCTAATTTTAAATTCATTTTGAAGATCCCATCTATACCAATAGAACCACTTGTACAAGCAATTAAACAACTTCCATCATCTGATATTGTAAACAATGGTTCGTTCCATGATGAACCCTCAAATAGCTCTTTGACAAAAATAGTATTCTTGGAATTTTCTGATATCAGCTCTTTTTTTGTTTCTTCAATGCATTCAGCAAAATCTATTTCATTTACCGCATTTACCTGTTCGGTCAGCACATCTACTTTTTCAGAGCTATTACAAGCTGAAATTAAGAATACACACGTAACTAGTAGTGTTAGTAATAGATATTTCTTCATAAATATTTCCCCTTTTCTTTTTTATAGAATCCTATATTTATCTATTTAAGTATATTACATTGTCCGTACTCATTATCTCCTGTAGCAACCACAGTGCCATCTTTCTTTAAACCAACGGTATGGGAACTTCCTGCCGATATAGCTATAATGTTTTCCCAATCTGCAACATTACATTGTCCATAGTTATTATTTCCAGTAGCAACCACCGTTCCATCAGCTTTTAAACCTACCGTATGGCTACTTCCAGCGGACACAGCAATAATATCAGACCAATTGTCAACATCGCATTCTCCGCACCAATTCTCACCAGAAGCAATCACGGTTCCATCTTTATTTAAGCCAATCAAATGCATGCTTCCTGATGTTATAGCTATGATGTCTTCCCAACAATGAACAGTACCCTTATTATTAGCAACAACCACTGTCCCGTTTGATTTTACTCCTGCTATATGATTCCAGCCTGCAGAAATATCAGTAATGCCTTGCCAATCGTCAGTTTCTATTTCGAAGTTACTAACAATAGTTCCGTCAGCTTTTAAACCAATGCAGTATCCAATTGAACAAGATATGTCAATAAGGTTTTTCCAATCCATAGTATCCTTCGTTATATAGCCTGTAATAGTTCCATCAGATTTTAATCCTATTGGCATATCTATTCCTGACGATAAAGAAATAACATCATTCCAATTATCACTATTATATTCCCCGCCATTTGCCCCAACGACAACCACAGTACCATCATCTCTCATCATTGCTGTATAAGTATCACCAGCTACGACTTGTTTATATTTTGGAGTAAAAAACATATTTAAAATTACAACTGTTGCTATGGATAAAACAAGTATTGGGGTGGCAATTAGAAAACATATTTTAATCCTTTTCGTCCTCTTGTTTTTCTCAGATTTTTCAATCTCATCTACCTCAACGTTAGTTTCTACTTCTGTAAATTCACGCATAGTAAACCATCTCCTTAGTCACATTACAATTTAATAAATTTTATCACAAATTCCACTATTAGTCAACATTGTTCCACATATTTTTGCATAGCATAGGTTAAAATGTTTACAAGGAGTGGATATTATGATAAAAGAATTTGCCGAAACTTTGAAAAATTTAAGAACAAAAAAAGGACTTACTCAAACACAGCTTGCAGACCGCCTGTGGCTGAATAAGTCCATTATTTCCGCATATGAAAACGAGCAGCGTATGCCCTCTCTTGATGTCTTAATTAAACTTTCCTATGAATTCAATGTATCAATGGAGTATCTTCTTGGCATAGAGAAGCACAAAACCATCGATATTTCCGATTTAACCGATGAACAAATTTCCGCTATCAATAATCTCATTGAGCTATTCCGAAAGAAATAGATCATATGCTGACTAAATCTACCGCTTTAAGCGGACAAATTTTTCATTTTGTCCCAAGGCAACCTCTTTCCTCTGGCCCATGGGTTTTCCGAAAGCAGGAATTGATTTTATAAATATGTATTAAGTAAATTTACAGTCATCCATATAATTCCTGCTTTCGGAAAACCTACAATGGTTCACATAGATAAATTATACCTTTTATATCATTAACCGATGGAACACAAACAAATGCTATTTTTTATTTAGATGTGCAACTATTTTATCTTTTACCATTTTTAGATATGTCTTGTCGGCATCAATCTTTTTATTATCAACATCCATCATAATTATATCATGCACCCTCATAGTTCCGTAATCAACTTCAAGAAAAATTTTGACAAGATTCATTCCACCTCTGTTTTTATATACTGATACAATTAAGTTGGGAGTTCTTTTAATAAGGCTCTTGCTAAATATAGACTCATAAGACTCCTTTTCTTTATCATTGGGACGAGAGTAGATAATTCCCACATCAGCCTTATCTATTATAGCCTTTGATCCTCTTATCAGTTGTGCATTTTTGCTTTCTTTATCAGCATCTCCTGTTATCTGAGTACAAGCAACAATACATATGTTAAGTTTTTTAGCAAGCACTTTGAGCATTTTACTTACCTCTGTAAGCGCCTGGTCTTCTCTTACAGAATACCCTTTTCCTACACTTTGTGAAAATTCGGATAACAAGGCGGCTGTCGTATGTATATAATCAAGATACACATGAGTAACTCCGTTCTTATTAACCGCTTCGGTTATTTTTGCTTTTAATGAAGCCATAGTATACTCAGGAAAATCAATCAGTTTAATATTCCCCCGAATATCAGTCATTTCATTGTACACCTTTAAAGCCTCTTTAACCCTTTTTTGTTCGTTTCCGTCTAAGGCATTTTTCTTTATTTTCCCCTCGTCAACATTACTCAAATAAGCAATAATGATTGGGACTATTTCCATCTTTAAATCCATTTCCGTACCAATATACAAAGCTTTATTATCTGTGCCTGATACATTTTCAAGCCACTCTCCGTTGTTATAATATCTGGGAGCAAACGAATGACATAAATTCCCTATAAGATTTCTTGTTTTTCCCACTCCGCTTGATGCAGATATTACGTATAGTTTGCCTCTTTGCTGACCATTTGTCACAGTATTTAAGTATGCGGATGAAAATGGTAAGCCATAAGCATTATCCTGTAGAAAACTTAAATACTCATCAATATCACTTATAGCCTCTGATTCCGTATACCCCAAGTCTACAGAGCATTTTGCTGCTGCAGTATCCACCAATTCCTTATAGTGTAAATAAATATCATCTACCGAAGTATTTTCTAACAATTCTCTTTTTTTAGAGCATATTTCAACATCCACTTCCTCAGGGTCAAAATAATAACTAACATCAACTCCATTCTTTTTCAATTCCCTTAGCAAAGAAAACTTTTTAATTAGCTGATAATGGTATTCAAAATTAGCAGGCGTTACTTTCTGAACTAATAACTTCAAAACTTCTATGCCGTTGTCTCTTTGAAAATTAGCATGCCTAGTCTTATGACTTCTTAAATACTCTTCAATTAAAAGCGGTGATATTTCAGTTGCTCCCTCTTTATATAAATGCTCAATCGCCAAAAAAACATATTGATAAAATTGCTTTGTAAAATCAGTATGTGATATCTTATAATTCTTTAATAGGGATGGATTCAATAAAACGCATCCTACCACCTCTCTCGTTGCTTCAATACTACTATATTCTCTATATTCTTTCTTCATATAATATTCCTCCTTAATTATCCTTTGTATATTTGCTCAAACAACTTTTGTTCGCCAGCGTCAAGGCTGCAATAAAAGTCAACCACTTCTTTGCCATCCAATACTTTCTGCCAATCTTCGGCTTTGAAAGTCTTTTCATTGAATATATATGTTTTTGACAAGAAGTCCTCATCTGCTTGTGTTAGAGCAACATCAATGTTCTTGCTCTTTTTGCTGCCATCAGTTATTTCTATATTAGTGTCATTTTCTGCATTTACTGTATCTGGTTTCTCTTTCTTTAATTCTTCAAAGTCTATTAACGTGTAATAGTTTTTTCTGTGTTGCTGCTTTTTCTCTATCAGTTCGTATTTCTCCAGTAATTTAATGTGATTAATGACAGTTGTCTTTGATAAACCCGTTTCTCGTGCCATTGTTTCATAGGACGGAAAGCACTTTTTAGTTTTACTATTCTTGTGTCGTATAAGAGCCATATAGACTAATGGATTAATACCCAATTCTATCAATACATAATTCAACTCATTTGAAAACTGAACAAAGCCTGTCTTCACATTTCTTTCGTCGTCATTTACCTTTTTTATCGCTTGTAATAATTCGTAATTCATTTTTATTTCTCCCTTTATTCTTTTATTTCCCTCTAAAGTTTAAAATTGCGAACACCGAGGGAGTGTGCATCAATGCACATACTCACGAGAGTGAGAGCGTTCGTATAGTTTTCATCTATAATATTCATATAGTATTCATATTATAGATGAATATAGTTAGCGGCAAGAATTTAAACAAACATGGCATAAATCGTTGCCTACGTTAGTTTAAAATCTTACCTGTCATAGTTTAATTCCTTCCCTTTGATAGTTAAATTTACTACCTATAACTGTTTAAATGGTTACCTATTGACTACTTCATAGGCACCACCTCCTTAGAACAAAATTTTATATATTCTTCGAAATAAAAAGACACGTTCTCCTTTTTCAAAGAAATCGTGTCTTGTTTTTATATTCAATTTTTCTAATTGTAATATACCATGTCAATAGCCGCCAAGTCAACAGGAATTAAGAATTGTTGGAAAAGTGCAGCAAACATGTAATCTATTTGTAACATTACCTCAAATTCATTATCGGACTACTCCTTATTCCACGCTCAATTACATCCTTATCCTGCATACTTTGCAGGTATCTTTGGGTTATCTTTATGTTGTTATGCCCCATAAGTCGTGCCAGGCTGTACACATCAAGATTGTTCCTTAGCTGTGCCTGTGCAAAATAATGCCTTAAGGTATGCGGACTGCATCTTATACCGCTGTCAACCTCTGCAATTTTGCCCGCCTTTGCAACAAGTCTTTCAACCGCTTCAACTGTAAGCTTCTTTCCGCTCCTTGAAAGGAAAAAGCTATCTTCAACATCCTGATGTACAAAGTAGCCATTACGGACACTTATATACTTTATAATACACTTCTGCAAATAGGGGCTAATTCCCACCATCCGCTCCTTTGAACCCTTTCCAAATATTTTGATGTATCCATTATAGATATCCTCTGTCTTTAGCTGACATAATTCATTGTTCCTGATTCCTGTATCAACAAGCATAGCTATTATTGCTTTATTCCGTATAGACATATAATCATTACCATTAAAGACATCCAGCATCCGTTTAACTTCGGCATCAGAAAATGTCTTGATAAGGGTTATATCCTCTTTGCCCCAAGGCACTTTTATACAGGGATTGATGCTTATATATTCTTCCTGCAATGCATACTTAAAAAACGACCTAAATGTCTTAAGCAACCCATTTGTATAAGTAACCTTTCTGCCGTTTTTCCAAAGCTCTTTGAAGAAATCCTTTATCTGCTTTGCAGTAACCTCTTCAATATCCTGAATACCATATTTTGCATCAAGATAATTAAAGAACCGTGACAGATTGTTTCTGTACCCTTTCATTGTCTTTGGCGTGAAGTGTTTAACCTCACAATCAAACAAAAACTCCGAATATACTGTTTTGATTTGCATAAATACCTCCTATGGTTTCCATGCAATTTTTCAGTATATTCGGAGTTATGATGTACAAACTTTAATTCTCAAAAATTTCAGGAATGTATACCATCATTCAGAATGTATATCATCGTTTGGCAGAATCATCAAAACCTGCAAACCCTTGATATGACTACTCTTCCTCTTCATCCTCAGGCATATCCCAGGTATGGTAAACATTCTGCACATCGTCGTTATCTTCAAGCATATCAATCAGCTTTTCAAGATTTTTAATAGCATCAGCGTCGTCTACCTGAGTGAGTGTCTGCGGAATGTAGCTGATTTCCGCCTGCTCGAACTCGTAGCCCTTTGCTTCCAAAGCTTCACGAACCTTGCTGAAATCTTCAGGAGCTGAAGTCACTTCAAAGCACTCGTCCTCAGCCGAAAAGTCCTCGGCACCTGCATCAAGAGCATCCATCATAAGGGTGTCCTCGTCAATACCGTCAGCCTTTGCGATTACCAGCTGACCCTTGCGGTCAAACATAAATCCCACACTACCGGTCTGGCCGAGATTGCCGCCGTACTTGTCAAAATAATGTCTTAAATCACCTGCGGTACGGTTTTTGTTATCGCTGAGCGTTTCAACCATAAACGCAACACCGCTGGGGCCGTAGCCCTCGTATACAAGCTCAAAGTATTCCTTTGCGCTGTCCTCACCTGCCGCCTTTTTGATACTTCTCTGAATAGTATCGTTAGGCATATTGTTTGCCTTTGCCTTTGCGATTGCATCACGAAGCTTTGAGTTGCTGTCCGGATCGGGACCGCCCTCCTTAACCGCAACCACAAGTTCACGGCCTATCTTTGTGAAAAGCTTACCTCTTTTTGCATCGAGCGCACCTTTCTTTCTCTTGATTGTCGCCCATTTGGAATGTCCTGACATACTTTACTTCCTCCAACTTTTGTCTGAATTTTATCTTTAGCAGAACTATTTGTTCTCTTCAATAACCTCTTTAAGTCCTGCAGCAAGTCCTGCAATTCCCTGAATTTCCGACGGAATGATAATCTTTGTAGCCTTGCCGTCAGCCACCTTCTGGAACGCCTCAAGGCTCTTGAGTGTAAGAACCGCAGTCTGCGGTGCAGCCTCATTGAGCATCTTGATACCGCTTGCGGTTGCCTCCTGAACGCTGAGTATCGCCTGAGCCTCACCTTCAGCAATACGGATCGCCGATTCCTTTTCTGCCTCTGCCTTGAGAATTCTTGACTCCTTCTCAGCCTCTGCCGCAAGAATAGCCGCAGCCTTTTCACCCTCAGCAACCAGAATTGCCGACTTCTTTTCACCCTCGGCACGAAGGATTGCCTCACGGCGTTCACGCTCTGCCTTCATCTGTTTTTCCATCGCTTCGCGAATTCCGGCAGGGGGAATAATATTCTTAAGCTCAACGCGGTTAACCTTAATACCCCAGGGGTCTGTTGCCTCATCAAGAATAGAACGCATCTTTGTGTTGATAACATCACGGCTTGTCAAGCTCTCGTCAAGCTCCATATCACCAATAATGTTTCTGAGTGTGGTAGCTGTCAGATTTTCAATTGCCGACATCGGCAGCTCAACGCCGTAAGCGTAAAGCTTGGGGTCTGTAATCTGGAAATACACAACCGTATCAATCTGCATGGTTACATTATCCTTGGTAATAACGGGCTGGGGCGCAAAATCCACAACCTGCTCCTTGAGAGTAACTCTCTTTGCGATACGGTCAATGAATGGAATCATCACATGCAGCCCCACATTCCAGGTACCGCTGTAGGTTCCGAGTCTTTCAATTACATACGCATGCGCCTGAGGCACAATCTTAATGTTAGCAATAATAACAACAGCCAAAATAAGCAGAATAAATACTATAAACATAATTCAACCTCCGTTTATTAATTTTCAATTCTCTCAACCACAACCCGGACACCCTCAAGGGCAACAACACGAACAGCCGTGCCGGCTTCAAGCGGTGCTCCGTCTGCAGTTTTTGCAGACCATATCTGCCCCATAACCTTGACCTGCCCCGCATTTTCCACCGGGTCAATATCAACGATAACAGTCCCCGTTGCGGAGATAATCCGGTCCGCATTGGTTGCAACAGTCTTTTTGCTGAGAAACTTTTTAGTAAGCGGCCGGGTCGCAACCACCAAAGTTGCCGAAAGAACAACAAAAATTATCGGCAAGGCTATTCCAGAAACACCGAGAGCTGCAAGAATTGCAACCACAAGTGCCGATACCGCAAACCATACTGTAATCAGATTGGCAGTCGATGCCTCGATAACGCCGAGAACCACCGCCAAAGCTAACCAGAAAATCGAATTCCCGTTCATATTATCACCTCGTATTCCGATGCTATACATCGGACAGAATTCAGTTCGCATAAAGCAAACGGAACCGCACAGAGTTCCGTTGATATGCTAATATGATCTTTTATAACCGCCGTTTCGCTTACCTTCCGTATTGCGCTTCAGATCCTGGATTTTTTCATCACTGTCCTGCTTGAACTTTAGGAGTTTATCCTCAAACGACATTTCCTCCACATTCCTTTTACCGGCAAACTCAAAAACCTCGGGCGCACCCTTGAGACCGCCTGTGCGGGGACGGGGCTCGCGCTTTTTCTTTGCGCCTTCCTCAGCTGCCCTCTTGATTGACAGACTGATTTTACCCTGTTCATCAACAGACATAACCTTTACCTTGACACTCTGACCCTGAGTCAGGTGCTTGCTTATGTCCTCTACATACTCCGACGACACCTCTGAAATATGTACCAGCCCGGTCTTTCCTCCCTCAAGCTCTACAAAAGCACCAAAAGGCGCAATACCGGTAACCTTGCCGCGAAGTACACTGCCTTCCTCAATTTGCATAACCTAAAAAAATCCTCCTCAAGTATTGCAAGCAATACAATATGTAAATAAAAATTATTTCACCAAAACCATAAAACAAGGACTACTGAGTAATGTCAATAAACACGCGTTCGTTCGCCTTGACAAGCCCAAGCTTGTCTCTGGCAATGCGTTCAAGATACTCGTCGGTGCCGGCCTGCTCAAGCTCGTCCTCAAGTCTCTGCTGCTCCAACTGCGCCTCCAAAATCTTGTCCTTGTATTCATCGGCAACCTTCCCATATTTGGCAAGGGTAACCCTTTGCTGAATAAATATAACAGCCACATATACGCATACAACCAGAACCAAAACCGTCTGCACAAGTCGTGTAACATTTGCTTTTTTTACTTTTCTTCGCTTCGTCTGCTGCATCGTGAACACCACCTCGCCAAAAATTCCGGGGCAAATCGCCACACTAAAACACTTTCTTAGCTTATATTATATACCACCGCTCATCTTTTGTCAATAGAAAACTACTTTTTTCTAAGCATCAGAAACGCACCTTTGGCACGCATTCCCACCCTGAGTTTTGCCTGTCTCGCAAGGCGTTTTGCGCGTCTCAGACTTTTGCCTGTGTACCACGCAACAACCGCAATCGGTTTTTTGAGCGCCTTGAATATAATCCGCACCGGAAAAAGACAAATCCGCACAGCCCCGACAAACATCTTCATGAACCATCGTACAAGCACAGTCCCGGTGTCTACAACCCGGTTCCGGACAACAAAGATGTATAAGACCACGCCAAGCGCCCCGCCTATAAACCCCTGCCAGCGCACCTCACCGCTGTTTTTGAGATACGCCACATAAAAGAGCATCAGCGCCGCCACCACAAAGAACAGAATATCCTCCGCCGTCACCACAGAAACTCCAACCTTCACAATCCTCCGGCTTATCCTGAGAATGTCATAAAGAAACACCGCCAAAGCCCCCACAGCTATGCAGCACAAAAAGAATACCGCCTCGTCGGAAACCGTTGAATACAAACCACTCACCTACTTGAATATTTTGCTGAAAAATCCGCCGCCCGACTTATGTCCGTCCTCGTATGTAATCCCGTCAATAATCCCTTCAACCTCCATCTCGCCGTTCTCGACATTAAGACGGTTAATTCGCAGTTCAGCCCCCCTCACTGTCATTATCCCATCAACAGTGTACGCCATCACCTTGTCATCATCAAAACTATCTACATCTTCCACTCCCGACACCATGAGTCTTTCTCTGCCCTGCATCTGAAGTCCGTGCTTTTTTTCTTCCATTTAAAACGCTCCCTTTATTTAATGTATTTAAATATATTAATTGAACAAAAAAAATATGCAGAAACTTTATGTTTCTGCATATTTAAACTATTTCAAAAAATTAGCGGCAATATTCCGCACCGCATCTGCCTCAATCATAAGCTTCCCATGCTCGTTCAGCACCCCCTGCATTGTAACAGGACTCTTTTCCTTGCGTGAAAATTCCGAAAGAATATTCTCAATCTCAAAAAACCCGAATGCGTCAATGGGAACAAGCTCAAGATAAAATTCACCCTGATACTTGAACAACCTGCTCGAGCCCATATACAGCTCGTGGATTTCGGCTATGCCTTGGCAAAGCGCCTCAAAGTCGCGAAACCGGTAAATACGGATGAGCGGACTCATACGATGTTTACGCTTAATGCGGAACTCAGTCTGTCTGGCCTGTTTGCCGGCTCTTATCAACGCCTCGGCAACCTCCCGTTCCGACTCAAGCCGGCTGATAACCAGAACATACCCCTCGTCACCGTCAGGCATAGTCTCCACCAGAAGCTGGGACTTGCCAACCGTAAAGTTCACATCCTGTTCAGCCTGTTTAAGGGCAAACGAGAACATATCCTGAGCCTCAGGTGTGTTATCGGTAAAATTCTTGAGGTCAACATTCCACATACGAATATCGTCGCCGCTGACCGTAACCTTTATTTTGTTTTCGCCTATGCGTTCAATTCTCACAAAGCTCGCCTCCTGTCATCCGTAAAATATATGTTCACGCCCTGCCGCAAATTACCGCAGAGCCAATCAAAACAAAATATATGCTGTGTATGTCTCATTATACACTATTTTGTCGGATTTGCAAAGACTTATTTTTTTCCATATTTCAAAAACAGGATTTTCCTATTGAAATTTTGCTGAAACTGTGTTAATATACTTCTTGTAACAAATAATGTTAAAGGCTTTTAACTTTGTAAATACACCCTGCGGTGTTCGTAGATGCGGATCAATGTAAAACCAACAAATTATCTAAGGGAATCCATCTCCGATAGGCGGCGCACATGCCTCCCGCAACTTGTTGCGGCCAGTGGACTTGTAATGTTTTCGGGACTTATCCCACCTGCCATGCAGGTTTTTACTTTATCCCGTATACGGCATATGTGGGGTTTATTTTTTTTGAGTTTTTTTTGCCAAAAACCTTGACAAAATTTATAAATTATATACAATAGTATATATATGTCTATTTTTTGACGGATAGTCAACGAGGTGATTGATGGTGCGCGTTATTTCAGGCTCTGCAAGAGGCCGCAAGCTCCTTGCCCCCGAAGGGTACGATACCCGCCCCACCACCGACCGTGTCAAGGAGTCCATATTCAACATAATTTCGCCACACCTGCCGGCAGACTCGGTTCTCGACCTTTTTGCAGGGAGCGGCGGTCTCGGCATCGAGGCTCTCAGCCGCGGCTCAAAGCATTGTGTTTTTGCAGAAAAAGACAAAAATGCACTCTCCGTTGTCCGGAAAAACCTTGAGCTTGCCAGAGTCTCTGACAAATCCGAATTAATTTCGGGCGATGCATTTTCATACCTTGAACGGACAAACCTCAAATTTGATATCATATTTCTCGACCCGCCGTATAATACGGGGCTTCTGACAAAAGCAATAGCTTTGATTTATAACAAAAATCTGCTCACCGAAAACGGCATCATTGTTGCCGAGAGCGAGCATTTGGGTGAAACCCCCGCCAATGACCAATTTGACATAAAACGCAGCGCAAAGTACGGCAAAACCACGGTTTTCGTCCTTTGCCCACACAAACGAGAAAGGTGAACCGCTATGAAAACCGCAGTTTATCCCGGCAGCTTTGACCCCTGCACAAACGGCCATCTTGATATTATAAAACGCGCCTCCGCGCTTTTTGACAAGGTTGTTGTAGCAGTGCTCATTAACGACAAAAAAAGCCCCCTCTTCACTCTTGAGGAAAGAGTTTCAATGATTGAGGAAGCCACAAAGGAATTCCCCAATGTTGAAGTCTGCTCATTCTCAGGACTTCTTGCGACATTTATGAAGGAGAACGGCTATAAAATAATCATTAAAGGCCTGCGGGCTGTTTCCGACTACGAATACGAATTTCAGATGGCACTTACAAACCGTGCCCTCTTCGACGAAATTGAAACGGTATTTATACCGTGCAGTGCCGAGTTTATGTTCTTAAGCTCCAGCATTGTCAAGGAAGTTGCAAAATACAACGGCGAGCTTCATGGACTTGTTACACCGGAGATTGAATCCGCAGTCAAACGCCGTTTTGGTCATTAAAAACTTGAATTTTTAAGGAGGTACCGATATGGAACTGGATACTTTAGGTTTAATAAACGAGTTGGAGGACATTATCGACAAAGGAGTGGCTGTGCCCTTTACAGGCCGTTGCCTTCTGGACAAGGAAGAGCTTCTTGAAATTCTTTCCGAAATCCGTCTTAAAATGCCCACAGACTTAGAACAGGCAAAATGGATTAAGGCAGAGCGTCAGAACATCATAAACGATGCCCGCAAGGAAGCCGAGGAAATCATCAAGAACGCCAACGACCAGCTTATCGCAATGGTTGACGAGAATGAGATTACCAAAAAGGCAACTGCAGCCGCTGCAGAGATTATGAGTCAGGCAAACGCAGAAGCAAATGCCGAAAAGAATTCTGTTTACCAGTATTCCGACTACCTGCTCGAGAATGTTGAAGCTGTTGTGCTCAAGACCGTTCGCGACCTCGAACAGTGCATTGCAATCGTAAAAGACAGCCGCAACAAGCTTGGCAAGCAGTAAAAACCAAACATAGGATTTTTGAAATAGCAAAGTAGGAATCAATGCGTTAAGTGAAGGACGGACGGGAAGTTGCTGTCTTTACGAAAAGCCCCGATTCGGGCTTGCGATATTGGTTCCGCATTCCGTTGCTGCAAAATTCGTATATTCTATTACCCTTTTTGTAGCGATTCTGCAGAAAGGGTAATTTTTTATGCAAAACAGATTTTTTCCATCACTTAAAGTCCGCGACATCTGTATACTGGGCCTTCTTATGGCAATCACCACCCTTCTTTCGGTGTTCTGTACCTTTAGACTGGGCACGGTAGTCAAAATTCCGCTTAAATTCATATCAGTATTTTTGACCGCTATCCTCTATGGTCCCGTGTACGGCGGTCTGGTCGCAGCGGTCGGGGATATTATGAACTGTATCCTTGCCCCAAGCGGCCCCATTATCCCCCAGATTACCGTAATCGAATTTATCTCCGGCTTCACCTTCGGTCTGTTCTTCCTCAAAAAGAACCTCAGCCGCACCGACTACGCCGTAAGAGTTATTCTTTGCGCATTTTGCCAGCTGTTTATTGATATGGTAATTACCACAACCGTCTTTTCGCTGTGGCTGGGCTGGTATGCGACATTTACGGCAGGCTTTATTATCAGAGTCCCCGCAGGTGTAATAAAGCTCATTCTCCACATTATCGTTCCCATCACACTCTATCCCCTGACCATCACATTGAGCCGACTCAAATCAAAGGAGGCAACACACTAAAATGAACGACAACACCTTCAAAAGCTACGCAAACAGCTTTCAGGCAATCGCAAGACTCCGCCTCGAAAGCATCGAACGCCTGCTCCACCACCTTGGCAATCCCCAGAACGATTTAAAGTTTATTCATATAGCCGGCACAAACGGCAAAGGCTCAGTCTGCAGCTTTCTGCAATGCATTTTTACCGATGCAGACTATAAAACCGGAAAATATACCTCGCCCAATCTAGTGAAGGTAGCCGAACGAATTTCAATTGACGGTGCCCTTATCGACGATGCCGAGCTTGATTCTCTTCTCAACTCAGTACAGGAAAGTGCCGAAAAAGTCAAAGCCGAGCAAGGGGAGCTTCCCACTCAGTTTGAGATATGGACAGCCGCCGCACTCTGCTACTTCAAAGCAAAGAAATGCGACATCGTTATTCTCGAAACAGGTCTCGGCGGCACAAGGGACGCAACAAACATCATTCCGCCGCCCCTTGCCTCAGTAATAACACGGCTTGACCTTGACCATACCGAATACCTCGGCAACACTCTGACGGAAATCGCAACCGAAAAAGCCGGCATAATCAAAGCTCCGCTCGACAATGCCACAGAGGGTCTGACCGTGACATCACCCCAAACCCAAGCTGCAATGTCCGTACTGGCAAAAGTGTGCAAAAACCGGCATAACCGCCTGCTTGTAGCAGACATTCCCGAAATAATCAAGTCGCAAAACTTCCACGAAATATTCAATTACAAAAATCTCAACTCCCTAGAATGTGGAATTACAGGTTTCTATCAACCCGAAAACGCTGCCCTCGCAGTTGAAACAGCTCTGGCTCTGGGTATAGACGAGAAATTTATCCACTCCGGACTCAAAAAAGCAACCAACCCGGCACGGTTTGAAATCATACAAAACGACCCCGTGGTAATTTATGACGGAGCTCACAACAAAAACGGCATTAACACCCTTATAGAAAGTATTCACCACTACTTTCCCCATTGGCAGGGTGCAACCTTTATTATGGCGTTTATGGGCGACAAGGATATTGACGGCTCGTTTTCGGCACTAAAAGACTCCGGTCTTATGGACAATTCCGAGGTCTTTGCCGTAAAGGTCAATGACAACCCCCGTGCCGCCGAAGCCGAAGTTGTATGTGAAATTGCAAAAAATCACAGAATTTCCTCAACCCCCTTTAAAGATTTAAAGAACGCATACACTCTGGCACTCAAAAAAAACAAGCCAACAGTAATCTGCGGCTCGCTTTACCTCTATAAAGACTTTTATGAAATTATAAAAAAATAGACAATGTTTATCTAATTTAAAAGCCCTTTTCAAAAAGGGCTTTTATTTTTATTCCACATCAAAGGATGCCGCAAGCGGATTTAAATTGTCGTCCCACACAAACAGCCTTTGCGTGTAGCCATCGGTATTCTTTGAAACATCGTATCGGTTCAGGATAAGCCCACCGGCAACAAACGCACTCCACGGACTGAGCGATTTAAGCGTTACGCTGTCATAATAGCCAACAAACCCGTCCGCCGCCGTAATGGCGTAGTCCGAAATATTCATCGCCAAATCAAAGATCCGTATTTTTGTGTCGCCAAGCGAATAGCCCGTTACATTAAATAGTCTGTGCCCGATGTCACTTGCAATATAAAGCGGCGAAATAGCCGAACCTTCCGAGTCAATAAACCGACATTCCACCGGCGAGCCCGATGTCTCGTCTGCCGCCTTCACCCATAGCCACCTGCCCGACTTTTCGTTAACGGTCTCGGTGCGGACAAGCGCATCATCGAGCGTCGGTGCAACGCTGTCCATCAGTATGTCAAACCGGAAAACCTGGGGATTTTCTGCTCCGTCACTGCAATCGGGCACAGCAGTCATAACTGCTGTATACTCACCATCCGGAAGCTGCGTACCGCTTGCCGTCCCGTCAAAGCCTCCGGCAAAGATACTATATTCGTTATCCATATTCTTTCCGACATTGCTTCCTCTGGCGCAATAAACCATCCTGCCGCTACCGTCATAAACCGCAAACTCCACCTCTCTCAGGTTTCTTACACTCTGCACCGTGAATCCCAGCTCACCGGTCTCGGGTGAAAAGAACCTCACCCCTTCATCGTCCGAATTAAGCCTTGCAACATACGATGCGCCATCCTTTGTAAACGCCCTGCACAAGCCGTTTAACAATCCGTAATCCTCGCCGTCAAAAGCCGGAACAGCGCTCCAGTCCCCGTAAAATCCCATAAATGGAATGGAAAGCTGCGGCAAGTCTGTATTTGAAAGATAGACAAACCCCTCAACAAAGAACCCATTTTCAAACACCTCACCAAGAGCCGAAACATCTGCTCCCGAAAGGTCAATCCTCGCATTAACCGTCACCACACCGCTCGCCGGAACTGTAACGGACTCTCCGCAATCAAAAGTCACCGCCGCGCCGCTCAAAGACCGGCTTCCGTCAACAACATTCAAGTTCTTACCGCCATCCGATGTTATCTGTGTAACACCGTCTGTCACAACCTCTGCACTCAGATTATATGTAACCGGCTCAAGCGAAATATTTTTGACAATGAACGAAAAATCCGTTCCCGTCCCCGAAATCTCGCCCAACTCAACCTTAACCTTGTCGTTGTAGGTATTCACTACCACCGCCGGCGATTTAACGGCATTCTCTAAGCTTACCGCACCTGCCCCCTGAGCTCTGGGCGAAGTCGGCGGATTGTCCTGATTAGCCGAAAATTCCCGCATTACCACTGCCGTCGAATTGAGAAGCTGTGTCGCAAGTACCCGTTTTGCACTTTTTGACATAGCAGAATTTATATCCTGATTGATGTAATCCAGAACCGACGCAAACGCTCCGGCGTACTGAGGTGTCGCCATAGAAGTTCCGGCATTGTAAGCATATCCGTTGTTGTAGGCGGCAGACAGAACATTCTCGCCTACTGCAGCAACTTCAGGCTTCAGCCTCAAATCCGGCGACGCGCCCCTGCTGGAGAATGCGCTTGCACCAAACTCACGCTTTCCCACCCTAACAGTTTTTACAGCCGCAGTTTTAAGAGCCGTGCCGTCCGTTGCGGTCACTACCGCCGCAGGAATACTGCAGCCCTCTGCCATTGCACTAATATATACATCTTCCGTATTAATCAGTATCACAGCCAATGCACCCTTGTTCTGTGCGCCGAGAAAGCTGTCCGAAAAGCTTGCCCCGCCACGGGTGACTAGTGCAATTTTACCCTCAAGGCCTGCAATTGCCGAATACTCCGCAGCCGTTCCCCTTCCGCAATCCACATATTCAACCGCCGCCTCAGCAGAAAAGCTCTTATCCATACGCAAATCGCAGTACGCCTCAGAAGTATCGTGATAGATAACCGCCGTGCCGTCGCTAAGGGTCAGCTTGCCGTTGCCCTTGCCCACCGATGCCACCGCCATAGAATATTCATTGACCGCAGGCGCACTAACCATTCCGTAATCCGGCGCCGATGCCGTCGGCGCACCAATTAGAGCATCGCCGTATCTCCCGTCATTACCCGCCGCAGCAACAATCGCAATTCCTGCACCCTCAATCCGTTCGTACACCGAATCAAAAATTCCGCAGCTTGTCGAGAACCCTGCAGAAATCCCCATACTAAGGTTTATAACATCAACCTTGAGCCGAACCATATCGTCAAGCGCATAAATCATCAAATCCGTTGTTGCCGACCTCGACCCGTCAACCGCAACCTTTCCGAGCACAAGCTGAGTGTTGCTCGCAACACCCGGAAGCCCGTCACCGTTTGCACCAACAATCCCTGCCACGTGTGTGCCGTGATAGTTGATTTCATTATCGGTCTTAGGGTCAGCGTCACGGTTTGCATAGTCAAACGCAAACGGAATTTTTTCGCTTTTATATACATCAGTCGCCTTAAGCCCCGGATATCGCGACTCTGCAACAAAGCTCTCCACGCTGAGCAAGCTCTCAATATCCTCAAACGAAAGCGCCTGTGCCGTCGGCGGTGTTTTGAACGCAGGATGGTCATACCAGAACTCTGAATCCACGATTCCTACAACAATCCCGTCACCATCGTATAGTCTGCGGATATCGCCGCTGCCCAGAATATCATACTGCTCCTCATACTCAGCTTCACCAACCGCCACAGTCTCAACCGCAACGGTTTCAACCGGCTCAATAACCTCGTACTCCTCGCAAATATAAACTGCCTTAACCTCATCCAGAGCCTCCAGCCGTTCAATGTCCCCGTATGTACCGTCAACCACAAGAGCATTCATAATATGCGTAACCCGCCCCTGAATTTCCGAACCGGTTATATCAGCAACCTGCGCCATAGCCTCTGCCTGAACACTTGCAACGCTGCGTACCGCAGCGATTTCGCTGTAAAGTGCTCCGGTCTGCTGAAGTTCCAGAACTCCTCCGCCCTCAAGCTCAACAATCAAAGTAATCTCACCGTCAATATCACCTAACTTTTGTATATTAACAGTTCCCGTCGGCCAATTCGCCCAAGCCGCCGATGAAACAAGCACGGCAACCGCCGTGACAAACCCTAAAATTCGTTTAAACATAATATCCCTCCGCCAAGAGTTGTATCTGTTTTAATTATACTCCCCCAAAAAATATTTTTCAATATTTTTTTATATTTTACCCTTGACAAACCATTTGTTGTGTGCTAAAATAGCTAATGCAGTTGAAAAACTAAATATTTGCGGGAGTGGCTCAGTGGTAGAGCGTCACCTTGCCAAGGTGAACGTCGCGAGTTCGAATCTCGTCTTCCGCTCCAAAAGTCCGTACACGGTAGTGTACGGACTTTTTAATTATTCCCCACTAAATTAATTTTCGGTCAATTCCATAATTCTACAAAAAGTTACAAAAAAAGCCTATTGTAATTTATCGAATTAAGTGCTATAATGGGTTTACCACACAAAACCGAATAAATTTTAAGCACAATTAATACCCGTTTTTACCTTTCGGTAAAAACGCCGGTTTCTTTTCGTGTATTGATTGTGCGATAAGTGGTTTTGTGTGGTGCAAGCCGAACTGGCGTTTTTCATGCGTCAGCTCCGGTTGGCGCATTTTTTATTTCCGGGATAAGAAATGCATATCCTTTTTACACGGGTAGGCATCGGTTTGTTGGACGATGCCTACCGTCGGTACATTTTTCCAAGCACAAAGGCAAAGCTCCGCAAATTGCGGAGCTTTGCCTTTTTCACCTTATTTATCCCAAAGGACAATGTTACCTTTCTTAAAAGTCTTAGGCAAATCAATAAGTCTTTGATTTTCCGAACCGCGGAATTTTAAACTGATGTTCTTCTTATCAGCCTCATATTTTCCGTCAACCAAAACATCAATATTGAAAAGCAAATCTTGAGTCACCTCGCACCTCGGATGCGGCGTTTGGCGTAGAAGCTGGTCCAGCGTAAAGCCGGTATACGCCCACACAGTTTTGGTGGGGTAGAGGATTTTCACCTTTTTCACCAGCGGCACCAACGCCCGCTGATTTTCGGGCTCGAACGGCTCGCCGCCCAGCAGGGTCAGGCCGTTTATATACGCCGGTTCGAGCATATTTATAATCTCGTCCTCGGTTGCCTGAGTGTATGGCTGACCGAAGTTAAAATCCCATGTTTCCGGCTGAAAACAGTCCTTGCAGCGGTTTGTGCACCCCGAAACAAACAGGGAAACACGCACGCCTTCGCCATTGGCAATATCGCAATTTTTGATGTGACCGTAATTCATTATAGATGAAGCACCCTTTCCTTAATCTCCTGTGTGCGGCCCTGATTCCAGTACTGTGTACCGATATAACCGCAGGTACGGCGTGCAACATTCATCTTGTCCTGATCAGAGTTGCCACAGTTGGGGCACTTCCATACCAGCTTGCCGTCCTCCTCAACAACCTCTATCTCGCCGTCAAATCCGCATTCCTGACAGTAATCCGACTTGGTGTTGAGCTCGGCATAAATAATATTATCGTATATAAACTTCATTACCTGCAGCACCGCCTCAAGGTTGTGCTGCATATTGGGAACTTCCACATAGCTGATAGCCCCGCCTGGCGATAAATGCTGAAACTGCGCCTCAAACCGAAGCTTCTCAAATGCATCAATCTCCTCAGTAACATGAACATGATAGCTGTTTGTGATGTAGCCCTTGTCGGTAACACCCGGGATAACGCCAAACCGCTTCTGCAAGCACTTTGCAAACTTGTAAGTGGTGGATTCAAGCGGAGTTCCGTAAAGGCTGAAGTCAATGTTATGCTCCGCCTTCCAACCGCGGCACGCCGCATTGAGTTTTTCCATAACCTCAAGTGCAAACGGGGTTGCCTCAGGGTCGGTGTGGCTCTTACCTGTCATATACTTCACGCACTCATAGAGACCTGCATAGCCGAGGGAAATTGTAGAGTAGCCGCCAAACAGCAGCTTGTCAATCGGCTCACCCTTTTCAAGTCTTGCAAGCGCACCGTGCTGCCAGAGTATCGGCGCTGCGTCAGAGAGTGTGCCCTTGAGTCTTTCGTGACGGCACATAAGCGCCCTGTAACAAAGCTCCAGTCTCTCGTCAAAAATCTTCCAGAACTTCTCCTTGTCACCGCCTGATGACAACGCAATGTCAACCAAGTTAATGGTTACAACACCCTGGTTGAATCTGCCGTAATACTTCGGCTTGCCGTTTTCGTCAACATACGGTGTAAGGAAGCTGCGGCAACCCATACAGGTGTAGCAATGTCCCTCGCCGTTTTTGTCAACCTTCAGTTCAAGCATCTTCTTTTCAGAAATGTAATCGGGAACCATACGCTTTGCTGTGCACTTCGCTGCAAGCTCAGTAAGATACCAGTATTTTGAATCCCCGTGAATGTTATCCTCTTCAAGCACATAAATGAGCTTGGGGAACGCCGGAGTAACCCAGATTCCCTTTTCGTTCTTAACACCCTGATACCGCTGGAGTAGAACCTCCTCAATAATGAGCGCAAGGTCACGCTTGGTCTGCTCGTCCTCCGCCTCGCCAAGATACATAAACACCGTAACAAACGGAGCCTGTCCGTTGGTGGTGAGCAAGGTTACAACCTGATACTGAATGGTCTGAACACCACGCTGAATTTCCTCGCGAACCCTTTTTTCGGTCATCTCGCTTATCTGTTCCTCTGTCGCATCAACACCCAAAGCCTCAAGCTCCGCTGTGACAGCCTTGCGAAGCTTCTGACGGGAAACCTCAACAAACGGTGCAAGATGTGTAAGCGAAATCGACTGACCGCCGTACTGGTTTGATGCAACCTGTGCAATTATCTGGGTCGCAATGTTGCAGGCGGTCGAAAAGCTGTGGGGTCTTTCGATAAGTGTTCCCGTAATAACCGTTCCGTTCTGCAGCATATCCTCTAAGTTGACAAGGTCACAGTTGTGCATATGCTGTGCAAAGTAGTCGGAATCGTGAAAGTGGATAAGCCCCTCGTTGTGGGCATCAACTATGTCTTTGGGCAGCAGAATACGGTTTGTGATATCCTTTGAAACCTCGCCTGCCATATAGTCACGCTGAGTGGAGTTCACAACAGGGTTCTTGTTGGAATTCTCCTGCTTTGCCTCCTCATTGTTACACTCGATAAGTGATAAAATCTTGTTATCGGTGGTGTTGCTCTTACGCACCAACGAACGGGTGTAACGATATGTAATGTAGTTTTTCGCAACCTCAAACGCCCCGTGTGCCATAATCTTCTTTTCCACAAGGTCCTGAATTTCCTCGACCGACGGAGCACGACCCAAAGCCTCGCACGAAATCACAACAGACTCGGTAATTCTCTTAATCTGCAAATCGGTCATACGCACATCCTCATCAACCGACTCATTCGCCTTGGTAATCGCAACAAGTATCTTTTCCTCGTTGAAGTTCTCTTCAGCGCCGTTTCTCTTAATAATCTTCATATATTTCACCTCTCCTTGCGGTTCACCAAAACACAAGATATTGTGCTTAAAAGGTGTCGCAAGAAACATTATATAGTAAAACATCTCTCCTGTCAATACTAAATAACATTTTGCAGAGTTAATTTTTTCTTCACATCTCTTTCGGAGTTATAAAATCCCCCATTGCCCGCAAGACAGGAGAACCGTCCCCTTGTCTATATTAATATTATTCTGATAAAGGAGCCATATGTTATGTCTAAGAATTTACTAACTATTTTTCAAAATGAAAAAGAAATCATTCCTGAAAACTTAATATCTTTAAAATTAGGAGTAAAAAAAAGAACGGGTGAGCAATTTGCAAAAGCAACAACAAATGACGGTAAAACGTATATCAAATCATTTTCCTATACTGGCGTTGAGGAACAAAAACTGATTACCATACCAAACTATTTAAATAAAAACCAAAGAAATGAGATAATAAAAGATTTAGCACGCACATATACACAAGACGACATTGCAGATATGTTAGGTGTT
Source organism: Oscillospiraceae bacterium (assembly GCA_015068845.1). Classification (GTDB taxonomy): domain Bacteria; phylum Bacillota; class Clostridia; order Monoglobales; family Monoglobaceae; genus SIG440. The sequence continues at coordinate 42,333 of SVJR01000011.1, forward strand.
TCTCAAAGCACTGTATCAAATGTATTAAGAAATAATACAGCTAATAAGAAATAACGACAGAAGACACGGAAGAAGACACGGAAGACACGGGGACGGTTCGAAGACACGGAAGACACGGGGAAGAAGACACGGAAGACACGGGGACGGTTCTATTGTCTTGAAGACACGGGGAAGAGAAGACACGGGGACGGTTCTATTGTCTTGAAGACACGGGGACGGTTCTATTGTCTTGTGTAAGTGATGAATATATTATATTTGAAAAAAAATAAGGATGTTATATTAACTGGTAATTTTGTTTTATCGCAAATGGGGGCAATTGCTCCTGTATACGTTCAAAATTTTAAATTTAAATTTTAGGAATTAAGGTAGTGTAAAGTTAAAATGAAAGAATGGCATAATAATTTCACAAAATATCGCAGATTTTCGCTTGAAAGCTTGTAAATGCTCGTCTGCGATTAGTCA
>SVJR01000012.1 GCA_015068845.1 Oscillospiraceae bacterium
TCCGATCTCATTGCGAACAGAGAAATATTTCGGACTTGTTGCCGTTGACTATTTTTTTGATATGTGTTGTTGCTTCGTTTATGCCGCATTTTTGACATTTCATAGTTTTTACCTCCTTTGTGGTGACCTAAGCGGGCGATTCGTGAATCGCCCCTACAAAGATTCTTCGCTTTCGCTCAGAATGACGGGCTGAATTCTATACAAGATTAACAAGTATATTTTTCAGCATTTTAGCTCGGATAATACCCTTTTCGGGATAGCTGACGGGAATGGAATTGTCGCTGAGTGCCGCAAGTATTATCGCGGCTTCACGCTGGGTGATTATGCCGCAGCTGAACATATCCCGTATAAGCGCCGTTGTACTTGCGGAAGAAATGGAACTTCCTATGGCGTTCACTGCGTGGAAGATATAGCTTTTGTCCTTGGGAGCTGTTCTTGTAATTCTGATATAACCGCCGCCGCCACGCCTGCTCTCTACACTATAACCTCTTTCGGGTGAAAATCTTGTTGAAATGACATAGTTGATTTGCGAGGGCACGCAGTTGAACCTGCTTGCAAGTTCGTTGCGCTGCAGCTCGACCTCCTGACTTTCCTCAAGCATTTCTTTGATGAATTCTTCGATTATATTACTAAGCTTCATTTCTGTGCTCCTTTTTGACTTTGACTTTCTTTGACCTTTGATTTTATTATAGCATTGAAACTTTAAAAGTCAATAGGGAAATTGTAAAGAAATTATGAATTGGAAAATTAGGCAAATATTCTTTTGCATTTCATAAGCTTACACTATCGATATGACTTGTGGGGGAGTGCCGTAGGGTGTAGAACAGATGTGAACTGTTTGTAAATGTCGGGGACGACATTTCGTCGCATCCACCTTATTTATCGCTACCTTCTCTGCAAGAGGAAGGCATTCCACTTCTCGTGGTTTGGGCTTGGGTAGTGTAGGATAAAAACTAATTCTTTACAAAAGTAAAATGGTGTAGTATAATAAACTCAATAATAAACGAATTGCGAAAGAGGTTTTGGTTATGAGTAAAGTGACTGTGCTTAATCACAGCTTGCTGACACACAAGCTTACATTGCTTAGAGATAAGAATACAAGTGTTAAGGACTTCAGAGATTTGGTATACGAAATTGGCAAGCTGATTGCATACGAGGCAACCCGCGAGCTGCCGCTTGATGAGGCTTTAGTTGAAACCCCTATTTGCGAAACAAAGGGCGGACTCCTTAAAAAACAGCCGGTGCTTGTGCCGATTCTTCGTGCAGGGCTTGGTATGGTTGAACCGTTCCTCGAAATTATACCTGCGGCAAAGGTGGGACATATCGGTCTTGAACGAGACCACGATACACATCTGCCGAAAGAGTATTACTGCAAGCTGCCCACAGATATTGCTGAGCGTGAGGTTATAGTTCTTGACCCGATGCTTGCAACGGGTGGCAGTGCAAGTGCGGCAATTGAGTTTATCAAAAAACGCGGTGCAAAAAATATCCGTTTTGCCTGCACAATTGCAGCACCTGAGGGTGTTGAGGTTTTGAAAAAAGACCATCCCGATGTTGATGTGTTTGTCGGCGTGCTTGATGAATGTCTTAACGAGAATGCGTATATTGTTCCCGGTCTTGGTGATGCAGGGGACAGATTGTTTGGGACGCTGTAAATAATCGAAGGGATATTACATTAGTTAAAAAGACCTTGCTTGGTATATTAAGCAAGGTCTTTTTGATTGGAAAGAAGTTGATGGGAGCGAGGAGTTTGAAAAAACACCTCATCCACCGCAAGCGGTCCCCCTTCCCCTCAAAAGTGGAAGGCTGTGTCGGGGTGGAGTAAGGGGGCCTAAGATTCTTCGGCTGTGCCTCAGAATGACAAAATGGGCGATTCGTGAATCTCCCCTACGGTTGGGGTTGGGCGCTGAGGGTCACGGACTGTCGAGGACGCCAGTCCCTACAATGTATTGTTTGCAGAGTGACAAAGCGGGCAAACATAGTTTGCCCGCTTTGTTTTTAATTAGTCTTTAAATTCACGGATGAGGAGCTTGGGGACGCCGAGGACACGGCAATGCTCCAAATCCTCGTTCTCAATCTTTACGGTCGGGTGGTTGGGGTTTATGGGGACTAATCTCAGCCAGTTTTCACCAAACTTATATTCCACCTTTTTGAGGGTGGCGTTTTCGTCGCCGTAGATGATTACTCCAATCTGGCCGCTGTAATCCATTGTTGACTGCTTTAACACCAGAACCTTATCCCCGTCCTGATACTGGGGGTACATACTGTCGCCTTTTACACGGAGTACAAAATAATTCTCCTTGCCTCTGCCGGCAATATACTCGGCAGGGATTTTGATTTTGTCGCCTTCCCAATCCTCAACGGCTATATGCTCGTAGCCTGCAGCCACCTCGCCGATTACCGGAAATTCAACATAATCTGTTGTAATTTCGGGAGTAGGGAGTTTTTTGTATATGTGCTCCATTCCGTACAGCGTTCCTGACGGAAGATTCAGCACTCGTTCAATTATGGGCATTGCGTCCGGGGGGAATTTCTTTGTCTCGCCGTTTTCATATCGGTGCAGAGTTGATTTGGCGATACCGGTCAGCTCCGAAAGTCTGGCAAGACTGATTCCCTTTTCCTTTCTTACTTTTTTTAACAATTCATTTTTTAACATGTTGGGTTCACCGCCTTGTGCTTTATTGTATCACGTTTATCCCAATTTTGCAACAAAATTTTAATAAAATTCAAAAAAAAATCCCAAAAGTGGGTTGACAAAGCAGGAAAATTATGGTAGGCTATGTTTGTCCCAGTTATGGGACGAGAAATGAAGGGCGGTGAAATGGGGCGCAAATACAAGAGAAAAATATTTTTTTTACAGAAGATGTCCCGAAAGTGGGACAAGGGAAAGAGGTGAGCAATGGGGATTACGGATTATGAGATTTTGATTACAGAGAGGTTTGGGAGCCGGGCGGATGATGAGAGGTCGGCGGAGTTTTGTGAGGAGTGCAAGATGGAGATTGACTTTGTTGATGATGAGCCGTGTCGGGATGAGATGGGGCGGATATTTTGTTCGGTGGAGTGTTTTGTGAAGTATTACGGATGGGAGAAGATAAGTTAATAATGAATAATTGAGGTGAAAATGCGGGGCGTTTTTTTGAATGGAAAGGCGTTGGGGGTCACGGTTTGTTACAATCCTCCCGTCGCACTTCGTGCGCCACCCTCCTTTACACAAGGAGGGCTATGACAAACCCTACGATTGGGGTAGATAAAGATTTTTTGGAGGAATGCAAATGACAAAAGAAAAGCTTATGCAGCTTTATTATTTAAACAGGGAGATTATGAATGACACGGAGGAGCTTGTTGAGCTTAAGATTAAGGCGAGAAAATCCGAGGGGACACGGAAAAATTCCGAAAAGGAAAAGATTATTGCGGAGCATGAGGCGAGGTTGGTTGAGAAGGTAAGGCGTTGCAAGAGGCTTCGTGATGAGATAAATGAATTTATAGACGGGATTGAGGACAGTTTCACCAGACAGATTATATATTACCGGTATGCAAAGTGTATGTCCTGGCGTAAAGTTGCGTATATGACCGGTGGAGGAAACACCGAAAACGGAGTGAGAATGGCTGCTGCCAGGTTTTTGAAGAAGTGTGAGAAGGGAAAATAGTAAGTGGTGTTTTTTGTTCGGTGTGTTCTGATAGAATAAAAATCAAGGAGGCGAGGCAATGGCGACACAAAAGAAGAGTTCCGCCAAGGCGGAGGACAGTCTTGTTACCGAATACATACTTTCCAAAAAGAAGGCGGCGTGCAAGATTATTGACAGGATAATGAAGGAGTTTAAGAATGAGGAACGAATTCAAAGTGCGCCGCTTAATCAGCTTTCGTCGGTGATGGGGACTTTGCTTGACAAGTTCGGTGCGGACGAGAAGGAGAAGGCATCGGACGGGCAGCTTGCAGAAATTCTTGGGGATTTTGAAGAGGTGAGGTAAAGTTATGAAAAGATACAGAAACCTTACAGACAAGCAGAACGAGCTGATGGAAGCCGCCAAGGGCGGGCTCAGGCGTATTAATATTTTACACGGAAGTGTCAGGTCGGGTAAGACCTGGATAAGCCTGGTGCTCTGGTGTGTCTGGATACGGAATATGCCGCCCGACAAGGCGTACATAATGACGGCAAAAACGCTTACCACATTAAAGCGGAACTGTCTTGATTTGCTTGAGGTTCTTGCCGGAAGAAAGAATTTTTGGTATTCACTTTCCAAGAAAGAGGGGGAGTTATTTGGCAGAAAGATTTATCTTGAGGGGGTAAGTGATGCCGGTGCGGAGAGCAAAATTCGTGGGATGACCCTTCAGGGGGCGTATTGTGATGAGGTTACGCTTTTTAATGAGGAGTTTTTCAATATGTTACTCTCAAGGCTTTCGGAGCCGAATGCCAAGCTGTTTGGCACGACCAATCCTGACAATCCCAATCACTGGTTCAAGGTGAATTACATTGACCGTCGGGACGAGCTTGATTTTTTTATGATGGAGTTTTTGATTGACGACAATACTTTTCTTGACAAAAAGTATGTGGACGAGCTTAAAAAGGAGTACACGGGGGTTTTTTACCGGAGGTTTATTTTAGGGGAGTGGTGCAGTGCTGAGGGGCTTGTTTACCCGATGTTTGACAAGGCACGGCACATTATCCGCGAGGTTCCGGAGACTGAGGGGTGTGCGGAATATTATATATCAATTGACTACGGGACCCTCAATCCGTGCAGTATGGGGCTATGGCGGCTTGATGACCGGGGGGCGGTGAGAATACGCGAGTGGTATTACTCGGGCAAGCAGCAACGGGCTTTGCTTACGGATGAGGAATATTACGAGAGGCTGGAGCGTTTGGCGGAGGGGGTTTTGGTTAAGTGTGTGATAATTGACCCTTCCGCTGCCAGCTTCATTGCCACCATAAGGCGGCACGGCAGATTTGCGGTTCGCAAGGCGAACAACTCGGTTCTGGACGGAATCAGGCTTACGGGGACGCTGCTTCAGGGGGACAAGCTATTAATTCACGAGTCCTGCGAGGATGCAATCCGGGAGTTTGGTGTATATTCCTGGGACGAGAATTCGGCGGAGGACCGTGTGGTTAAGGAGTTTGACCATGCGATGGATGATATAAGATATTTTTGCGCTACGGTGGCGGCGAAGAGGCTGCTGTAAGATAAGTTGGTTTAAGAGAGGTAGATTTATGTTTGAAGGGATTAGAGAATTTTTAGGGAGGAGAAACAAGGAAATGTATAACAAAAGTATGATGAGGAATGTTCTGAAGAGGGACATTGCCATTTCGCCCGAGATGGCACAGCTTCAGAGTATCTGGCGTGAGATGTATGAGGATGGTTCGGGCTTGCATTTAGCTGCGGCGATTTCCTTTGAGATGGCGAGGATGGTTACGCTGGAGCTCAGTTCAAAGGTTACGGGCGGAAAGAGAGCGGAGTTCCTTAACGAGGCGTATCAGAAGGTGATTGAAAATATCAGGATCCCGGTGGAGCACGGGTGTGCCAAGGGTGGCATGGTTATGAAGCCGTATGTTGCAAACGGTGAAATACGCGTGGATTACATTCAGGCGGACGGATTCTTCCCTACGGCGTTTGACGAGTCGGGAAGGATTACCGGTGCAATATTTGTTCAGCCGCTTGTGAAAGATGGTGTGTACTATACACGGCTGGAGGAGCACAAGCTTATCGGAGAATGTTACGAGATTTCCAATCGGGCGTTCAAGAGTCACAGCCGGGGGAGTATTGGCCGCGAGGTGCCGATTGCATCCGTGACGGAATGGGCAAATCTTGCGGAGAGCCTTGCAATCGGGAATGTAAAAAGGCCGCTTTTCGGCTATTTTAGGCCTGCGGTTGCAAACACTATTGAGCCTGCGTCACCCATTGGGGTTTCGGTATTCGCCAATGCGGTCAACTTAATTCAGGATGCGGACAAGCAGTATGAGAGGTTCTTATGGGAGTTTGAGAGCGGTGAGCGTGCGCTGATTGCCAACACGATGGCGTTCAAGCGGGACAAGGACGGCAGACCCAGGCTCCCCGACAAGAGACTTTACAAGACTTTGGATGTGGAGGATATCGACTTCTTCCGTGAGTGGTCGCCGCAGATTCGGGAGGCAGAGTTCTCCAGTGGGTTTGACAAGATATTCAGACAGATTGAGTTCAACTGCGGGTTTGCTTACGGCACGCTTTCGACAATGAACAACAACGACAAGACGGCAGAGGAAATCAGGACATCAAGGCAGCGCAGCTACACCACTATTACAGATAATCAGAAGGCGCTTCGCAATGCGCTCAATGATTTGGTGTATGCGATGGATGTATGGTGTACCCTATATAATCTTGCACCGCTCGGCAAGTACAGCACTGAGTTTGAATTTGACGACAGCATTGCGGCTGATCGAAAGACCGAGTTTGAGGAAAAGGAGCGGCTTGTTGAGAACGGGATTATGATGCCCTGGGAGTTCCGTATGTGGTATTTCGGCGAGGATGAGGAGACGGCGAAGAAGGTTGTTGGAGGGTAAGATTCTTCGGCTGCGCCTCAGAATGACAGAGTGGGGCTTTTGGTGTCACGGGCCGTCGAGGACGCCGGCCCCTACAATGTGACATTTGTGAAATGACAATATGGGGAGAGAAAATAAAAATTTGTCCGGAATGACGATAAACTAACGGTATAAATTGCAGAGAGTTACTGCGAGAACAAACTGAAAGGAGTTATAAGCTTATGACAAGAGACGATTTGAGAGGAATTATTGAAGGGATTACTGATGAACAGCTGAAAAGAATTCTGGATATACATTCTCAGGGAGTCGGAAAGGCAAAGGGAGAGGTTGAAGGGTTAAAGCTTCAGCTTTCCGAAGCAGAAGCAAAGCTTGCAGGATATAAAGAAACGGTGAAGAGTCTTGAAAACAGTCAATGTGAGGCAGAAAAAATGAAGATTAAGATTGAGGAGCTGCAAAAAGTCATTGACCAAAGTGAGGCGGCAAAGAGCCGTGAAGCTCTTGAAAAAAGATTCGACAATGCGGCAGGCGATGCAAAGTTTTTGAACGATTTTACGAAAAGCGGTCTTATGGCTGAGTTTCTGGAGGCGGTTCAGGACGAAAAAAACGCCGGCAGGTCCGATGGCGAGATTTTCGGCGGGCTTGTTGACGGTCGTGAGGACATCTTTGCACCTGATGAGGGGGTGCCGACGGTTATTGCGTCCACGATGGGATTTGGTGGACAGATTACCGAGAATGATGTTCGTGAGATTATGGGGCTTGCGCCTCAAAACTAAATTTACAGAAAAGTGAGGAAATTTTAAATGGCAAATTCAATTGAGAAGTTCAAGCAGTACATAAATGTACTGGACGAGGTTTACAAGGTTGCGTCTGTTACCGCTGTGCTTGACGGCAACAACCGTCTTGTCAGAATGGGTGCAAATGCAAACGAGATTATCATTCCCAAGATGTCTATGGACGGTCTTGCGGATTACAGCCGTGAAAACGGTTATGTGGGCGGCGATGTAACGCTTACAAACGAAACTGTTACATTCAACTATGAGAGAGGTCGTTCGTTTACTATTGATGCGATGGACGATGAAGAGACTGCAGGCGTAGCCTTCGGTCAGCTTTCAGGGGAGTTTATCCGCACCAAGGCGGCACCTGAAATTGATGCGTTCCGTTTTGCTCAGTATGCATCAACTGACGGTATCGGCAGTGCGTCTGCGACACTTAACGATCCTCAGGATACACTTGCGGCGCTTATTGCGGCTCAGAATGCAATGGACGAGGCTGAGGTTCCTGCAGAAAGCAGAATTCTGTTCATTACTCCCACTCTTTACAACGGTGTGATGAACATTGACACAACAAAGTCTAAGGCGGTGCTTGATTCATTTGCGCAGATTGTTAAGGTTCCGCAGAGCAGATTCTATACTGCGATTGACCTTTACGACGGTTCAACCGACGGTGAGACTGCGGGACATTTTGTGAAGAATGCAGACGGCAAAAACATCAACTTTATGGTGATTGAAAAGTCGGCGGCTATTCAGTATCAGAAGCATCTTGTGAGCAAGGTGGTTACTCCTGAGGAGAACCAGACTTCAGATAGCTGGAAGTTCTTCTACCGTTCATACGGTATTGCTGATGTTTATGAAAACAAGGTAAGCGGTATTTATCTGCACAAGGCTGAGGCGTAGTTGTCGGCCCACATTCGGAAGGGGGAGGATTATGCGGACAGTTGGTCTTATTGAGATAAAAAAGAAGAGCCCTGCAAAGAAGAAGGCGACAGGCTCGAATTCCGAAAGAGGTGGTAAAAATGCAAAAAGTTAATGTGGACTATGCTTTTTACCTTAATGAGTTCTGTTGTGGGGGAGAGGCAACTCTCCCTTCCGGAGAATTCGAAAAGTATATTAAGCGGGCAAAGCTTGAAGTTTCAGGGCTTGGGGGAAAGTTTTACACTGATTTTGAAGATGAAATAAGGCTTTGTCTTTGCGAGGTTGCGGAAGTTCTTTATTCTGCGGCGAAATCCGGAAATATCAAAGCTGAGTCGGTTGACGGGTATTCGGTTACCTTTGCGGAAAATTACAATGTTCGGGACAGGCTGAGAGGTATTGTAGTTCAGAGGCTTGGAAACACCGGAATTTTGTATGCGGGGGTGGAGTGATATGCTCACAAACGGCGAGGTGACAATTTTTTGCCTTGACGAGAGTCGGGAGGAATATATTGTGAAAGCCACGGTGCCTGCGTGGGTGCGGCATCAGATGCGGCTTCGTGACCAGGGCAGCGGTGTGCGGCGTTGCGATACTTTTGATATCCGGATTGAGTTGGGACTTGTTGACGGTATTGAACCGGGGGATCTGGTTTTCTTTGGTCGGGCAGATTGTGCAGAGCTGAAAAGGTGTCGGAAGATTGCGGCTGTCAGAAAGAACAGCTTTGGAAGCGTTCCGCATTGGCATCTTGAGGCAGAGTATATGTATCGTTAAGGAGCGTGGAAGAATGGTTATTGAATTGGCAGAGTACCTTTCGCAATGTCCGGCATTGGAGGGCGAGAGGGTATGCGTGAATTATCTTGACGGTGATGTGGGTGCGGTATCGCTCACGCTCGGTGCACAGGCTGAGGAGAAGGCGTATGCAGATGGCGGACAGCTGTTTGTGAGGAGATTTGTTCTGGCGGTGCGTGAAGGTTACGGCAAAGCCCGCGGGGAAATGAAGAGGGCGGCTGAACGGTTTGCGGCGATTGAGGAATGGCTTGCCGCTCGCGAAAGGCTTGGAGATTATCCAGATTTCGGCGGCAAAATAACGGTTGTATCGCTTGGCATTGCTTGCGGGTTTACGCCCGAATTTACCGGAAGTGTTGATGCGAGATATGAAGCGGAGATAGAGTTGGTTTTTTATAAAGATTAAAAATGTGAGGAATTAAGGAGGACAGAAAATGTCAGCAGTAGTTAAAAGATGTAAGATGCTTGCGTTTTACGGAGTGCCCGGTGAAAATTCGGGCGAGTATACATTTTACCGTATGAAGGGTTTTGATGAAATTACAACCTCAAAGAACCCGAGGGAATATTCCCGTCAGTATGTTGACGAGGAGTTTGAACAGACGGATGTTGTCGGATATAATCCGTCCATTGCTTTTGGCTTTGACAGATTTTCGGACAATGAGGTTCATGACGATATTATTGGCATATTCAACGGCGAGAAGGTTGGTGCTGATGCTGTAAGACCTATTGTTATGGTTGACCTTGAAAGTGAAAACAAGGCTGCAATCAAGCGTGATTTTTCGGTTGTTGCCGAGAGTGAGGGCAGCGGTGTTGATCTTTACAAGTACAGCGGCAGCTTCAGAGTAAAGGGTGAAAAGATTACCGGAACTGCGCAGTCGGAAGACGAGTGGCAGACCTGCACCTTTATGGAGGCGTAACTGAGATATGTTAAATAAGTCAGAATTCAAAAGCGATACACCTGCGGTGTGTCTTGACTTGTGCGGAAGTCGGTTTTTTGTGGCACTTGACGGCAGGACGGCTGAGTGCTGCGAGAAATTACTTGACGGGGCAAGGAAGAGGCTTGGTGCCATGCAAGATGGAACGGTGGATAGAGAGACCTCGGACGAGGGAATATGCCGATTTCTTTCCGATGGATTGGATGGGCTGCTCGGCAAGGGTGCGGTTCGTAAGGTTTTCGGGAAAAAGGCGGTAGGTCTTGAAAATATTACGGCGCTTATGTGCTTTGTGCTTACGGCACTTGGAAAGGCGCAGTAGCTTTTGAAAGAAAGTGGATTTTGCGGAGGTGTAAATTTGAAGAGTTTATTTTACGGACTTCCTCACACGGTTGAGGTGGATGGGATAGAGTATGCAATTAACACGGATTTTTCGGTGTGGATAGAGGTTGAGCATATTTTCTTCAGCCGCAAGTACGGTGAAGGAGAGGCGTTGGCGAGGGTTCTTGCGTTGGTGTTTCCGGTTCTGCCACATAATCCGGAGGGGGCACTTCGCAGTTTGCTTTGGTTTTATTCAGCAGGTGAGACGGATACGGAGGGAGGGTCCCGGACGGTTCAGGCGTATGATCCGGTACTTGATTTTGGGTATTTATGGGGAGCGTTTCTGGCAGAGTTCGGGATTGACCTTTGTGATTGTAAAATGCACTGGTGGAAGTTTAAGACGTTGCTTACCTGCCTTGGCGAAAATTGTCGGTTCTCGCAGATTGTTGGATACCGAACGGTTGATTTGTCACAGCTTGAGACGGCTGAGAAACGGAAATTTTACGGGAGGATGAAACGGAAATTCAGACTTCCCGACAATCGTACGGAAAGTGAACGGGACGAGGAAATTGCCGAGGCGTTTGAGGATTTGTTTTAAAAGAACCGGTGCATATATTTAGTTAAAAGGATGGGGAATATGGCATTTGATTTTAAAAATTCAAAGAATGCCGCAGACCCGGCGGCATGGAACAGTGTCGGCAAGATGATGGCGTCGGAGATAGGGGTTGGACTTTCCGAGAACTCGTATTTGGCAATCACAGCTTTGGAGGAAGTGTATGTAAAGCTGGAGACAGTAACGAAGAACGCGGCAAAAAATGCGGAAAATCTTGCAAAAAAACGCCAGAAGCGTGAATTGGAAAATCTGAAGACAGCGAAAGAACTGGAGCTTGTTACCGAACAGGAGTATTATGAGAAATTAAAAGAGTATCGGGACAAAAATCTGGAGCAGGGCACGGATGCATGGTTCAAATGCACCGAGGAAATTGCGGCATACAACAAAAAACTGTTGAAAGAGCAGGAAGAGCTTCATCAGCAAATGGCAGAAAAGATTATTAAGCTGCGCGAGGAGCTTGCCGAAAAGCTGAAAAAGAGTGATGAGCCCTGGATAAAGACGAGTAAAACAACTTTTAAGGGTATGGGTGTTAACGGAACCGATCTCATATACAGTCAGACCGACATTGAAGATTTTGAGGAGGAGATACGACTTCTTGAAAATTTCAGGGACAGGATAATTGAACTTAAAAATCTTGGAAATATTCCTGATGGAATTTTCTCGGAGCTTGCCGATATGGACCTTGCGGAGGGACTCAGGGTGGCAAGCTATCTTGTTTCTGCAGACCCTGAAACACGGGATAAGTTTGTTAAAGGGTACACCGAAAAGGCGGCTTTGGCAGACAGTGCTGCAGGTCAGCTCAACGGGATTCTTAATGCTGAGGAACTCAAAAAAGAGGGGATTTATTCGGCGGAGAACTTTGCTGAGGGGTTTGTGAAGTTCAATGAGAGTGAGGACGGAGGCTTTATAAAAATCCTTGAAAAGAGCTTTGAAAGTGTGCCGGACAGCTACTATGAGCTTGGCGGAAAGTCGGGAGATGCTTTCGGCAAGGGTCTTGTTGAAAGTATTCCGCAGTTTATGGAACAGGCGAGGAGCCGGATTTTGGCAGAAATGCAGAGCATTGCTGACGGCATATCTGAGGTTATAAGAGGTGCGGCTGAAAGTGCTTCGCCAATTAGCACCACTTCGTACACAAACACCTACAACTTTAATTCGTCACGGGATACCACTACACAGCAGTTGAGAGCGGCAAAGAACGCTGCTTCACTTGAACGATTGAGAGGGGTGGAACAGTGAGTTTGAAGATGATATATAAAAATGAACTTGGCCAAGTTGCTATGCACGGTGTTGGGAATGCATCGCTGAGATTACTCGGCATCGAAGGCCTTGGACTTGTGGAAAGGGAATACAATACGGCAGTTTTTCCGGGATATGACGGACAGCAGACACTTAGCTCAAGAGCGGTGGCGAGAACAGTAAATATTGTTCTTGAAGTAATTGGTGATGATGCTGAAAAGGTTATAAGAAATGCACTAAAGATATTTGGGCGAAGCGGAGTTTTATATATTGAAAACGGAGGAATCCGAAGGCGGATACAATGCAGTCAGGTTTATATTCCTGATGTCACCCGTGTCCTGAAAAGGAGAATTGCAAGCTTTGCAATTCAGTTGGTTTGTGATAATCCGTATTTTGAGGACGAGGCTGATACGGTTGTGCCATTATATCGGAGAGAAAAGCTGCTTGGCACACCTTTTTCGTTGCCGGCGGCGTTTGGCAGAATTGTATTGGGTGCCGGTATAACTGTGTGTGGCACAATTCCGGTTGAGCCGGTGATAACTTTGTATTATCCTGCGGCTTTCGACAGCGAAGAATATATTTTATTAATGAATAAAACGACAGGGAAATCAATCAGGATTGATTATAAGCCGCAGATGGCGGATATAGTAACCGTTGACATAAAGAATCGAACTGTTACAAGCAGTGTATCGGGGAATATAATCAATTGTATATCGGACGAAACTTTTCTTGGCGATTTTGTACTGGTTGAAGGTTATAATTTTATAACCGTGGAGGCAGGAGATATAGATCCTGACTTTACTGTGGAGTGTCGATACAACAACTTATATAGCGAGGCGGTGGTTGTGTGACAGATGTGTTGTTTTATGACTTTGACTTTAATCTGCTTGCAGATTTTCCAAGATTTATCTCGCTTAACATCACCCAAAACTATTGCGGCTTTGGTACTGCGGAGCTACACTTTTCCATTGCGGAGTCTGAGATAATCACACTGCTTGAAAATAATCCGTATATGTTTTTTACAGCAGGTGACAATTCAGCAATAGTAACCGGATGGAAGATAGGCGAGGATATTGCGGTGTTCGGACGAACACCCGAATGGCTTTTGATCAAAAGAGGTGTAAAAGCCTTTTCTCAGACGGGTGCAACAGCAGAAGTGATTGCGAGGTATGCTGTATCTTTGGCGGCAGGGGATTGTATTGCCCTGGGTGAGTTTGCAGGTCTTGGTGCAGCACAAAGCTATTCCACCGATAAGGTGAGGGTGCTTTACGATGTAGTGTGTGAGGTTTTGAATACTCAAAATTTAGGCTTTAAGGTTGAGCCGGATATTGAACAAAAGAAGTTTGTGTTTTCGGTTTATTCGGGGCAAGAGTCTTTGTGCCTGATTTCGCCCTCAAACAGAACAGCGTATGATATGACCTTTACTGTTGAAAAACAGGATATGGTGACCAAGTCTGGCTGGTATGAGCGGAAGTTCACAGATATGGGCGGATGGGATGCCTACAACAATTCGCCGTCCCTTTCGGACAGTCAGACATCAAACGCTTATACATTTTACGAGATAACTTCTGAGACATATTATCAAAGCGGGAGTAAGTATTATCCGGTAGAAAGGTTTGGCTGTAACTGTCCCAAGGGCTCGTATCTGTATTCTGATACTCCTGACGGCAAATGGAAGGTAACCAATGTAAAACCGGATACTATATGGATATACATTGGGAATTCTGAGGTGTCGGGGGCAAGGCGTTGGGATGCTGTTTTAAACGGTACAAAGACTGCGACCGAGGCAACAGCAGAAATTTTGCAGAAGAAACGACGGGATTCATCGCAGACCGAGGTAAAGAGCATTGAATACGGCACGGATTACAATCTGGGTGATATTGTAAGAGTTCAGCTGGAGTTCGGTAATTTTAAAAAGGCAGAAAAAAAGAGGGTGACCTCAATTGATTTTTATTACGATGTGGATAAATCGGGGGTTACACCTACTTTAAGTACTATGGAGGGATGATAAATGGCATTTACATATAGTTTTGTAGATAACCAAATCTACGGAACAGATGATATAAATGATATAACAAGAAGTATGACAGGCGCAGGCGTTGCGCCTTTTATATCAAAGGACAGCTACAGCACATCGGACTTAAATGTTATGACTTCCGCATTGGTTGAGGCAGGAGCCTCGCTTGAAGGTTGCAAATGTAGTGTGAAAAATGCAGGCACTGCGGAAATGAGTGTAACGGTTGCTCAGGGAATTGTATTTTTTGAAAGCGGCGTAAGACTCACGGTTGATGCTGATGGTTATGTGTTACCCGTTATCCCCAATACGGCAGGCTTTGTTTATGCATACTTTAGTCCGTCGCTGCAAAAGGCTGACATTCTGTTTAATACAGAGTTACCGTCGGATGGTGAGTATGTGCTTTTAGCAGAGATCACGGCGGATGGAGATTTAAGGGATAAGAGAGAGTTTGCGAGGTCAAAGGTTGCAACAATGGGCAGTAATGCAGAGCATTCAATTGACGAAAGTAGAATAACAGTTTATGAAACCTATGATGAGGCTCCAGCTTACAGTAATACGGAAAAGATTATAGCAGAAATTGATTTAAGCGGAATTGATATAACGAAGTTTAATCACTTGATTTATCGGTACCACTATACAGGTACAGGCTCTACAGCACCAACATATCAGGAAAAATATTTTAATTTTATAAAAAGCGCAAGGGAAAGTTTTTATATAAAGGGTTCGCTTTATTATCACAGTGCTATGTTTGACATTATATTTGAGGAAAACAAGTTTGTTATTGTGGTGAATGCAGAGGCTGTTTTTGGCAGCTATAAAAGTGCCTTTAAATCAGCTATTCCTTATTTTAAGCTTGTGTAGGGGGTGGTGAAATGCTTGAATTTAAGATAACTAATCAAACAATTGAAAGAATTGATAATTTTGAGGTAGTTGCAGACAGTAGAAATTATCTTAAAGCACATTTTACATTCAGCGATGAGTGGGAAGGTGACATAACTGCGATTTTTGGATACGGAAATGAGTATTACAGCGTTCTGCTTGAGAATGGTGAGTGTATTGTTCCGTGGGAGGTAATTAAACCGCACGGGTTTTCGGTTTCGGTTGTGTGCGGCGACAGAATAACTGCTGATTGTGAGAATGTGAAGGTTGAAAAAAGTGGTTATATTGAGGGTCAGACGCCTAAACCGCCTACGCCTGATGTGTATGAACAGATTTTAAGCTCGGTAAAGCCTCCTTTTATTGGCGAAAACGGCAACTGGTTTATGTGGAATGTTGAAAATAAAATGTTCGAGGATAGTGGCATTCGTGCTGAGAGCGTTGATGGCTATACTCCCGTTCGTGGTGTTGACTACTGGACAGACGAGGACAAAGCCGAAATAAAGAGTTATGTTGATGAGGCAATCTTAGGAGGTGCGTGGTAATGGCAACGGTAAACGAGAAAATGACAGCCATTGCAGATGATATCCGTGAAAAGACGGGTGGGACAGATACACTCACTCTTGATGATATGGCAATAAATATTCAAGGAGTATATGATAGCGGTCGTGTTGATGGTTACACGGAAGGATATTCCGAGGGAGAGACATCAGGTATTGAAACGGGCAGAGCTACCGAAAATCGTGCTTGGTGGGATATTGTGACAGCGAACAACGCCAAAACTTATTATGAATACGGTTTTAGTCTGGCTGATTTTAATTTAATAGGTGGCTTTAATCCGCCGTACAAAATAACCCCACTCGTTTGTGGTAATATGTTTCGTGATACTAAGGGAGTAGAGAGAATAACGGATGAAATGTTAGATACAAGCAAAAGCGAGTCGGTGGGTTATATGTTTTTGCGTTGTGTAGATTTAAAGAGTATAGAAACCATTGATTGCTCAACCGCGGGTTCAAAACAGACATTTCTGTTTAACGGGTGTACTTCACTTGAAACGATAGGAAGATTTATATTAAAAGAGGGGGCATTAATGTCTTCATACGATATCTTTTCAGGATGTAATGCTTTGAAAAACATAACATTTGTAGGGACTATTAACAGTTCTGTATCTTTTCAATGGAGTCCTTTGCTGACAACCGAAAGTATTGAAAATATTATTTCGGTTTTATCCGATAATGCAAGCGGACAGGTATTAACATTTAACAAAGCGATTAAGCAAACATACTATAATGCACATTCAAGCGAGTATGCGAATGCAGACGAGGCGTGGGACGCATTATGCGACACAAAACCAAACTGGACTATTTCTTTAGTATAGGGGGATTTTATATGAGAACAAGAGTTATTTTATATGCAGACGATGGCAAGGTGCTGACAAATGGTGAGATTTACGGAAAGCAGATTAATCTTGCTGAAGATATGACAGAAGACGGGTTCTATGAGATTACAGATGCGGAGTATGAGGCACACCTCAAGGAAGAGGAGGAGAAAATGAATGCCGACCATAATAGCAGCAGTAATTAGTGCTTGTGCGGCAATTGTTGTTTGTGTAATCAACAGCAATTCTCAGAATAAGAAGATAATTGCTGAGATGGACAAGCACAACGAGCTGCAGGGGTATAAGATAGAACAGTTAACCGTGCAAGTAGAAAAACACAATAAGGTTATAGAGCGGGTTTACAAACTGGAACAGTTCAACGAGGTGGAAAAGGAACAGATAAAGGTTATAAATCATCGCATAAACGATCTTGAAGATTATCATAAATGAGTAAAGGAGAAGCAATGAAAACTAATTGGAAAGCTAAATTGACAAGTCGAAAGTTTTGGGCGGCGGTTGCGGGGTTTGTTGCCCCGCTGCTGCTTGCCTTCGGCGTGTCGGAATCTGTGGTTTCCGAGGTGACGGGGATTATTATGTCGGGCTCGACCGTGATTGCCTACATAATTGCCGAGGGAATGGCGGATTCGGGAAAAGCGGATACGGGAGGTGGCGAAAGTGAAAATATTTGAGGTTGATTTTAACTGGAACGGAGCACTCTCAAAACGGAGTGGTACAGAGCTCATAATTCTTCATCATCGTGCCGGTGATGGCGATGTATCAAGTATTCATCAGGGACACCTGAAAAACGGCTGGAGCGGCATAGGCTATCATTTCTATGTGAGAAAGGACGGCAGTGTATTCCGTGGCAGACCTATCGGTTCGATTGGAGCGCACTGCACAAATTACAACAGCTGTTCTGTTGGTGTATGCTTTGAGGGGAATTTTGAGAAGGAATCAATGACAAATGCTCAGCTTAAGGCAGGGCAAAGCATAATTGACTACTTAAGAAATCTTTATCCCAAAGCTAAAGTGAAAAGGCACGGTGAGTTTCAGGCAACGGCGTGCCCGGGAAAGAACTTCCCGTTTGATGAAATATGCAAGGGGGTGTGTGAGATGACCTTGGAAGATGCAATCGAAATTGTTCAGGCGAAAGCCGGACTCGAAGATGAAACAATTGAATTTCTGCTGTGCTATAAGTATGGTGAGGAGCTGATCACAAAGCTTGCAGATGCTGTGAGATAATAAGGAGTTCTGATTGACATAACCGCCTTTTGGAAGTATAATGGTTTTATATTATTGAAAGGTGGGTGGATACAAGTGGAACGGATTAAGGGCATGGTTGAAAGCGTAATATATGAAAATCCGGCTAACGGATACACGGTTTGTGATATATCGTCCGAAGGTAAGCTGTATACCCTCACCGGATATATGCCGGGGATTTCGGAGGGTGAAACCATTGACGCATTTGGCGAGTGGAAGTCGCACCCTGAATACGGTGAGCAGTTCAGCGTTAAGCAGTTTGAACGGATTATGCCCGAGAATGAGAGCGAGATAGAGCTTTACTTAGGTTCCGGAATTTTGCCCCATGTAGGGCCCAGTACGGCGAGACGAATTGTTGAAGAATTTGGCGCAGACGCCCTTTCGGTAATTGAAAACAGCCCCGAGCTGCTTTGCAGAATAAAGGGTATTTCAAAGGCTAAGGCTGATGAAATTTATAGAAGATTTGTTGAGCAGATTGGTCTGAAGAAGATAATTGTATTTTTTCAGAAGTTTGGTGTAACGCCAAACCTTGCAGTTAAGGCGTACCGGAATTTCGGTGAAAACATTGTGGCGCTTGCTGCCGAAAATCCGTTTATTTTAAGCAGTATTGACGGATTTACCTTTAAAATATGCGACAAGATTGCGGAAACAATGAAACTGCCAAAGAATTTTTTGCCGAGGATTTATTCGGGAATAAAAAGTGTGCTTCTGAATTCTGCATATTTGAGCGGACATACATTTTTGCCAAAGCTAACACTCACCGGACAGGCTAAGATGTTTCTGGAAGTGGAGACCGATGAGATTGAAGATGCAATTTCCGACCTTGCCATTCAGGGGGAGCTGGTGCTTGAACGGCAGGACGAGTTTGATGCGGTTTACCTGAAACTTTTTTATGATGCAGAAAAGGGCGTTGCGCAGCGGCTGAGATTGATGAGCGGAACGGTGTTCCCGGTGGATAAGGAGCACGCAGATGCGCAGATTATGAGTGCAGAGGCCGAAACGGGGATAGTTTTGGCAGACGCTCAAAAGGACGCAATATTTTCGGTGTTTGAGAATTCGGTAATGGTGATTACGGGTGGTCCGGGTACGGGTAAAACCACAATAATCAATGCCATTATAAGTATTATGGAGGCTCAGGGAAAGACGGTTGCCCTTGCTGCGCCAACGGGCAGAGCGGCGAAACGGATGACTGAGGTTACGGGGGTTGAGGCGAAGACCATTCACCGACTTCTTGAAAATGTTCCGTCAGAGGGTGCCGGAACTGTGTGTTTTGCCAAAAATGAGAACAACAAGCTTGATTGCGATGTGCTGATTGTTGATGAGATGTCAATGGTGGATATTCTGCTGATGAACAGTCTGTTGCTTGCGCTTCCCACAAAGGCAAAGCTGATTATGGTAGGCGACTGTGACCAACTTCCGGCGGTGGGGGCAGGAAATGTTCTGAGAGATATAATCGACAGCGATTCGGTTGAGTGCATCAAGCTGACCGAGATTTTCCGTCAGGCGAAGGAGAGTATGATTGTTGTAAATGCCCATCGAATAAACAAAGGACAGATGCCGTATCTTAATGACCCGGATAATGACTTTTTTATGCTCAATTGCAGTGACCCTGATTATCTTTGCGAAACTATTGCCGATTTGTGCGAAAACCGTATTCCGAAAACCTATGGGTTTGACAGCACAACCCAGATTCAGGTGCTGACCCCGACGCGGAAAACCCAGATAGGTGTGCAGAGCTTAAACGAGGTTTTGCAAAAACGCCTTAATCCGGAGCTGCCGAGGTCTGCAAAGGCGGTGTCCGGCGGATATGTATTCCGTGTGGGTGACAAGGTTATGCAGAATAAAAATAACTATACTCTGGAATGGACAAGAAATGGCGGAGCCGAAAAGGGTACGGGTGTGTTTAACGGCGATGTCGGGTTTGTGACGGACATAAACTATCCGGCAAAGCACCTTACCGTTACCTATGACGACAAGGTTGTGAGGTATGAGTTTGCGATGCTGGAAGAAATCGAGCTTGCGTATGCGGTTACTGTTCACAAAAGTCAGGGCAGCGAGTTTGATGTGGTGATAATGCCTATGTTTGACACGCATCGCCTGCTTATGACAAGAAACCTTCTTTACACTGCGATAACCCGTGCAAAAAAACTGGTTATATTGGTAGGCAAGGAGGAAATTCTGAAGAAGTTTGTGGATAACGATAACATTCAGGGTCGGTATTCGGGACTGAGAGAAAAGTTGATAATAAGATAAAAGGGGCTGTGAAAATAGTTCAGAGCGCAAAAAAGCAGGCTGAAATAAATATTAGAATTAATTTGAATAATACCTCTTTATAAGATAACGAAAAATCTCGAACAAATCGAGATTTTTTATTTTTATGGCTTTTTTGCTATAAATAAACTTCGCCTCTCGACGTACACCAGTACGCCTTCGGGTAACCCAAAGCGTATGCTTTGGCTCAGTTTATTCATTCTGAATCTATTTTCCCTATCCCCTGAAAAGGAGCTGTTTAAAAAGCAAAGCTTTTTAAACAGCTCCTTTTTTAAAGATAACCTTTAATTTCGTCTGAGAGCCGTTCTTCGATATCAATCAGGCGTTTGGCAATCTTTTTTGCCTCAGCGGATGCCGCCGCATACTGATTGATGTAACGGTTAAGGGACTTGATACCCATATCGCAGCCGTCGGTTATGAGGTCAGCAACGGTTTTGTCGGTTTTCTCCATTGCGAGCATTACATTGGTTTTTAGCCATGACATTCCCGCCGCCATCAGGTTGGGATCCTTGCCCTCGTCATGGAATTGGTTAAGCAGCTTGTGTGTTTCGCTTCCTAAAGCCTGATGTTCTTCTTTTGATTCAATGAGGATATTCCGGAGTTTTTCGTCTGACACCTTGTCCAGAACCTCGTCGATGCTGTTTACCCCCATTTTTATTCCTGCATTACATTCCTTTAAAAGTTTAATTGTATCTTCGTTTGCCATTAAATTTTCACAGCTCCTTTCAGTTTTATATATATTTTGTCCCAGATTTTGAAAAATATATAAAAATTTTATATTTGGGGAATACTTGATACAAATATTATCTGAAAGGAAGAGTGTTATGAAAAGTTATATTGCGATTGAACAGATAAGTGCCCGGGAAATACTGGATTCCAGAGGAAATCCTACCGTTGAAGCAGAGGTCTGTGTGGAAGGCGGCTTTGTGGGCAGGGCGGCAGTGCCGTCGGGGGCATCAACGGGGGCGTTTGAAGCCTGTGAGCTTCGTGACGGGGACGATAAGCGGTATATGGGTAAGGGCGTTCTGAAAGCGGTGAAAAATATCAATTGTGAGATTGCGGACGCGCTGGTAGGAATGAATGTTCTCGAACAGATTGAACTTGATCGCACAATGATTGAACTTGATGGAACTAAAAACAAGTCAAAGCTTGGCGCAAATGCAATTCTTGCGGTGTCACTTGCCTGCGCAAAGGCTGCGGCTGCGGCTCTGGGGCAAAGCCTTTACAATTATATGGGCGGAATGAACGCCAAAATGTTGCCCGTGCCTATGATGAATATTATAAACGGCGGAAAACACGCAGATAATTCGGTCAGCTGCCAGGAGTTTATGATTATGCCGGTGGGTGCAAAGACTTTTGCTGAAGCCCTCAGATGGTGCTGTGAGGTTTTTCATACGCTCAGGGGTATTTTAAAAGAAAAAGGATATTCTACTGCGGTGGGTGATGAAGGTGGTTTTGCACCGGACCTCAAGGAGGATGAAGACGCGGTAAGAATAATAGTTGAGGCAATTGAAAAGGCTGGATTCCGTCCGGGCGAGGATATCAGAATTGCTCTCGACCCGGCATCTACTGAAATGTATGAAGAAGCCAAAAAACGAGGTGATGAAGGAAAATATTATTTTTGGAAAACCGATAAGCTGCTCACGGCAGAGGAGATGGTGGAGTTCTGGGCAGATTGGGCAAGCAAATACCCCATTATCTCAATTGAAGACGGTATGGCAGAGGAGGATTGGGAAGGCTGGGATATGTTGACAAAACGCTTGGACAGCAAGGTTCAGCTTGTAGGTGATGACCTGTTCGTTACAAACACCGAACGCCTGAAAAAAGGTATTGACCTTGGTGTGGGCAATTCAATCCTTGTGAAGGTAAATCAGATAGGAACGCTGAGCGAAACAGTTGATGCAATCGAGACTGCCAACCGTGCAGGATACACGGCTGTTATCTCGCACCGCAGCGGCGAAACCGAGGACACAACCATTGCAGACCTTGCCGTTGCAATGAATGCCGGTCAGATAAAAACCGGTGCGCCATCGCGAACCGACAGAACAGCAAAATACAATCGTCTTCTCCGTATCGAGGAAGAACTGGGTGAAAATGCTGTCTATCCAGGTATAAATGCGTGGTTTAATATTGGTTAGCTAAAATATGCCGAAATTACTCTTTTTTAGGCAGGTTTGGATAACTCCTGTCAGGCTAAGGTAAAAGAATGGCGGCGGGCTGAGAATATTGTCGGCTCGTCGCTGTAACTTTTTTCAAAAGTCGGACTACTGCCTAAATTTCGACATTTGATACATATTTCACTTTGTATAATGGAGAAAAATTTACAAAATTTGGAAATTACACAAAGGAGAAGGTATGATGACGGAAACAAAAGTAAAGCCGTGCGAAGCGGATGCCAAAAAAGTGTGGCGAGTACCCAAAATCAGGCTTGGGATTACGGGATATGATGTTTTTGCCAAGGGGATAGGGTTTTTCCTTGCAATGGCTATGCCACTTCCCGGGATGGCGCCGTTCGGGTTGTCGTTTCTGGCACAGGAACGGAAATTTTCAATTAAAGCAATACTGGCATTTATTGCGGCAGGGCTTGGTAGTATTGTTGCTTGCGACCGCTTAGGGGCTGCAAAATACATAGGTGCAGGACTTATATATCTTGCTGTTTTGTTTGTGCTTGAGAGGGGTGTCCGCGTGACTGACATTACGGCAGGACTTGCTGCAGGTGCCGGAGTGTTTGCTACGGGACTGTCTGTAATTTTTGTTCGAGGCTTTAGTGTTACAGAACTTTTGCTGCTTTTATGCGAGGTTGCAATTGTAATAGCGGCGTCGCTTATGATGGAGAAAAGTTCGGATTTTTTACAAAAACAAGGATTTTCGGTTCAGGATATAGACAGCGAGACCAAGCTTAGTCTTGGTGCGGTTCTGGCAATTGCTATACTGAGCCTTAAGCAGATTTATATCGGCTCGGATTTTTCGGTTATGAACTGTGCGGCATCGGTTGTACTACTAATTATTGCGGCAGGCTGCGGAGCAACATACTCCACGGGTGCCGGAGTGGTTCTCGGCTTGATATGCGGTATTGGCGGTAATTACTTTATGCCGGTTCTGGGTGCGTTCAGCTTTTGTGGGTTTTTAGCCGGAGTATTTTCGAAATTCGGCAAGGGCGGCGTGATTTCGGGTGTTGTAGTTGCCAATGCGGTAATGGCTATTTATACAAATAGTGCAATGCAATCAGTGCTTTCGCTTTTTGAGGTGCTTGCATCGTCGGTTGTGTTTGCATTTGTTCCGGACAGCTATATCGAAGCGGTAAAGGAAATTCTTTTTATAGGTGAAAATGAAAGAAAAAGTATAAGCAAAATGAAAGAAGGGCTGAGGTCGCGGCTTGCGGCGGTTGCGGCGGCTTTTGAAAATATGTCAAAAACGCTGGACAAGCTCTCGGAAAAGACTGCTTACGACACGGGCGACATCGCCACAGTATTTGATGTTACGGCGGACAAGGTGTGCCGTAAGTGCCGCAAGTCACCTATTTGCTGGGGAAAGGATTTTAATTCTACATACCGTGAAATGTTTGAAATGCTGAATGTTCTCCGCGAGGTGGGCAAGCTTGACGAGAATGGCGTAAGAGACCATTTTGCCGGCAAATGCTTGAATATCACTGCCCTTATAAACGAACTCGGCCATCAGTTCGAGATTTACCGGGTTCGTGAGACCTGCCGCAACAGATTGGATGAGAACCGTGAAATCGTGGGCGAACAACTTTCGGGAATGTCAAAAATTCTCGACGGTCTTGCGGAAGAACTGTGTGTTGAAACACGCCCTGCTGCGGTTTCGGCGTGGGAGGTCAGGAGCAGGCTTGAAAGACGGGGAATAAAAGCTAAGGAGCTAAATGTTCTTCGGGACAAAAACGGTAGGCATAAAATTGAAGTGGTGCTGAAAGGAACGGCTCTTAAGGAAAAGCAGAGAGCTTCTCTTGAAAAGCTTATGAAGTCGGTGCTCAAGTGCCCGGTAATGAATACGGATGAGGAGCTTTTGGGTAAAAAATACCTGCGTATCTGTTTTTCAGAGGCGGAACGATATACTGTTGAAACCCGCCATGCCACCCGTGCCGCAGACGGAACAAACGGCGACAACTTCCGTATGCTTCACTTGAGCGAGGGTAAGTATGTTGTTGCTATAAGTGACGGTATGGGGACAGGAGACCGCGCCGCAAAAGAAAGCGAGGCAATACTGGAACTTTTAGATAGTTTTTTGCAGGCAGGATTCGACAGCCGCACGGCAATGCGGCTCATAAACTCCATAATGATAATGAAATCCGGTGACGAAGCTATAGCCACGGTTGATTTATGTATAATCGATTTGTTTACCGGTGAGGTAAAGTTTATCAAGACGGGAGCGGAACCCAGCTTTATAATGCAGAAGGACGGCGGAGTTGAAACGGTGTGTGCGGCATCACTTCCGATGGGGATAGTTACCGATGCAGAAGCCGATGTTTCAAAACGCAGGATTATGGAGGGCGACCGGATAGTTATGATTACCGACGGAGTTGAAAGCAGAGAAAACGGCAGCCTGTGGGTGAGTGAGTTCATCCACGAGAACTGCCGTAGCGATAATGAAGGGAATATTGCAAGGAATATACTTGATTATGCCATTTCGAAAAACAGCGGTGCTGTAAATGACGATATGACGGTACTGTCCCTTGAGTTGAAAGCTGTGGGATAACCCACTACGGATTAAAGCTTTTCAAGAAGCTCCATTCGGATAAAGTAGCCGCGGTCGTGACTGCAAACGGGACAGTTCGGCGGAACAGCAGTGCCGCTGTAAACAAAGCCGCAGTTAAGGCACATCCACGAGGTGGAAATGTCGGACACAAAAAGGCGGTCCTGCTCTAATAGCTCTGCATAACGGGCAAATCGGTCGCCGTGGGTCTTTTCAATCTCTGCAATATTTCTGAAAATTCCTGAAATCTGAGTGAAGCCTTCTTCCTGAGCAATGTCGGCAAAGTTTTTGTAGGCATCGTTATACTCCTCATACTCGTTGTGCTGTGCATAACGAAGCAATTGAACCACCGAGTCGCTGATATCAATGGGATAGCCGCCGTCCACGGTTATGGTTTCACCGGCAAAGGGTTTAAGCTGGTTGTAAAAAACCTCGGCGTGCTCCTTTTCCTGCCCGGCGGTAAAGGTGAAGATTGCTTCAATAATATGAAGGTTCTGTTTCTTTGCTTCCGAGGCGGCAAAGGTGTAGCGGTTGCGGGCCTGACTTTCGCCTGCAAAGGCGCGCATAAGGTTAAGTTTTGTTTGACTGTCTTTAAATTCCATCTGAACACACTCCTTTTTCTCATAGTTTGTCCGTGCCTTGGGAAATTATACATTTTGACAGATGCGCTGCTATGGGTATTGAAAATATGCTGCATTTATGATATATTTTATGTAGAAAATCAAAAAGGTTGGATTCAGATGTCAAAAAAGATTACAGAGTTTGGGAGAAAGTATAAAAACCAGGTAGAAAAACACAAGGCGGCATTCGTGGTGTTTGTTATACTGCGACTTCTGGTGGTTCTTGCAATGGTTATTTCGTGCATCAGCGGAAATTACGAGAATTTGTTTTATTGCGTCCTTACACTTGTGCTTTTTGCTTTGCCTACCTTTGTTGAAAAGAACTTCGGGATTGAGCTTCCGGGTGCTCTTGAAATTGTAATCCTTCTGTTCATATTTGCGGCAGAGATTTTGGGCGAAATGGGAAGCTACTACACAAAAATTCCATACTGGGACACGATGCTCCATACGGTCAACGGCTTTCTGTGTGCGGCAATCGGCTTTGCAATGGTCGATATTCTTAACCGGAACGAGAGGATAAAGTTTAAGCTTGCGCCCATTTTCCTTGCTGTTGTGGCATTTTGCTTTTCGATGACCATTGGCGTGCTGTGGGAATTTTTTGAGTTCTTCTGTGACGCATTTTTAGGAATGGATATGCAAAAAGACTTTGTTGTAAGTACGGTAACATCGACCTACCTCGGTACAAGTACCCACGACCCGGTAGTGCTTGAGGATATAAAGAATGTGACGGTTGATGGGATAGCGTTGGGCGTAGGCGGGTATCTGGACATTGGCCTTTACGATACGATGAAGGATTTGTTTGTAAACTTTATCGGTGCGGTGGTGTTCAGCGTCATCGGGTTTTTTTATGTAAAGACTCGTGGCCAAGGTAAGCTTGTAAAGCAGTTTATACCCAAGATAAAAAGTAAAAACGGCTTGCCGGAGGAAGACGCAAATGAGAAGGATTAATATAAAGGACGCAACCCGAATTTCGGTGTTTGCGGCATTGATGGTTGTGTGTGCGTGGATATGGATTCCCGGTCCTGTCCCATTTACAATGCAGGCGTTTGGAGTTTTTCTTGCCGCGGCACTTCTTGGTGCAAAACGCGCGTGTGTGGCGACTCTTGTGTATATTCTGCTTGGCGCGGCAGGTGTGCCGGTTTTTTCCGGTGTGCGTGGCGGCATTGGTGTGCTGCTTGGCCCTACCGGTGGATTTATTTTAGGGTTTTTGCCTATGTCGTATATATGCGGCAGGCTGTGCGGCAAAACAAAAAGAAGCCCTCAAACATTGATTTTGTCAATGCTTACAGGACTTCTTGGCTGCTATATTACAGGAACGCTCTGGTACGCCGCTGTATATCTTGGGGAATCGGGGAAGTTTGCTGTGGGCACGGCAATAATGCAATGTGTTGCGCCGTTTATTGTCCCCGACCTTTTCAAAATATTCCTTGCGGCTTTTATCTCAAACCGCCTGATAAAAAATACAAAGCTATTTGAACTTTAAGACTCCCGGGTTTTGAAAAATCGGATTGCATTTTCGGTTGTAATCCTGATGACTTCTTCAACAGGGAGTCCCTTTATTTCTGCAACTTTTTCGGCAATGTGGAGAACCAAGCTGCTGTCGTTGCGCTTGCCGCGGTGCGGCTCAGGAGCCATATACGGGCAGTCGGTTTCTATAAAGAGCCTGTCCATCGGTATTACACGAAGTGCCTCAATTGCACGGCGGGTGTTTTTAAATGTTACAACCCCCGTAAATGAGATGTGAAAGCCCATATCGAGAAGAACCTTTGCGGTTTCGGCACTGCCTGAAAAACAATGGATAACTCCGTTTGAAATACCTTTTTCACGGAGAATTTCAATACTCTCGCCTTTGGATTCCCTGTCGTGAATAACAACCGGCATTCTGAGCTCCTTTGCAAGGTCAAGCTGGGCACGGAACCATTTCTTCTGGGTGACGGGGTCGGTATCGTCGTAGTGGTAGTCAAGCCCGATTTCGCCAATGGCAACAACCTTCGGGTGATTTGCCATTTCCCGAAGCTCGTCCAGGTCGGTGATTGTCATATCCCGCGTTCCGCTGGGATGAACGCCAACCGTGGCATAGATGAAATCGTATTCCTCGGCAAGGGCAATGCTCGCCCGGGACGATTCCATATCTGCACCGATGTTGTTCACTCTGCCAACACCGGCATCGCGGATTTTTTTGATGACCTCACGGCGGTCACCGTCAAACATCGAATCATCAAGATGGGCGTGGGTGTCATATAAAAAGTTCATTGCCATGGTTCCTTTCCTGATTGCAAAAATCAGGGCCGATGAAAAATCGACCCCCAATGTATATAATTTACCTGATTTCTTTTACAAATGCATCAATGCGGTTTAATGCCTCATTGATGTTATCAAGGGAGTATGCGTAGGAACAGCGGATATGTCCCTCGCCGGAATCGCCAAAGGCTGTTCCCGGGATAACCGCAACCTTCTTGCTGTAAAGCAGCTTTTCGCAAAACTCTGCCGACGAAAGTCCGGTGGATTTAATGCACGGGAATGCGTAAAACGCACCCTCGGGCTCAAAGCACTCAAGACCCATATCGTTAAAGCCCTTTACGATTATCTTGCGGCGGTCGTTGTATTCCTCGCGCATTACTTTGATATCATTATCGCCGTTTCTAAGAGCCTCAACTGCAGCATACTGTGCTGTTGTGGGTGCTGACATAATTCCGTACTGGTGAACTTTGGTCATAGCTGAGATAACGGCAGGATGTCCGCAGGCGTAACCGAGACGCCAACCGGTCATTGCATAGGCTTTTGAAAAGCCGCTGACTAAAACGGTGCGGTCATACATTCCGTCAATTTCGGCAATGGAATGATGGTGCAATCCATAAGTAAGCTCGGCGTAAATCTCGTCGCTGAGCACCCAAATATCTGTGTCGCGCAGGACATCTGCAATCTGCTCTAAGTCCGACTTGGTCATAATTCCGCCGGTGGGGTTGTTGGGGTAGGGCAGAACAAGAACCTTTGTTTTGGGAGTAATTGCAGCTTTAAGTTCGTCTGCGGTAAGCTTAAACTTGTTTTCGGCTTTTGTGGTAATCGGAACTGCTACACCGCCTGCCATTGTGGCAAGAGGCTTGTAGCATACAAAGCTTGGCTCAGGAACAAGAACCTCGTCGCCGGGGCTCAGAACCGAACGCATAAAGATGTCAATTGCTTCGCTTCCGCCAACCGTAACAACGGTCTGCGTAAGGGGGTCATAATTCAGGTTGAAGCGGCGGCTCAGGTAGTTTGATATCTCCCGGCGCAGCTCTACAAGCCCCTTGTTTGAGGTATAGTGGGTGTGACCCTTTTGCAAAGAATATATACCCTCGTCACGGATGTGCCAGGGCGTAACAAAATCGGGCTCGCCAACGCCCAGAGAAATGGAATCCTTCATTTCTGCAACAATATCAAAGAATTTGCGGATACCTGACGGCGGTATGCTGCTGACAGTTTTGCTCAGCAGGTTTTCGGGATTGAAACTCATAGTGAGATAACCTCCCTGTCGTCTTCTTTTTCACTCGAGAAAACAACACCGTCATCCTTGTAGCGTTTAAGAACAAAATGTGTTGCCGTGCTCAGAACGCTTTCCATTGTTGCAAGATGCTCGGATACAAAAAGCGAGATATCCTTTATGCTTTCACCCTCAACGGTAACACCAAAATCATAGCTTCCGCTCATAAGATTCATTGACTTTACCTGCGGGAACTGATAAATCTGCTGTGCAAGACGGTTAAAGCCGTTATGACGCTGAGGTGTAACCTTAAGCTCAATGTATGCTGTAACCTTGTCTTTCGCTGATGGCAGCTTATCCCAGTTGATAACCGCGCCGTATCCCATAATAACACCCTCTTTTTCAAGGGCCTCAATGGCGGCGGCGGCCTCCGGTACAGTCATTTCCGCAATGGCGGCGACTTGCTCCAATGAAAGTTTACAGTTTTTGTGAAGAACATCAATAAGTTTTTCTGCCTTTTTAATTTGTGTCATAGCAAGTGCCTCCTGTTTTCTGGCTCAAAAAATTCAAGCCATAAATTTTTTTGATATTTAGCAGTATACCACTAAATTTTATTTAAGTCAAATAGTTATGTTAAATATTTCATGTCAAAATACTGCTTATTTTTCTTGCTTTTTTTGTCAGAGTGTAGTAAAATAATTATAATTGTAACAAAAATGTAACAATTCATTTAAACGGTGTTAATCTTTTGATGATAATATAAATCCAGAACAAAGTGTCTGCGAGGTGATTGTTTGAGTAACAAATGGAATATGCGAAGGGTCGCAAAAAGTCAGGCGTTTACTCCGGAAAAAATTCTTAAAAGAATAGCAGAATTGAAAAGGTCAGTATTTTGGAGTCTAAAGAATTCTAAAAAATCAAAATATAGTTTTAATATATCAGGTTTCAGAAAGGGCCCGTATATCAAGGCTGTCGGCGGTATGTGGAACGAGTTCAAACGGCAGATTGTCGGTGGTGCAGTGACCGCGGCAGTGGCGATTGTACTTAGTCTTACGGTCAATGCCCTTAACTGGAGTCTTGGCTACGAGGTAATTATTGACGGTGAAAACATCGGTATGGTTACCGATAAGGCAACTGTTTACGAGGCAATTGACGGCGTTAAAACCCAGCTTTGTCTGTTCTTCGGCGAGGAAAGTACCTATGAGAAGCAACCCGTCTTTGTGCAGAGAATTGTTGCCGAGGACGAGGTTTCGGATACCAAGGCTCTTGAAAATGCTCTCCTTGCCAATGTTGACACAATGGTTGAGGGCTATGCTGTGTATGTGAACGGCGAAGCACTTTTTGGGGTATCAAGTCAGGACGCTGCGGATTGGGTTTTTGCCAAGTATAAGCAAAAATACACACCTGAGCAAATTACTGACGATATGGTGGTTGACTTCTGTGAGAACACCGAGGTTAAAAAGGAGTTTATGCATATTGCACTCCTGAAAACTCCGGAAGACGCACTTGAAGTATTGTCTGATGGTACAACAGAACTTGCGGAGTATACCGTCAAGGACAACGACACACTATGGGATATTGCTGAGAATTTCGGTATATCGGTGGAGCGCATCCTTGCCCTTAACGATGATATATCCGACAAAATCAAAGCCGGAATGAGAATTAAGGTCGAACAGCCGGTGCCTCTGCTTTCTGTCCGCAGCGTGCAGACGGTGGCTATGACCGAGGAAGTCCCCTACGAGGTTGAAAAAATCAAAGACGATACAATTTATGAGGGCAAAAGCGTTGTTACCCAAAAGGGTAAGGAAGGCACGGCGAAGGTCATTGCCAGAGTTACCAAGGTAAACGGCGTTCAGACAGGAAAAGACGTTCTTGAAAGTGAGACGGTGACGAAGCCTGTTAAGCAGGTTGAAAAGGTGGGAACTAAAAAACGGCCGCCCACAACCGGTTCGGGAACATTTGTCCGTCCCACATATGGCAGCCTTTCGTCAAGATACGGTACACGGTGGAACCGAAGCCACCGTGGGATAGATATCGCCGGTTCATATAATTCGGATATAAAGGCGTCGGACGGTGGCGTTGTAACTTACGCCGACTGGATGTCAGGCTATGGAAATTATGTGGTGATAAACCACGAAAACGGCTACGAAACCGCGTACGGACATTGTGCGTCGCTTGATGTAAAGGTTGGCGACCGTGTTGCTAAAGGTGATGTTATTGCCAAAATGGGCAATACCGGCAGAAGCACGGGCACTCACCTTCATTTTGAGGTGAAAAAGAACGGCGAGTATGTAAACCCGCTTGAATATGTGGGTTATTAAATAAAATAAAATATTCAGACCGGGAGGTGCTGATTTTGGAAAAGAAAGTTTTAGTAGTTGATGATGAAAGACCCATAGTTGAGATACTGAAGATAAACCTTCAGCGTGAGGGCTATGTGGTGTTTGAGGCGTACGACGGCGAGGAAGCGGTAAGCAAGGCAATGACGGTGGAGCCGGATTTGATTTTGCTTGATGTTATGCTTCCCAAGCTGGACGGCTTTTCGGTATGCAAAAAAATCCGCGAAAAGTCGTCGGTTCCCATCCTTATGCTGACAGCAAGGGAGGAGGAGCTTGACAAGGTGTTGGGCCTTGAACTCGGTGCTGATGACTATATAACAAAGCCCTTCAGTGTTCGTGAGCTTATGGCAAGGGTAAAGGCGAATATGCGCCGCAACCAGACCGTGTTCGAGGATAAGACCGAGACACCGGCTGAAAAGCTTGAAATCAGCGGATTTTTGCTTGACTTCAATCGTTACGAGCTGTATAAAAACGGCAAGCTGATTGACCTCACAATCAGAGAGTTTGATCTTATAAAATTCTTGGCAAGCCAGCCCAACAAGGTTTTCTCAAGACAGAGCCTACTCGAAAGCGTGTGGGACTATGAATATTACGGTGATGTACGAACTGTCGATGTTACCGTGCGCCGTCTGCGCGAGAAGGTGGAGGATGACCCCTCCGAACCCAAGGTTATTATGACCAAGCGCGGCGTCGGATATTACTTCCAGCCGTAATGCTTAGCGTCACATTAATTACGGTGGGCAAGCTCAAGGAAAAGTTTTATGTATCGGCATTAGAGGAGTACGCAAAAAGACTCTCGGCATATTGCCGGTTTGAGGTTATTGAGGTAAAGGACGAAAAAACTCCCGAAAACCCCACCGAGACCGAAAAGGCGGTGGTTTTAGACTGCGAGGCGGAGCGAATAATCGCCAAAATTTCCAAAGGTGCAAAGGTGATAACCCTATGCGTTGAGGGCAAGCAGATGCCGTCTGAAAAATTTGCGGAATTAATATCTAAAAGCACGGTAGAGGGTACAAGCAAGCTTGTGTTCATTATCGGCGGTTCAATGGGACTTTCTGAAAAGGTGAAAAGCCTTTCGTCTGTGAGACTCAGCTTTTCCGAAATGACCTTTCCGCATATGCTTATGCGTGTAATCCTTGCCGAGCAGATTTACCGGGCATTTACCATTATAGAGGGGAAAACCTACCATAAGTAGTAGGGACATTGATAAAATGCACAGAATGGGTAAGCTTTATAAAAAAACGGAAACGAATTCGTTTCCGTTTTTTTATTTGATATATTCATCAAGCAATTTTTTAAAGGAAAAGGCATCAGATTGAATATCTGTTGAGAAAAATAAAGTAAGTTCCGGCAAAGTTAATTCAATTGTATATGATTTTAATTTATTCGAATCTAAAAAAGTAAATCTTTGTATTGTACGATATGGAACATATTCTATTTCTAATTTATTAGAAATGCTTGTGAGTTTCGTAAATATAATACGCTTGTTTGTAAAAACGGCGCAAATATCTATGCTTTTAAATGATTTCAAAATCATTTCTTCCGTGCAAAGATATGTCTTCGGAAAAGTTATAGATGATTCTTTAATTTCAAAGAAAGTGGATTTAACCAGACCTATCATAAATTTCCTCCATAGAATTTTAATAATAAATATAATAACACAATTATTTTTGAAAGCCAACTCAAAAGAGGTAATTATTTCACCTCAAAAGCGGTAAACTGTTTTTGAGGTGAGCAATATGAATATTGGTGAAGCTGTTAAATTGAGAATTATTGAGCTGTGCAAACAGAAAGGAATTACTGTGAATAAATTAGCTACCATAAGTGGTGTAACACAATCTACGCTCAGTAATATTACAAGCGGAAGAAATAACAGTACCACAATATCTACAATAAAAAAATTATGTGATGGGTTAGATATAACGGTAGAAGAGTTTTTTTGCTCTAGTTTATTTAAAAACCTTGAGCAAGAGATAAAATAAATATGTAAATATTTACAGAGACACCGAATGTCATTCTGAGCGTTAGCGAAGAATTTTAAAACGCAGGATTCTTCGTCGCAAAAATGCTCCTCAGAATGACAATATAGACGAAAACGGAGTAGTGCTGCTACTCCGTTTTAATATTTTATTTATTAATCTCTTCGTCCATTGCGATGATATAATGGGTAATGACTCTTACTGCTGCAAAAAAACTTTCAAGGTCAATCATCTCGTCGCGCTGATGTGCGCCGCCGTGACCTGCCGGCATTTTCAGCTGTGGCTCAGGACGGTTTGCGGTTTCGGTAAAGGTTCCCACCGAGAACGCATTTTTTATCTTCCGCGCATAAGTTCCGCCGCCAAGCTTGATACTCTTTTTCGCAATTCCGGTAACTTCACGGTAGATGTCCTCGAAAATTTCGGGAATTTTACTGTCGGCATCAATCGAAAACCCTTTAAGGTTGCTGTCAACCTCAACACTCCAACCCAAATCCGCAAATGCGTCAATTGCCGATTTTTCAAGTTCGGTATGGTCAAGAGCACTGCTGTAACGCATATCAAATGAAAGCTCGATTGAGCCGTTTTTAAGGCATATCATACCATTAACAAAGGTCAGCTTGCCGAACAGCTCGTCGCAATGGTCAAGACCCATTGTTGTGCCAAAGGGACAGCCAAGGATATGCTTTGCCTGCGCCATAATTTTGCGGTCGGTGTCTGAAAGAGCAGTGGCATCCGCCAAAAGCTCTGCCAGCAGATATGCGGCATTGACTGAGCCCTCAGGCTCGCAGGCGTGCTTTGCAATACCGGTTGCACAAAGTGTAATTTTGTCGGCATCGCAGTCAACGGTGATTTTATCTGTCGCCTTTTGTGAAAGCTCTGCCTCAAGCTCGGGTGAATATTTAAGGGTTACGGTCGCCTTGTCAAGCACAATGTTGAATGCCTCGCCCCCGCAAAAATCAAGAATATCGCAGGTGGTGTCACCCGAATATGCCCAGAAGTGGCAGATGCCCTTTTCACCGGTACTACAAGGGAATTCCGCATCGGGCACGAGTGAAATTTCGGGCATCGGCTGTTCGCTGACAAATGCCTCAATGTCCTTCATTCCGGTCTCTTCGTTAGAGCCGATAAACAGCTGCAGCTTTGATTTGAGAGGAATATTAAATTTACGGATAATCTCCATTGCGCAAAGTGCCGCCATAATACCCGACTTGTTGTCCTCAACACCTCTGCCTATTAATGCACCGTCTTTTATAACCGGCTCGAACGGCTTGGTGTAAAGCCAGCCCTCGCCAACCGGAACAACATCGCTGTGCGAGAAAATGCCGATTGTCTTGTCTCCGTTGCCGAAATTAACCAGCGCATAACCGCTATCCTTGTGGATTTCGGTATTAAAGCCGCGGCTTTTGAATATGCCGGCACATTTTTCCAAAGCCTCGGCACAAGCCTTGCCAAAGGGTGCGCCGTCTTCGGGCTCGCCTAAGATTGCAGGGGTTTTTGCAATTTCAATCCAAGTCTCTATAAGGCTGTCCTTGTTATCGTTTATCCATTCTTTTATCTGATTGTCATAGGTTAAATTCATTTTTTTCAGTCCTTTTTTGGTTCAAAAATAGAGTTTATACGCTTGTCTTTATTTGCAACATTATTATATACCATATCAAAATAAATATCAATGTCGTGTTTATAGTCTGTGCTGTCGGTGTAGTTAAACACCTCGCCGTCGGTTGTTTTGTAAAGATTAAATGCCGTAATAACCGGTGTTTTCTCCGCCATATTCAGTATGTGTCTGTAATAAGGCGAAAGCGGCACGCCTGCAAGCTCCAAAGCAGTTGGCACAAGCACGGGCATTGAAAGCTCGGCAGGGGTGTTTGCTGGTATATTAAAGTTCGACCAGATAACATACGGCGTGGAACGCAAATTAAATGTCACTTCAAGCTGAGACGAATCAACCAGAGCCGTCGCAAACGAAGGCGCATGGTCGCCCACCATACAGATTACAACATCGCGTTCGTGGTTTTTAAAGTATTTGGTCAGATGTTCAAATGCCCGGTCAGATTCCCGGATACAGCTCATAAATTCGTTGATATCGTCGGTGTAATCCCCAAAGTCGGTCAGGGAATGTACGGTGTCTGCTGCCTCCGGATTGATGTCCCAGTTGCCGTGGTTCTGGATTGTCAGCATATACATCAGCCGCGGCGAATCGCCCATATTTTCATAGTCCTCAAGCATTTTGCCGTAAACAAATTCGTCGGTGGCGTAAGGACGGTCTCCGTAACGGCCCTTTTCACCAAAGTCGGCGTCAAAAAGGACGCTGTCAAAGCCAAGCTTGGGGTAAACAATTCCCCTTTCGTAGTTAAGGGATTCAGCGCAATGCGCCCCCCACGAGGTATAACCCAAACCCTCAAGATAGCTGACAACGCTGTTTGCATCGTCAAAGTTGAGGTAATTAAAGGGGGTAATTGCCGGCATAAGCTGAAGTGAGTTGGAGGTCAAAAGCTCGTATTCGCTTTTGTTTGTACCACCACCGGTTCCTGCAACAACAGCACGACCCGAGGTTTTGATGCTGTCAATGAACGGCATAATCGGAGCATCTGTTTCAATGTTGACCAAATCACGCATATCGTAAAAGGTCTCGTTGAGGATAAGAATTATATCCGGGGTGCGTGTTTCTGTATCGGGAGCGTCGACGGTGCTTGCAAGTGTGCGCAAATTTTCTTCTGAGTAGTTTTCGGGCTTGTTTATCATATTTACCGAGTTCTGAAATACTTCGATGGAGCTTGCGGCATAGCCGTACTTGTAGTACGAATCCTCCCACGACCACACAAAGGTATTGCGGGGTTTAATGGGATTTTCGGAAAAATAAACCGAGTGTAAGAACAGCCCGCCAAAGGTAACAAGGCAAAGGGTGGCGATTGCAGATTTTTTGAATGACCGCTTTAAGGTCTTTTCGCGCTTGTAAAGCTGCACGCAAACCGCAATATTCAGGGCAAAAAACAGAATAATTCCAAGCACAAACAGGTTAAGGGGGAAGCTGTAGCTATCCAGTACCGAAAGTGCGGTTGTGGCATTGTGTATGTCCTGAGTGGAAATGGGTGAGTTGCGGTAGACAAGGGTGTAGTAGTTGGCAATGCTGAGTGCAGTCAGCGGAACACTGACTACAATCGACGAAATCCACCATCTGCGGACAAATATGAACACCGCCGAAATAACCACAAACACGGTAAAGATATTGACAAAGGTGTAGAATATCCCGTTGAGCAACGGATTCTTATTGCCCAGCTCCAGACAGTAGTATATAAGGGTCGCACTCAAAAGTGCATAAAGCAATGTTATGCATCCGTTTTTGTGCGAGATAAAAAAGTTTTTAGCATTATTAATTATATTATTCACATTAATCACCTGAGATAAAGTATACCATATAAAAAACAAAAATGCCATAAGAAAATATAATATTTATTACAAATTTCTGCAAAAAAATACACATACAGCAAATGCCTTGCTGTATGTGTATGAAAGTGTGAGGCTATTCGGGC
Organism: Oscillospiraceae bacterium; assembly: GCA_015068845.1. Classification (GTDB taxonomy): domain Bacteria; phylum Bacillota; class Clostridia; order Monoglobales; family Monoglobaceae; genus SIG440. The sequence goes on from SVJR01000012.1 coordinate 36,526, forward strand.
CTTTCCTCTGTCAGCTTAACAGAAACCTTCTGGGTAAGTCCCGTCTGGTACTTGTAAACTTCAAGCTGCATAACTTCGCCGGGTTTATGGGAGTCCTTAATCTCGGTAAGGTCATCAAAGTTCTCAACCTTTTTGCCGTCAGCCTTGGTAATGATATCGCCCTGGTCAAGACCTGCAATTTCGGCGCCGCTGCCAACCTGAGTCGACATAACCTGAACACCGATGGGCCAGCCCTGGCGGCTTGCCATATCCCGGGTTACATCACGGGCGGAGATACCGAGGACAGGTCTGCCCTTAACATAGCCGTGATTGATAAGGTCTTCAATAATGGGTTTAGCCTCGGAAATAGGAATTGCAAATCCCATACCCTCAACAGAGGAGGATGCAATCTTGACCGAGTTGATACCTATAATCTGACCGTAGGCGTTAACCAATGCACCGCCTGAGTTACCCTCGTTGATTGCGGCATCGGTCTGGATAACGCTCATTGTACGGTTGTCAACTGTGATGGAGCGGTTAACTGCACTGATGATACCCTGGGTAACACTTCCGAAGAATTCCATACCAAGGGGGTTACCGATTGCAATTGCGCGTTCACCAACCTGAATCTGTGATGAGTCGCCAAGCTCGGCAACGGTAAGGGTTTCCTTGGGACTGATTTTCAGTACGGCAAGGTCGGTTCTATCGTCTGCGCCGATAACCTTTGCCTCGTATTCCTCGCCGGTGTTGAGTGTAACCCTAACAGCAGATGCGCCGTCAATTACATGGTTGTTTGTAACAACATATCCGTCCGAGCTGATAATGATACCCGAACCTGTACCCTCGGATGTGGTCGAGGTGTTGAAAAAGCTTATTACATTATTGATGGTACTTGTAATACCTACAACCGCAGGACCAACCTTTTTTGATATTTCAACGGTTGAAAGCTCGTCGCCTAAATTTACAGTCTGCTGTGCAGAAGGCGTGCTTGTGATTGCGTTGAGATTTGCCATCACATTCGATTTACTCCCGGCACCAAGCCGTCCGCTGCCAACCGAGTAGCCTACGGCAAAAAGTCCGCCTAAAGCTGCCATATTGACAATACTTGCTATAACGGCAATGGCAATATACTTTTTAAATCCGGTTTTCTTGGAGCCGCCTTTGAATGCACGGCGAATAGTACTGAGCTCGGTGCAGTTTTTCTCACGCTGAAAGTCGTCAGTGTTCCAGATGTGACTTGGCTCGCAAACCTCGTCAACGGTTTGTGATGCGGGGATTTCCGGAATTTCAGGAGTGGTATTAAGGTTGTTTTCGTTATAAAAATCATTCATAGAAAAAACTTCCTTTCTTGAAAAAATAACTCTTTTGTGATTTCAATATACCATACAATTGTTAAAAAAATATGAATAAACTTTAAAAATACAAAAAACTAGTTCTTTGCCAAATCAAGCGAAAAGGTGAATTCTGCAAACTTGCCCTCTCGGCTGCTGACCGTGATATCCTTGCCGTGACGGTTCAGAATATCCTTCACAATATAAAGGCCAATGCCGGTGCCGGTGCGGTTAAGTGAACGGGATTTGTCCGCCTTATAAAACCTTTCAAATATCAGTTTTTGCTCGTCCTCGGCAATTCCGCAGCCGGTGTTGTAAACCGAGATTACAGCCTCTTGCTGGCGGGTACCTACGGATATTCGGATTTCGCCGTGATTTTCGGTGAACTTTATTGCGTTCTCCAAGAGGTTAGTCATAACCTGACGGATTGAGTTCATATCTGCCTTAACCTGACAGACTTCTTTTTCGAGCGAAATATTCACCCGTATTTCTTTTTCCTCAATCCGGCTTTCAAAACCGACAAGTGTGCGGCGGATAGTTTCATTAACATCAAAAACCGTAGGCTCAAAGGCACGACTGTCTGCCTGTAGCCTCGTGATGTTCAAAAACGAGGTTAAAAGAGATGAAAGCCGGGTAATTTCCTCTTTTACAATCACCAGGTAGTCGCGTTGACGCTCGGGAGGGATGGTATCGTCCAGTATTCCGTCAACAAAACCGCCAATGGTGGTCATCGGGGTGCGTAGCTCGTGCGACACATCCGAAATAAAATTGTTTCGGATACTGTCAGATTGTTCAAGGCTTTCCGCCATATCGTTGAAGGTATGGGTCAGTTCGTCAATTTCGATAATGCGACCGGTGTGTTTGCCAATATCAACCCTGCTCGAAAAATCACCCTGAGCAAACTTTTTTGCGGTTGAGACTATATTTTTTATGGGCCGTGAAAGTCTTCGTGAAAGGGCAAACGACAAGCCGAACGAAACCAGAATTACCAGAAGCAGCGAAAACAGAATTATCCTGCCCAGATGTGACTGCATTCTGGTCATTTCGGGCGCGGCAGTGCTTATGAAGATGGCACCTAAAACTGCGTTTTTCGATGCGGAAACAATGGGGACCTGCAACGTGAACATTTCGCTTGAGTAGACACCGCCCAAAGTTCCCTTTTCGATGTTCTCGCGGTTTTTAAAGACATCCTTGGTGTATTCGGGGTCAATGCGCCGTGCGTTTTTGTCGTAAATGCCTTCCGGTGCAGATGCAAGCAAAATATCGCCCTTGTGGTCGACTATCAGAATTCCTGCGCCGGTGCTGTGCGAAAAACCGTAAAGAAAGCTCTGAAGCTGCTCGGGCGCAGTTCCCGTTTCGATAAACCCGGCAATTGTCTGGGCGTTTTTCTTGAGGTCGCCTACCTTTTCACGGTAGACGAACTGCGACATCATTATATACTGAACCACCGAAAGAAAAAGAACCCCTACAATAATTGTAACAATATTTAAGGAAAATATTTTGGAAAAAATACTCTTTTTCATAATCTGAAATTTATACCTTTGTTTCAAATTTATATCCAACACCCCAAACGGTTTTAAGCTGCCAGGGGTTTTCAGTGCCGTCACGCTCCAGTTTTTCGCGGATTCGCTTGATGTGAACATCAACGGTACGGGAATCTCCGAAAAAGGCGTAGCCCCAGATTTCGTTCAGAAGCTGGTCACGGGTAAATACCTTGCCGGAATTTTTTGCAAGAAAATACAGCAGTTCAAATTCCTTTGGCGGCAGTTCAAGCCGTTCTTCGCCAAGGTAAACCTCGTAGGTCTCACGGTTGATGGTCAGTCCGTCAAAACGGAGCTCGTTGTCGTTGCTGTTATTTCCGGAGTCAGGCTCGCAACGGCGAAGCACTGCCTTGATGCGTGCTACAAGCTCTTTGGGCTCAAAGGGCTTTACAATGTAGTCGTCTGCACCAAGTTCAAGTCCTAAAACCTTATCGAAAAGCTCGCCCTTGGCGGTCAGCATAATAATCGGCGTGTTTGAAACTGCACGAATTTCGCGGCAAACCTGCCAGCCGTCCTTTTTGGGCAGCATAATGTCAAGCAGAAC
>SVJR01000013.1 GCA_015068845.1 Oscillospiraceae bacterium
AAGAGGTCTTAAAATCAATTTTTTGGGAGACAGTATTACACAGGGGGTGGGAGCGAGTTGTGAACAGACGATATACCACTCAGTTTTGAAAAAGGAAGCCGATTTGGCAGTTGCAAGAAACTATGGAATAGGTGGAACAAGGTTTGCTTTGCAAAAGGGAACACTGACAAGGCCGAAAGATGACTATGTGGATGTCAATTCATTTTGTGAAAGATTTGAACAAATGGATGATGATGCAGATGTTGTAGTTGTTTTTGGCGGAACAAATGATTATGGGCACGGAGATGCAGGAATAGGCAGCTTTTCTGACAGAACACCGGAAACCTTTTACGGAGCTTGTCATTATTTATTTAGTGGACTCATAAAAAAATATATTGGAAAAACCATTGTGATTATGACACCGCTTCATAGAATTGGTGAAACAAAAATTCCAGAAGGAAAAGAACCCGGTGATTTTGGAACATTGAAAGAATATGTAAATATAATAAGAGAGGTTGCAGAATATTATTCCATTCCTGTTTTGGATTTGTTTGCAACAAGCGGATTGCAACCTGAAATAAAAGAAATTCAGGAAAACTACATTCCTGATGGATTGCATCCAAATGATAATGGAAATGCAGTAATTTCACATAAATTGAAAAAGTTTTTAGAACAACTTTAATAAATGGTTTTTGGTTAAAGGGTAAAAAGGTTTGCATCTAAACCTTATATGTCGCAATTACTAAAAAGATTGGCATCTAAATTATACAGTCTTTATATAAAGACTGCCAAAAGAGTAGAGAAGAGAAAACCTTCGAGTCAAAGCCTTAGATAAAACGGAGTTAAAAAAGGAGGATAATTATATGGGTAGAGCAATTTTAGCATCGTTTGTCACATTAGTAGTTGGATTATTGACGATGAGTATATTTACAGGAGCTTTTGAAGTTGGCATTGTTGTCGCTATTGCTGTTATGGGAGCTTTTATTATTTATTTTAATGAGAAAAAGAAATAGAAATTTTTTGCAAACAAGAAAATTCAAGTATAAAAAAGGATTGAACTTATGAAAAGCTTTGAATCAAAATTTGAAGTGTGCCTTAAAAAGGTTCAAAAACCGGCACGCTATATAGGCAACGAATTTAACAGCGTACACAAGGAGAATTTTTCTGACCTTGTGTCGTTTGCGTTCTGTTTCCCTGATGTTTACGAGGTGGGGATGTCGCATCTCGGCATGAAAATTCTGTACCATATGATGAACGAACGCACAGACACCGTGTGCGAAAGAGTTTTTGCACCCTGGGTGGATATGGAGGAAGAACTGCGGAAAAATGATATTCCGCTACTTTCTCTTGAAAGCCATATTCCGGTATCTGAATTTGATATCGTGGGCTTTACCCTTCAGTATGAAATGAGCTATTCCAATGTGATAAATATGCTTGATTTAGCCGGAATTCCGCTTAAATCCGCAGACCGCGGCGAAGATGATGCCTTTGTATGTGCAGGCGGTCCTTGTGCTTATAACGGCGAACCCCTTGCCGATGTGGTGGACTTCTTTATCTTAGGCGAGGGCGAGGAGGTAAATAACGAAATCCTCGATGCCTATAAGGAATGGAAAAACGAAAACGGTTCAAGGCTCAACTTTCTTGTGAAGATTTCTGCAATTGAGGGCGTCTATGTCCCTGCGTTCTACGATGTGGAATACAACAGCGATTGCACGGTTAAATCAATAAAGCCAAACCGCGACGGTGTGCCCGAAATGGTGAAAAAACGCATAATCAAACACCTCGACGATGCGTATGTACTGGATAAAATGATTGTTCCGTTTATGGATATTGTTCACGACCGTATGACTCTTGAAATCTTCCGTGGCTGTATTCGCGGCTGCCGTTTCTGTCAGGCGGGATATCTTTACCGCCCCGTAAGGGAGCATTCAACAGAAAAGCTTCTTGATATTGCCCAAAAGCTGATTGACAGCACCGGTTATGAGGAAATGTCCCTCTCGTCACTGAGTACAAGTGACTTTACCTGCCTGCACCAGCTTATCGACGGACTTCTGGAAAAAACGATTGATAAAAGGATTAACCTTTCGCTTCCGTCGCTCCGTGTAGATAACTTCTCAATGGAATTGATGGAAAAGGTGCAGACCGTTAAAAAGAGCGGACTTACTTTCGCTCCTGAGGCAGGTACTCAAAGACTCCGTGATGTTATTAATAAAAATGTTCTTGAAGAGGATTTGCTCAGAACTTCCCGCATTGCCTTTGAGGGCGGATATAACAGAATTAAGCTTTACTTTATGATTGGTCTCCCGACCGAAATGGAGGAGGATGTAAAGGGTATTGCTGAGCTTGCACAAAAGGTAATTGATGTGTTCTATTCAATTCCCAAGGAAGTCCGCAAAGGCCGCTCTGTAACCGTTACGGTCAGTACCTCGTCCTTTGTTCCAAAGCCTTTCACACCTTTCCAGTGGGAGCCGCAGAACAGAATTGAAACCCTGATTGAAAAGCAGAAGCTTCTGAAAGATAGTATAAAAACAAAAAGCATCTCGTATAACTGGCACCAAAGCCATGTAAGCTTTTTGGAGGCGGTGTTTGCCAAAGGTGACAGACGCCTTGCCGATGTGCTGATTGCGGCACAGAAGAAGGGATGTAAGTTCGACGGATGGGACGAGCATTTTGATTACGAAAAATGGCTTGAAGCATTCCGTGATTGCGGTGTTGACCCCGAATTCTATGCATATCGTAAAATTGACCATAACGAGGTTCTTCCTTGGGACCACATTGATATTGGTGTAAAAAAGGAATATTTAATGAAAGAACACGACCGTGCGTATGAGGGCGTAACAACCCCGTCCTGTCGTGAAAAATGTATGGGCTGCGGTGCGGCAAGCTTTGGAGGAGGTGTGTGCTTTGAGTAAAATCCGACTTAAATTCTCAAAAACCGGAATGGGTAAGTATATTTCGCACCTTGACCTTTTGCGGACATTCACCCGTGCAATTCACCGTGCAGGTTTACCTGTAAGATACAGTCAGGGCTTCAATCCTCATCAGCTTATTACATTTTCGTTGCCTTTGGCATTGGGGGTAACAAGTGAGACGGAGTTTGTTGATATTGACTTTGAGGATGGAACAGATAAATGCGAGGTTGTGGAAAAGCTAAACAGCAATCTTCCGCCGGATATAAGAATCCTCAAAGCCTCTGTTCCCGAGTGCAAGGCGAATGACATTGTTTCGGCAAGATATACAGTAACTTTGGGTTTGCTTAAAGCGGTTTCAAAAGATAAGTTGCAGGAATTTTTTGATAAGGCAGATATTCCGGCAGTTAAAAAGACCAAGCGCGGCGAAAAGGAAATAAATCTGCGTGAATACATTAAATCTTATGAACTGAAAAGCTTAAACGAAAAAGAGACAGAATTTGAAGTTATACTTTCTGCAGGCGGCGAGTCAAACATAAAGCCCGATATTGTTGTGGCAAAGCTTTGTGAGTTTTTGGGCGACAGTGCAGATGAAAGCGTAGAAATCCACAGAACGGAGATTTTTTACACAAAGGGTGAAACTGTGGAAACTTTTTGCTGATTTTTTGCATAAAAAATATAAAATTTATATTGACAAGCGTATTGATTTGTGGTATTATATTGCAGTAACCGCGCGAGAAGGGTTAAAAAGTCCGGTATATCCGGCACCTCATTTGGCGAGTCTTGGGTAATAGGAGGGATTACGAATTATGTACGCAATTATCGAAACAGGCGGAAAACAGTACAAGGTTTCAGAAGGCGATGTTGTTTTCGTTGAGAAGCTTGATGTTGAAGCAGGTGCAGCAGTTACAATCGACAAGGTATTGGTTGTAGCAAACGGTGACGATATCAAGGTTGGTGCTCCTTACGTTGAGGGCGCAACTGTTGAAGCTTCTGCTGTTAAGAATGGCAAGGAGAAGAAGATTATCGTTTACAAGTACAAGGCAAAGAAGGGCTACCACAAAAAGCAGGGCCACAGACAGCCTTACACAAAGCTTGAAATCACTAAGATTAATGGCTAAAATTTACTTTTAATATTCGATTTTTTCTAAGAGAGGTGAATATAATGGCTCATAAGAAAGGTGTCGGCAGTACTAAAAACGGCAGAGACTCTGAGTCCAAACGCTTAGGCGCCAAGAAGGGTGACGGTCAGCACGTTCTGGCAGGTAACATCCTTGTTAGACAGCGCGGAACAAAGATTTACCCCGGAATCAATGTGGGCAAGGGTAGCGATGATACTCTGTTTGCTTTGGTAAACGGTCAGGTTAAGTTCGAACGCAAGGGTAAGGATAAGAAGCAGGTTTCTGTTTACGAAATCGTTCAGTAATTAAAGCCGAATAAAAACAGTGCACGCCAAAACAGCGTGCACTTTGTTCTATTTAAAAAAGTTCCTTGACGAAAGGAGGAAATTCCGTGTTTAAGGATACATCAAAGATATTTATACAGGCGGGTAAGGGCGGCGACGGTGCTGTTACCTTCCACCGTGAAAAATATGTTGCGGCAGGCGGCCCCGACGGTGGCGACGGCGGCAACGGCGGCAATGTTGTTGCAGTTGCGGACAAGGATGTCAGCACTCTGCTTGATTTTCGTTACAAGAAAAAATATGTTGCGCAGGACGGCGGAAATGGCCGTGACGGCAGACGCAGCGGCAAAAACGGCGAGGACCTGTTGATTAAGTTTCCCTGTGGTACAGTTATCCGCGATTCCGAGACGGGCAAGGTAATCTGTGACCTCAAAAATGACGGTGACAAATTTATCATTGCCAAAGGCGGCAGCGGCGGCTGGGGTAACTCCCACTTTGCAACCGCAACCCGTCAGACTCCTAAATTTGCAAAATCCGGACTCCCCGGTGATGAGCGTGAAATAACTCTTGAACTCAAGCTGATTGCAGATGTCGGACTTTTGGGATTCCCTAATGTAGGTAAATCCACATTCCTGTCGGTGGTAAGCGACGCAAGACCCAAAATCGCAAACTACCACTTTACCACTCTCGTTCCCAATCTTGGTGTTGTGAAGGTTGGCGAGGGTAACTCCTTTGTAATTGCCGATATTCCGGGCATTATCGAAGGTGCGCATGAGGGTGTGGGCCTTGGCCACGACTTTCTGCGTCATGTGGAAAGAACCCGTGTTCTTTTACACTTTGTAGATGTTTCAGGCTGCGAGGGCAGAGACCCCGTTGAGGATGTTCATATTATCAATAATGAATTGGTGAAGTATAGCGAAAAGCTTGCCGAAAAGCCCCAGATTATCATTGCAAATAAAATGGATATTCCGTCTTTTGCCGAGAACTATGAAAAGTTCAAAGCGACGATGGAGGACGAGGGATATACCGTTATGGCAATTTCAGCGGCAGCGCATATGGGAATTCAGGATGTCATCAACTACACATCAAGACTTCTCGCTCAGCTCCCTGAGGATGAGGATGACGATTACGATTATCTTGACCTCGACGAGGAACGCAAGGACGACAGCATCGAAATTACGGTTGAGGACGGCGTATATATCGTTGAAGGTATGTATGTTCGTAAAATCGTTGGTTCAACCAATTTTGATGACTACGAATCCCTGCAGTACTTCCAGCGTGCTCTCCGCAAATCCGGCATAATTGATATGCTTGAAGCAAAGGGCATCAACGAAGGCGATACCGTGCATATGTACGGCGTGGAATTTGATTATATCAGATAAATGAAAAGACCCGTCAGAGTACAATGACTCTGACGGGTCTTTTATATAATTTTTTTGGAGGCGAGAGTTAAAGAATGATACAGATGAGTCCGCCGCTGCCCTCGTTGATGATTTTTTGCAGGGTTTCCTGCATCTTCATCTGTGCGTCATCTGGCATACGGTAAAGCTTGTTGTGTAAGCCCTCGTTAACAAGCTCATGGAGTGACTTGCCGAAGATGTTGGACTCCCAGATTTTCTTCGGGTCAACCTCAAATTCGTTCAGCAGATAGTGAACAAGCTCTTCGGACTGCTTTTCTGTTCCCACAATGGGCGAAACCTCTGTTTCAATATCTGCCCGTATCATATGGATAGACGGTGCCGAAGCCTTAAGGCGCACGCCAAAACGACTTCCCTGTTTCACGATTTCGGGTTCTTCAAGGGTCAATTCGTCAATTGACGGTGAAACTATGCCGTAGCCCTTTTGTGAAACCTCCAAAAGAGCGGATGCAACCTTGTCGTATTTCTTCTTGATATCAGCCATTTCACGAAGAAGATGCATAAGACTTTCCTCGTTGTCAATCTTAAATCCGGTCATTTCGTCAATAATATCATAAAACAGCGATTTTGGTAAGTTTAGTGTCAGCGCAACTGTGCCGTTTACCATATTGATGTCCGAAACGGTTACGCAATCCACACATTCATATTCGCCTAACGCCAATGAAAGTGAGTTTGCATCCGAAAGCCGTAACGGCTCAATAATTGTCTCGGTAACAAACTTTCTAAGTCCGGATTTAAGCGGATGACCATTTTCAAGTGCATCTGCCCATTCGGGAAGTGAAATAAGAACCTCGGAAATGGGGAAGGCGAGCAGCAGATTCTTTACAATTGCGTTGATGTCGTCTGTGCAAAGCTCCATACAGTTGATTGAAAGAACCGGTACACCGTATTTTTCTTCAAGAAACTTTCGATGCTCCTCGGTGCGCTCCGAGGTGGGGTTCAGGGTGTTTAAAATTACAATGAACGGCTTTCCAAGTGCTTTGAGCTCGGATATTACACGTTCTTCAGCCTCGGCATAATCCTCTTTGTCAATATCGGTTATGCTGCCGTCGGTTGTGACCACGATTCCTACGGTAGAGTGCTCACATATTACCTTGCGCGTACCTGTTTCTGCCGCTTCGGCAAAGGGGATAGGCGTATCTGACCAAGGCGTCATAACCATTCGGGGATTATCGTTTTCTATGTAGCCAAGAGCACTGTCCACAATGTAGCCTACGCAGTCGATAAGGCGTACTTTAAGTGAAAGGTTGTCTTCGAGATGGATTTCCACTGCCTCGTTGGGAATAAATTTCGGCTCGGTGGTCATAATCATTCTGCCTCCGGCACTTTGTGGAAGTTCATCCATTGCCCGTTCACGCTTGTGCTCGTTCTCGATGTTGGGTATAACCATCATATTCATAAAGTTCTTTATGAAGGTTGATTTACCTGTTCTTACAGGCCCGACAACGCCCAGGTATAAGTCACCGCCTGTTCGCTCGGCTATGTCGCTGTAAATGTTGTATTCAAGCATTTTTTAGTTCCTCCCTGTTTTGTTCCATGCAAATCTTTTGGTAATTAATATGCAACAAGTCCGTTAATTATGTTCATTATTTTCGGACGGGAATTAAGTGTTTGAAAATCGGTCAAAATAACAAATAAACAATCTGTAAACCGCATTGACAAATAAAAATCAATGTGGTAAATTTAAACTATAGCATAAACGGATTTTTCAGGAGGCAGATATGGTTAAAACTTCCGACCGGTATGTAGTCTTTCTTGATATTGACGGAACGCTTATGGGCAAAAATCCAAAAGCTCTCGAACAAAACCTCAGCATAATCCAAAAGGTTCGTTCTCTTGGTCATAAGGTGCTTATCAATACGGGACGGGCGACCTCATATATGCCAAAAGACCTCAATTTGGTGAAGGATTTTGACGGCGTTGTTTCGGGCGCCGGGGCGATTGTCAGACTTGACGGCAAGGTTCTTTCCAGAAAGCTGATGAACTTTGATATGGTAATAGAGGCGTGCAAGCTGTTTGCGGACTCGCCGATTTTATGCGTCCTTGAGGGTGAAGAAAATATATATTATTTTGCCGAAGACCGACTTGAACGAGAAGGTTGGATACGACTTGATAAGAGTAACTATGCCAATATAATAACTCCGGATATTCCGGTGGAAAAGTTCACGGTTCTCGGAACAATTTCAAAGGAGATTTCGACAGCTTTAAACGAGGAGTGCGTTTTAATTCAAAACCCGGCATACGGTGAAATAATCCGGCGAGACTGCAGTAAAGCAAGCGCGATGAAAATTGTGGCAGACTACCTTGATATACCGATGTCACACTGCATAGCAATGGGTGACAGTATGAATGATTATGATATGATAGAGGCAGCAGGTGTCGGAGTTGCTATGGGAAATGCGATAGACAAAATAAAAGAAATTGCGGATTTTACAACAAGCGATGTAAATGAAGCAGGTGTAGCCGAAGCGCTGATTAAAATATTCGATTTAAAATAACGGAGGGACGAGAATGAGCGGAAAACTGTTGTTTATACTCAATCCGCGCGCGGGTAAGGGTAAAATAAAAAATAAGCTTATGGAGATAATTGATATCTTCGTTAAAGACGGCTGGACAGTTACTGTTCATACAACACAAACTGTAAAGGATGCGTATGAAACGGTCAATAAAAACGGTTCAAAATATGACCGTATTGTTGTGTCCGGCGGTGACGGAACACTCAATGAGGTAATTCGTGGACTTATGACTCTGGGTGAATCAAAAAGACCGGCAATCGGCTACATTCCGGCAGGCACGGTGAACGATTTTGCGTCCAATCTGCGGATATCAAAAAATATGAAAAAGGCAGCGGAGAATATTGTCTCCGGAACAGAGTTTAAGTGCGATATTGGTGAATTTAACAATAAAAACTTTGTATACATTGCAGCATTCGGAGCGTTTACCAATGTCTCATACGAAACTCCGCAGCAGAACAAAAATATACTCGGGCAGTCAGCGTATCTGCTGGAAGGCATAAAACAGCTTTCGTCCCTTAAATCATATAAGCTTAAAGTAAAGTATGACGGCAACGAAATTGAGGATGAATTTATCCTTGGTATGGTTGCCAACAGCAACCGAATTGCCGGTATGAAAAGCAGAGCACTCAAAGCCCAGCTTAACGACGGCTTGTTTGAGGTAATGCTAATTAAACAGCCCAAAACTGTTTTTGAAAGTAATGATATAATTTCAAAGCTTGCAATAGGCGACCTTTCGGGAAATTCATTCTATGTTTTCCGGACCGAAAAGATAGAATTCATATCAGAGGAAAGTATTCCGTGGACGCTTGACGGCGAGTTTGGCGGTTCGGTGTCTGGTGCAGAAATCAGCGTAAAAAAAGAAGCGGTAACACTCATCTTTTGATGCGACAAGGAGCAGTATTATGGAAAAAACACCTCTTGCAATGCGAAAAAATATAGCAATATTCGGCAACACCAATGCGGGTAAGTCAAGCCTTTTTAATGCTCTTCTGGGTCAGGAAATGTCAATTGTTTCCGAGGTCAGCGGAACAACCACCGACCCGGTTATCAAGGCTATGGAGCTTATCCCTTACGGCCCCGTAACCCTGATTGATACGGCAGGCCTTGGCGACGAAACAGTGCTTGGCGAAAAACGAATGGAAAAAACACGGGATATTTTATCAAGGTGTGACCTTGTTATTCTTGTGAATGATATAATGAATATCGGGCGTCACTTTGATTTCGGCAAATTACCGGTAATCCGTGTTTATACAAAATGCGATATTGCAGGCTTTGATGCGGTAAATGCGGTAAGGGGTAAAGATAAAGACGCAGTTTTTGTTTCTGAATACTCTGAATCGGCACTTGCCCCTCTTAAAGAAAAGATGATATCCGAGCTGCAAAAGCAGGAGCGTGACGATGAAACTTTACTTGGCAATATCCTGACAGAGGGCAGTATGGTGGTACTGGTTATTCCGATTGATGCGGCGGCTCCAAAGGGCAGAATAATTATGCCGCAGGTTCAGACAATCCGTGATTGTCTTGACCACGGAATAAAGGCGGTTTGTGTAACACCTGACCGTCTAAAAGAGACGCTTTCAGAGCTTAAAACGGTTGATTTGGTTGTCACGGACTCTCAGGCATTTGCCGAGGTGAACGAAATCATTCCGCCCGATGCAAGGCTTACATCGTTTTCGATGCTTTTAGCAAATCAGAAGGGCAGGATTGAACAGCTGATAGAAGGCACAAGGGTTATAAAAGACCTTAAAGACGGTGATGAAATACTCATGCTTGAGGCCTGCACACACAGCACGACTCACGACGATATAGGCAAGGTCAAAATACCGGCAATGCTTCAAAAAAAGACAGGCAAAAAACTTAACTTTACGCACCTTTCGGGTTATGACTTCCCTAAGGATTTGTCAAAGTACAGCCTTGTGATTCAGTGCGGTGGTTGTATGATAAACAAAAAGGCTATACTGAACCGACTTGATGTGTTTGATGAACAAGGGATACCGGTCACGAACTACGGTGTGGTTCTGGCATATTTATCCGGAATACTCGACCGTGCATCCGAAATTTTTCTTGACAATCAGAATGGCATAATATAAAATTAAAATATACAATAATTTAACCTAATATGAAAGGTGGAATAAAAATGGATACTACATTAGTTGTAATGGCTGCAGGTATGGGTAGTAGATTTGGCGGACTCAAGCAGATGACCCCTGTTGGCCCCGGCGGAGAGTTCCTGATGGATTTTTCAGCATACGATGCAAAACAGGCAGGCTTTAGCAAAGTCGTTTTTGTTATAAAAAAAGAGATGGAAGAGGACTTCAACCGCATCGTTGGCGAGCGTGTTAAAAAGTACATAGATGTTGACTATGTGTTCCAGACAATGGACGAACTTCCCAAAGGCAGAGTTAAGCCCTTTGGTACAGGTCACGCAATTCTTTGCTGCCGCGATAAGGTAAAAACTCCCTTTGCAATAATCAATGCGGACGATTACTACGGCAAGCAGGGTTATGTTGAAATCAACAACTTCCTTAAAGCAGCAAACAAAGGCGAATATGCAATGGTTGCATACGACCTTGCAATGACAACTACCGAAAACGGAACAGTTACCCGTGGCGTATGTCAGGTGGAAGACGGATTCCTCACAGGTATCCGTGAAACTCAGGGCATTAAAGGTTACGAGTATTGCGAGGACGGTGAAACAGTTCATCCTCTCCCCAAGGACACAGTTGTTTCAATGAATCTCTGGGGCTTTACTCCCGAATTTTTTGAATATCTTGACCGTGAATTTGAGAACTTCAAAAAGACAGCAAATCTCCTTAAGGACGAATTCCTTATCCCCGGCGTTGTTGATATTCTTATCAAGAACGGCGATGCATCGGTAAAGGTTCTCAGAAGCTCTGACCGTTGGTACGGAATGACATATCGTGAAGACCACGAAACTGTTATGGCGGCTATGAAAGAGCTTTGCGATAAGGGCGGATACAACGGTATTTCCTAAAACATAAAATTTAAAACACCGGAGCGAAATCTCCGGTGTTTTTTTGTATATATTTAAGGGTTATAAGGAATTATAAAAAATATCTTTACATTGTAAAATTTTTCTGCTATACTGTATATTGTGAAAAAATATATGCAAATTTACTACATATTGTTGATGTGATATATTGAGCAGTAAAAGACGGAGGTATATACAAAAGTGTGTGCAAAAACTTACAACGACGACAGCATTGTATCGCTTAAAGGTGCGGACAGAGTACGAAAGCGTCCGGCGGTTATTTTTGGCTCGGATGGCATTGAGGGCTGTCAGCACTCGGTATTTGAAATACTTTCAAACTCCATTGACGAGGCGCGTGAAGGCCACGGCAAGCTTATTACCGTGCGCAGATTTCTGGATAAGTCCATAGAGGTGGAGGATCAGGGCCGCGGTATTCCCGTTGACTACAACCAGCGCGAGGAACGGTTCAACTGGGAGCTTGTCTTTTGTGAGATGTACGCAGGAGGTAAGTATAAAAACAATTCCGGCGAGAACTATGAGTTCAGTTTGGGCCTGAATGGCCTTGGTACTTGTGCAACTCAGTACAGCTCGGAATATATGGATGTTGAAATCCTGCGTGACGGCTTCAAGTT
The DNA here is from genome assembly GCA_015068845.1 of Oscillospiraceae bacterium. Taxonomy (GTDB): domain Bacteria; phylum Bacillota; class Clostridia; order Monoglobales; family Monoglobaceae; genus SIG440. Next base: position 11,849 of record SVJR01000013.1, read on the forward strand.
TGAACTGCACTTTGAAAAAGGCGAAAATATAGGCGGACTCCAGAAAACCGAGTTTAGGCACAGACATACAGGTACAAAAATCCGCTGGAAGCCCGACCTTGAAGTTTTTACCGACATAAATGTTCCTCTTGAATATTACTGCGATGTAATGAAAAAGCAGGCTGTTGTCAATTCGGGAGTAAAGTTTGTCCTCTACAATGAAACAGACCCCGGCAAGTTTGAAAAGTTCGAGTTTGAATACACAAACGGCATAGTTGACTACCTGACCGAACTGTGTGGCGGAAAGGAAAAGACTTTGCCCCACTATATCGAAACCGAACGCCGAGGCCGTGACCGTGAGGATAAGGAAGAATACAAGGTTAAAATGAGCTTTGCGTTCTGTATGAATAATGATGTAAATGCGATTGAATATTACCATAACTCCAGCTTCCTTGAACACGGCGGTGCGCCGGATAAGGCGGTGCGTAATGCATTTGTTTACGCAATAGACAAGTATCTCAAGGCAAACGGCAAATACACCAAAAACGAGTCAAAAATTCTCTTTGCCGATGTTCAGGACAGCCTTTGCCTGATAAGCAACTCGTTCTCAACCCTCACAAGCTACGAGAACCAGACGAAAAAAGCGATTACAAACAAGTTTATTCAGGAGGCAATGACCGAGTTCCTCCGAGAACAGCTTGATGTATATTTTATTGAAAATAAAATGGACGCCGAAAAACTGGCAGAGCAGGTTCTTGTTAATAAGCGCAGCCGTGAAACTGCGGAAAAAACACGAACTACAATGAAAAAGAAGCTCGATGTCAAGATGGATGCTGTCAACCGTGTTAAAAAATTCGTAGATTGCCGAAGCAAAGACAAGTCCAAGCGTGAAATCTACATCGTGGAGGGTGATTCAGCGCTTGGTGCATGTAAGCTCGGCCGTGACAGTGAATTCCAGGCAATCATTCCTCTGCGTGGTAAAATTCTCAACTGTCTTAAAGCAGACTACGACAGAATTTTCAAAAGCGATGTAATTGTTGACCTGCTTAAGGTCCTTGGTTGCGGTGTCGAGATAAACTCAAAAAGCAATAAGGATTTGAATTCCTTTGATATAAACAACTTAAGATGGAACAAGGTTATAATCTGTACCGATGCCGATGTTGATGGCTTCCAGATTCGCACGCTGGTTCTGACAATGATTTACCGCCTTGCCCCAACCCTTATCGATCAGGGCTATGTTTATATAGCAGAATCCCCTCTCTATGAGATAAATTCAAAAAACAAAACTTACTTCGCATTTGACGAGAAGGAGAAGGCAGATATTCTCAAAAAGCTTGAGGGTCAAAAGTACACAATTCAGCGAAGCAAGGGTCTTGGCGAAAACCAGCCCGAAATGATGTGGGAAACAACAATGAACCCCGAAACCAGAAGACTAATCAAGGTAATGCCCGATGATGTAGAAAAAACCAAGGAAGTATTTGAACTTCTGCTTGGCGATAACCTCGCAGGCAGAAAAGAACACATCGCCGAAAATGGCTACAAGTATATCGATTTTACGGACCTTATGTAGTCTTGGATAAATTCACTTATCATCTGAGTTTGTGCATTACTGTTTGTAAGTTTGAAAGGAAAAAGAAATATGGCAAGAAAAGCAAGTACAAAAAAATCTGCCGAGGCCAAGCCGATGAAGGAGCCAATCATTGACAATCAGCAGATAACATATACGCTTGAGAGCAACTATATGCCCTATGCAATGAGCGTTATAATTTCCCGTGCAATCCCCGAGATTGACGGGTTCAAGCCGTCACACAGAAAACTTTTATACACAATGTATAAAATGGGACTGATTAACGGTGCCCGTATCAAATCTGCAAATGTCGTTGGCCGTACTATGCAGCTGAACCCTCACGGTGATGCGGCAATATACGAAACAATGGTTCGTCTTACCGAGGGTCATCAGGCGCTTTTGCATCCTCTGGTTGATTCCAAGGGTAACTTCGGCCGCCAGTATTCAAGGGATATGGCGTACGCCGCAGCCCGTTATACCGAGGTCAAGCTGTCTAAGGTCTGCTCCGAAATTTTTTGCGATATAGACAAAGATACGGTAGACTTTGTTGATAACTATGACGGAAGTCTAAAGGAGCCGACACTTCTGCCGGTAAGCTTCCCCAATATTCTCGTTAACCCCAATCAGGGTATCGCAGTAGGTATGGCGTCCAATATATGCAGCTTTAACCTCAAAGAAATCTGCGATGCTACAATCAAACTGATGAAGAACCCCGAAAGTGATATTCTTGATGTGCTTAAAGCTCCGGACTTCTCAACCGGCGGTCAGGTGGTTTACGACGAGGAGTCTTTAAAGGAAATTTATTCAACCGGCCGTGGCTCTGTAAAGCTCCGTGCCAAGTACGAATACGACAAAAAAGCCAACTGTATTGACATAAAGGAAATTCCCTACACAACAACAGTTGAAGCAATTATCGAAAAGATAATCGAGTTGATTAAAGCCGGCAAGCTGAAAGAGGTTGCTGATATCCGTGACGAAACCGACCTCAGCGGTCTTAAGGTCACCATTGACCTCAAAAAGGGCACTGACCCTCACAAACTGATGGCAAAGCTCTTTAAAATGACAACACTCCAGGACAGCTTCGGCTGTAACTTCAATATTCTTGTTGAAGGTTCGCCTATGGTTCTCGGCGTTACGGATATAATCTGCGAATGGCTCAGATTCCGCAAGAACTGTATCAAACGCGGTATCCGGTTTGATATCGACAAAAAAAGTGCACGCCTGCACCTTTTGAAAGGTCTTGAAAAGATACTCCTCGATATCGACAAAGCGGTAAGGATTGTCCGTGAAACCGAGGAAGACGCAATGGTTGTCTCCAACTTGATGGAAGGCTTCGGTATCGACGAGGTTCAGGCGGAATTTGTTGCTGAAATCAAGCTGCGTAACCTCAATAAAGAATACATTCTTAAACAGACAGCTGAAATTAAAAAGCTTGAGGAAGAACTTGCAGAGCTTCGTGACACTCTTGAAAATAACAAGAAAATCGAGAAGATTATCGAAAAACAGCTGAAGGAAATATCAAAGAAATTCGGCGTTGAACGAAAAACCGAGATTGTCTATGACGAGGTTGTGGATTATAGCGAAGCACAGGAAGAGGTTGAAAGCTATCCTGTTAAAATTTTCAGAACAGCAGACGGCTACCTCAAGAAGATTTCACTTCTGTCACTCCGATTCAGCGGCGAACAGAAGGTTAAGGAAAATGACAGGATAGTTCAGTGCATCGACTCGGACAATACGGCAGAGCTCCTTGTGTTCTCAAGCTCGGGCGAGGTTTACAAAATCAAGGAGCACGAAGTTCCTGACGGCAAGGCAAGCCTTTTGGGTGAATACCTGCCCAATCTCCTGCAAATGGGCCCCGATGAAAGGGTAACAGGAATGGTGGTGACACGCGACTTTGAAGGTCATATCCTGTTCTGTTTTGAAAACGGTAAGGTTGCAAAGGTTGAGCTCAAGGGTTACCAGACAAAGCAGAATCGCAAAAAGCTTACCAATGCATATTCGATTGTGTCGCCGCTCGTTCAGGCAATTTATATAAGGGAAGACTGCGATGTTTGTCTTATCAGCAATGCGGGTAAAGCCCTTGTGTTCAATACCGAAAAAATAGCGGCAAAATCCACAAAGAGCACTCAGGGTGTAAGCGTTATGCAGCCTACCAAAAACAGCATAGTTTCAGAGGCGAAGCTTGCTGAGGAAACGGGATTTAAGGATATAAAGCACTACCGTCCTAAAAACATTCCAGCAAAAGGTTCTTTTGTCCGTCCCGAGGACGAGGGAACCGAGCAAATGACATTGTTTGAAGAAATATAAATTTTGGGGATGCTAAAATAGTCCAGACCGCAAAAAGACGGGAAAAATCAAAGAGTATTTCCTGGGAAGTAGCAATAAAAATTATTACAAATGTAGAAAAATCGCATTGTTATGCGATTTTTCTGCTTTTATAGTCTTTTTGCTACGCACAAACCTCGCCTCTCGACGTACACCAGTACGCCTTCGGATGACCCAAAGTCAAGACTTTGGGTCGGTTTGTGTGTTCTGAATCAATTTTACCTATCCCCTGATGGAGGAATATTTAAAAACTATGTTTTTAAACAGCCCTCTTTTGCACGAATAATACAACCTGATTGCTTCATAAAATTCACCAGAGGTGATTTGATGAAGAAAAAATACCTGTTTTTTGTGGTTTCGCGAAAAGGCGGATTTTTGATAGCGGCTCTGCTTGTTATGGTTGGATTATCATTGCTGCTTACGGGTGTTTACACATATAAAAGTGCGGCTGTTATGGCAACGCCTTTGGAGGGGAAGACAATTCTGATTGACCCCGGACACGGCGGGATAGACGCCGGTGCGTCGGAGGGCAGCGCGGTTGAAAAAACAATTAATCTTGAGGTTGCCAAGTTCCTGAAAGGGTATATTGAAGAAAACGGCGGGGTCGTGTATATGACGAGACTGGAAGATACAAATACTGCAGATCCCAACCGCCCCAAAGGCGTCACGCAAAAAATGTCCGACCTCAAAACCCGTAAGCAAAACATCACGGATACATCGGCGGACATATTTATAAGCATTCATATGAACAAGTTTGCGCAGTCTCAGTATAAGGGCTGTCAGGTGTTTTATGACGGAAACTCTGCGGAAAGCAAGCGCCTTGGGGAGACAATTCAAGGCTCGGTGCTTGATGTGTTGAAGGACGGCAATGACCGAAAGGCGAAGGCAACAGGCGACAAAATATATGTACTCAAAGGCAATACTATTCCGTCGGCATTGGTGGAATGCGGTTTTTTGTCAAACCCGGAGGAAGCAAAACTGCTTACTACACCGGAATATCAACGCAAGCTTGCCTGGGGAATCTATATCGGTATTATGAGATACCTCAGCTGTTAATCATCTTGTTTATATCCCGCCTTAATCGTGAAATTATTCGTTTTTCAAGGCGTGATATGTAGGATTGGGAAATTCCAAGCATATCGGCAACCTGCTTCTGCGTCTTTTCTTCACCTGAACCGTTTATACCAAACCGAAGATTCATTATGCACTGTTCTCGGTCCGAAAGCTTGCTCATTGCAAGTCTGAGCAGTTCCTTGTCAACTTCTTCGTCAATCTTGCGGTGTGTTACATCGCTGTCTGTACCCAGAATGTCTGAAAGCAAAAGCTCGTTGCCGTCCCAATCAATATTGAGCGGCTCGTCAATGGAAATATTGATACGCGACGAGCTGTTTTTTCTAAGACACATAAGGATTTCGTTTTCTATGCACCGCGATGCATAAGTGGCAAGCTTAATGTTTTTGTCGGGTTTAAAAGTGTTTATTGCCTTGATTAAGCCTATTGTCCCGATTGAAACAAGGTCCTCAATCCCGATTCCGGTATTTTCAAATTTTTTTGCTATGTATACCACAAGTCTCAGGTTGTGTTCAATTAATGCACTTTTGGCGGACTCAATATCTGTGCCGATGCGAAGCTTTTCAATAAGTTCGTCTTCGGCCTCCTGGGAAAGCGGCGCAGGCAAAGTTTCTGCAGAGCCTATGTAATGCACCTCTTTGGCAGGCAAAAGCCGGAAAAGTAGTTTTTTCAATGTAATTTTCAAATGCTGTAACATAAAATCAAATCCTTTCGTTCAGAGTATCTGGATTGAAAATTGCATCATATTGCTGATCTGCACACAATTGATACTTTGCAATTGCAACAACGGCATTTACCGCAGTGCCATCTATTTCGACAAAGTCCGGGAAAAAGCCTGTCAGAATACCGGAATTTTCCCCTATCGTTGAGTATGGAAGAACACAAAATCTGCCCGGCAGACAAGTGCTTTGCAAACTTAAAGCTATATCTCCCAAGAGCCTTTTTGCAAAATCACGGCTGATGATGATGGCAGAACGCCCTGTAACAGGCTCGCAAAGACAGCATCCTGTATCGGCAAAAGCATTGCCGGATAGTGTTTTGTCATTGAACTCAATTTTTATACTTGCAAGCCGAACGGCAAGCCTTTCATTCTGCTTCCGTATATGCGAAATAACAAGGGTAGCAGAAAATGCAGGAATTGCCGAAAGAAATAGTGTAGAAGCACGGAGATTCAAGTAAATTTCGCCGTTTGATACTGCGGCGCCGACCGTTGTTCCGAAGTCGGTGGCAAAAATCAATGCATATATAACACCTCCAAACACAGCATTTACAGAAAAAAATACTGCCGTGTTTTTAAGATGGACGGTCAAACTTCGAACGGGGAAAGCCATTCTTACCGAAAACAAAAGGACAAGGGCTTTGCCCAAAACGGAATATAGAAACCATATATCAGGAAAAAACATTACGGTTGAGTAGAGAGCAAGAATTGCCGAAGTTGCGCTGAGTCTCAGGATGGATATTGTCCGTTTTAAAAACAGCGAGGTGCAGTAAAGCACGGTTGCGTCCAGTAAAAAGTTAATGAGAAAAAGCAAATCTATGTAAACTACGGGCATAGGCGTTCACGCTCCTTTAAATGAGATTATATACCATCTGCCTCGAAATTTTTGTCGGTTTTGCAAATCAAAAATGTTAAATATTTAGAAAAAATTTCCAATATTCAAAAAATGTCATTGAAATTTAAATCAGAGTGTGGTACAATATAAAAAAGACATTTGACGGATGCTTCGTCAAGGTCTTGAAGCACTTATTCGGAAAGGAATGTTTTAAATGAAAAATATTGTGCTTGATTGCAAAAAAGCTGCAGAATTCTTTAGCAATGACGAGGTTCTCAGCATTAAGGAACAAGTAAAATCTGCCCACAAGGTATTACACGAAAGAACCGGTGCCGGCAGTGACTTTTTAGGTTGGGTTGACCTGCCTGGAAACTATGATAAAGAAGAATTTGCAAGAATAAAAAAGGCTGCTGAAAAAATTAGAAACGATTCGGATGTTCTGATTGTTATCGGTATCGGCGGTTCATACTTAGGAGCAAAGGCGGCAATCGACTTTTTACGAGGCCCGTTTTATAACTTTAATTCAAAGACCCAGATTTTCTTTGCGGGCAATAGTATAAGCCCGAATTACCTCGACGGACTTCTCAAGGCTATCGAGGGTAAGGATGTTTCGGTTAATGTAATCTCAAAATCCGGAACAACTACCGAACCTGCAATTGCCTTCAGAATTTTTAAGGAATATCTTGAAAAGAAGTATGGCAAGGAAGAAGCAAAGAACAGAATTTATGCAACTACAGACAAAGCAAAGGGCGCGCTTAAGAACCTTGCCGACAGTGAAGGCTATGAGACCTTTGTTGTTCCGGATGATGTAGGTGGCAGATACTCTGTTCTTACAGCAGTAGGCCTTCTCCCGATTGCTGTGTGCGGTGCAGACATCGACAAACTGATGGAAGGCGCAAAGGCTGCAATGGAGCTTTACGCAAATGACAATCTTGAGGAAAACGACTGCTATATGTATGCAGCGGTAAGAAATATTCTTTACAGAAAAGGTAAGACAGTTGAGATGCTTGTTAACTACGAGCCTGAGCTTCAGTATTTTATCGAATGGTGGAAGCAGCTCTACGGCGAGAGTGAAGGTAAGGACCAGAAGGGCATATTCCCGTCAGGTGCCAGCTTCTCAACAGACCTCCATTCAATGGGTCAGTACATTCAGGACGGTCTCCGCAATCTGTTTGAAACAGTAATCTATGTTGAAAACTCCAAAGAGGATATAACAATTGGCGAGGACAAGGATAATGTTGATGGCCTTAACTTTTTAGCCGGCAGAACTGTGGACTTTGTCAATAAAAAGGCGTTTGAAGGTACACTTCTCGCACATACAGACGGCGGCGTTCCCAATCTTATCCTTAAGATAAAGGCTCTGGACGAATATACTCTGGGTCAGCTGGTGTACTTCTTTGAAAAAGCCTGTGGTATAAGTGGATATATTCTGGGTGTTAATCCCTTCAATCAGCCCGGTGTTGAAAGCTACAAAAAGAATATGTTTGCACTTCTCGGTAAACCCGGTTACGAGGCAGACAAGGAAGCTCTTGAAAAAAGATTGAAATAATTCAAAAAAAGTATTGTGAAATTTGAAAATATATGATAATATAAAAATACAGAAAATATAAATGCACCAAAGATGCATTTTGATAAAAGAAAGGCGGTATTTACTATGATTAAAATTCATATTGGTCTGAAAGGCAGCGGAAAAACAAAGAGGATTATCGATGATGTGAACAATGCCATCACAGTTGAAAAAGGTAATGTTGTTTGCATTACAGAGGGCAATCGCCTGATGCACGATATCGACAGAGCTGCAAGAATGGTTAATACCGAGCAGTTTGATATTAAGAACTTTGATATGTTTGAAGGTCTGCTTTGCGGAATTATTGCTCAGGACTTTGATGTTACACACATCTTTATCGACAGCGTATTCAAGAGTGTACCTTCTGCAACAATGGCAGATATTGATTGCCTTATCAAGGCTATCGAAAAGCTGGAAGAAAAGTTCGGCGTATCGTTTACTCTTATGGTAAGTGCGGCAGAAAGCGACGCAACTGACCTTGTTAAAAAGTACATCTAAGGTCTGAAGATTTGATTTTATAATACCAATGCGCTTGGTATGGAAGGGAGCAGCCGGCTAGGAAATCGGCTCTGCTCCTTTCTGCGTTTAAATATGATGGAAAGGAAGAAACTTACTATGCAGTATATAAGTACAAGAAACACGGACCTTCGTGTTAAATCTGCAGCAGCAATCAAAAAGGGGCTTTCCGAGGAAGGTGGACTTTTTGTTCCGGAAACAATACCTGTCCTCACCCTGGATGACTTGAAAAAGCTTACCAAGCTTAGCTATACTGAAAGAGCGGTTTTCGTTCTTAAAAAATATCTCACAGACTATCTGGTAAAGGAACTTCGCGAATGTGCCGAGAATGCTTATGGCGGCGGCAAATTCGATGGCGAAAGCCCAGCACCACTTGTAAATCTTGAAGACGGAGTCAATATTCTCGAACTCTGGCACGGTCCCACTTGTGCGTTCAAGGATATGGCCCTTCAGATTTTGCCACATTTCCTTACAAAGGCAATGAAAAAGACCGGCGAGGACAAAACCGTTGTTATACTGGTTGCAACCTCGGGTGATACCGGTAAAGCTGCACTTGAGGGCTTCCGTGATGTTGAAGGAACGAAGATTATTGTATTCTATCCCAGTGAAGGCGTAAGTGATATCCAGAAGCTCCAGATGATTACCCAGGAGGGTAAAAATGTCTGTGTTTCAGGTATCATAGGTAACTTTGACGATGCTCAGTCAGGTGTTAAAACAATCTTTACTGACGAAGAAGCAAATACCGAATTCTTAAAGAACGGTTGCGTTATGTCATCGGCAAACTCAATCAACTGGGGCAGACTTGTTCCTCAGATTGTTTACTATGTTTCTGCATACTGCGATATGGTTGCAAGCGGCCAGGTAGAAATGGGCGATAAGATTAACATTTGTGTTCCCACCGGCAACTTCGGCAATATCTTGGCCGCATATTACGCAATGAAGATGGGTGTTCCGGTTAAAAAGCTTATCTGTGCATCCAACCAAAACAACATTCTCACCGACTTTATAAAGACCGGCGAATATAACAAGAACCGGGACTTCCATACCACGATTTCTCCGTCAATGGATATCCTTATTTCAAGCAACCTTGAAAGACTTCTGTTTGACCTTTGTGGAAACGATGCAAAAAAGGTTAACAAATGGATGAAGGACCTTAAGGAAAAGGGCGTGTATACAGTCAGCACCGATATCCGTAAAAAGCTTTCAAAGGTGCTTTGGGCAGGTTGTTGTGACGATTACTTCACCAAAGAATGTATCTATAAGACCAATGAGAAATTTGGTTATACAATAGACACACACACAGCGGTTGCGGTTGATGTGTACAACCAGTACAAGGCAGAAACAGGCGACGAAACTCCTGCGGTTATTGTTTCCACTGCCAGCCCCTTCAAGTTCAACCAAAGTGTGCTTTCGGCACTTGGCAAGGATGCCGAAACTGCAGGAATGGACGACTTTGGGCTTCTCGAGTGCCTTTCACAGGCATCGGGTATGAAAATTCCCGACTCACTGGGTAACCTCAAGGGTAAGGAAAAACGGTTTACCGGCGTATGCGACAAAACCGAACTGCTTAAAACTGTAAGTGAGTTTATAGGCAAAAAATAATTATAAAGCACAACACGGCTCACTGTTACTTTTAGCAGTGAGCCAGAATTTTGAGCAAAAGGAGGCGATGCTTTGTGGCAATCTATGCACTGGCGGATTTGCATCTGTCATTCGGTACCGATAAGCCAATGGATGTTTTTGGCGATGCATGGGATAACTATACCGAAAGAATTTTCGATAACTGGCAAAGCATTGTCAAATCGGATGATTTGGTCATTATCCCCGGGGATATCTCCTGGGCAACATATATCGAGGATGCGTATGAGGATTTTAACTTTATAAACCGCCTGAATGGGAAAAAAGCTATTTTAAAGGGAAATCACGATTATTGGTGGACTACCCTTTCAAAAATGAATAAGTTTCTTGCGGATAACAGCTTTGATACAATTACAATCCTCAATAATACCGCAATAAGCTACGAAAATGCGGCAATATGCGGAACCCGTGGTTGGTGGGTGAGAGAGGATATGAGTGAGGAGGATATAAGAATTCTCGAACGCGAAAAAATCCGGCTTGTTTTATCCTGCGAAGCTGCGGCAAAACATCATAAAGAACGGATAATTGTGGGTCTCCATTACCCGCCGGTTGACAGAAACGGTGAACACCGTGAATTCCTTGAAATATTAAAGGAATATAAGGTTGATACCTGTGTTTACGGACACCTTCATTCGCATTCCCACAAAACTGCGGTAATCGGTGATGTGGAGGGCGTGGATATGAAACTTGTATCGGGGGATTTTGTTGATTTCACTCCGATTTTGGTATAAAGGCATAAAAAAATGTGATTTAATGGCTGAAAAAATATTAAAATGCCTATTGTAAATTGGAATTTATTGTGTTATAATGTAATGCAAATGATTAGAATAGACAAGTATGTCTTGAGAAATACAGAGAGGAATGTTCAAATGAGTAAAGTTGAAAAAGCAGAAAAGAATGTTGTAGAGTTTGAGTTTTCAGTAAGCGGAGCAGATTTTTGTGCTGCAATTGAAAAAGCTTACAAACAGAATGTTGGCAAAATCAATGTTCAGGGATTCAGACGCGGAAAGGCACCCCGCCAGATTATCGAAAGATACTATGGAAGCGAAATCTTCTATGAAGATGCAGTTAACATTGTTCTTCCCGATGCATACGATAAAGCAATAGAAGAGCAGAATATCGAAGCTGTTGCACAGCCCGAGATTGATGTTAAGAGCATTTCAAGAGAAGACGGCGTTGTATTTACTGCAAAGGTTGCAGTTAAGCCCGAATTCGAGCTTGGTCAGTACAAGGGTGTTGAAACAAAGAAAATCACTCACAGAACAACCGAAAAGGAAATCAACGGCGAAATCGAAAAGATTCGTGAAAGAAACGCAAGAATGGTTACAGTTGAAGACAGAGCAGCTCAGCTTGACGATACCGTAACTATCGACTTTGAAGGCTTTACCGATGGTGTTGCATTCCCCGGCGGCAAGGGCGAAAACTTTGACCTCAAGCTTGGTTCAGGTCAGTTTATTCCCGGTTTTGAGGAGCAGCTGGTTGGTAAAAACACAGGTGACGAAGTTGAAGTTAATGTTACATTCCCCAAGGAATACCATGCAGAAGAACTCAAGGGCAAGGCTGCTGTATTCAATGTAAAGATTAACGCAATCAAGGCAAAGGAACTTCCTGAGCTTGATGATGAATTTGCAAAGGATGTCAGCGAGTTCGACACATTTGAAGAATTCAAGGCAGACCTGACCAAAAATCTTAAAGAACAGAATAAGGACAGAGCAAAGAAAGAATTGGAAGATAAGATTCTTGAAATTGTTTGTGATAATACCGAAATTGATATCCCCGAGGTTATGTTTGAAACAGCGGTTGACAATCAGATTCGTGATTTTGCAATGCAGCTTCAGTATCAGGGCCTCAACATTGAGCAGTATGCTCAGTACACCGGTCTTACAGTTGACGCAATGAAGGCTCAGATAAGACCCGACGCTGAAAAGAAGGTTAAGACATCACTGGTTCTCGAAAAGATTGCAAAGGTTGAGGGAATCGAAGCAACCGATAAGGAAGTTGAAGCCGAGCTTGAAAAGATTGCAGAGCAGAGCAAGATGTCACTCGATGATGTTAAAAAGTATATGAATGTCAGCGAGCTCAAAGAAAGCAAGACAATCCAGAAGACAGTAGAGTTCCTCGTAAAGAACGCTTCACTTAAATAGAAATAAAAAACATAAAGAGCCAAGGTTAATCAATGTAAGTCGATTAACCTTGCTTGCATTTTTACGGTTTGGCGAAAATTGTCTATATCACGCGCCCAACCTTCCTTGTGTACAGCGAGTACACGGCGGTCGGCCGGTCACGCAATCTAAATCAATTTTCCCACAAACCGCGAAGTAACTGGCGAAAATTGTCTATATCACGCGCCCAACCTTCCTTGTGTACAGCGAGTACACGGCTACAATCTAAATCAATTTTCATCCATACTTCAAAATTCGACATTATTTCAGTATCACTCTATTGTACACTAGCTTAAAACGGAGGTAAAAAGTATGAATAACAGTTTAGTACCATATGTAATTGAACAAACAAGCAGAGGAGAAAGATCCTATGATATTTTTTCGCGCCTTCTCAAAGACAGAATTATTTTCCTGTCTGACGAAGTAAATGATGTAACAGCAAGCCTTGTTGTTGCACAGCTTCTTTTCCTCGACAGTGAGGATCCGGATAAGGATATTAACCTTTATATCAATAGCCCTGGTGGTTCAATAACCGCAGGTATGGCAATTTATGACACAATGAAGTATACCAAAGCTGATGTATCAACCATTTGCGTTGGTATGGCGGCATCAATGGGTGCGTTTTTGCTTTCAGCAGGCGCAAAGGGCAAAAGATTTGCCCTTCCCAACAGCGAGATTATGATTCACCAGCCCCTTGGCGGTGCTCAGGGTCAGGCAACCGATATCCAGATTCACGCAGAGCGTATAATTAAAATGAAGGATAAGCTCAACAGAATGCTTGCTGAACACACAGGTCAGCCGCTTGAGATTATTCAGAAGGATACCGAGCGTGATAACTTTATGTCTGCAGAGGAAGCCCTCAAGTACGGACTTATTGATAAAATTGTTGAAAAGAGATAATTAAAAAGGAGCTTTAGTAAATGCCAAACAACACTGATATAAGGCAGCTTCGCTGTTCATTCTGCGGCAAAACCGAGGACCAGGTAAAAAAGCTTATCGAAGGCCCCGGTGTATATATCTGCAATGAATGTGTAGATTTGTGCTTTGAAATTTTTGAGGACGAATTTGAGGATATAACTCCGGAAACAGCCGACACCAAAATGGACGAACTGCCCAAACCCCGGGAAATAAAGGCGTTTCTTGATGATTATATAGTGGGTCAGGATGCGGCGAAAAAGGCACTTTCTGTTGCGATTTATAATCATTACAAAAGAATAGGCTACAATCTCGGCAACGACGATATAGAACTACAAAAAAGCAATATTTTGCTTCTTGGCCCGACAGGTGTGGGTAAAACCTTTATTGCTCAAACCCTTGCAAAGGTAATGAAAGTTCCGTTTGTAATAGCCGATGCAACATCACTTACCGAAGCCGGCTATGTGGGCGAGGATGTGGAGAATATTCTGCTTAAGCTGATTCAGGCGGCGGATTACAATATCGAGCGTGCCGAAAAAGGTATAATTTATATCGACGAGATCGACAAGATTTCAAGAAAGTCCGAGAACCCCTCAATTACTCGTGATGTAAGCGGCGAAGGCGTTCAGCAGACCCTGCTGAAAATTCTTGAAGGTACGGTTGCATCTGTTCCCCCGACCGGCGGCAGAAAGCATCCGCATCAGGAATTTATCCAGATTGACACCACCAATATTTTGTTTATATGCGGCGGTGCATTCGAGGGTATTGACAAAATTATTGAAAGCCGTGTAAATGCCAAAGCAATGGGCTTTGGTGCGGTTGTGGAAAGCAAAAAGGACAAAAACCGCGGCGATGTGTTAAAAAACCTTATTCCGGACGATTTGCTCAAATTCGGACTTATTCCTGAATTTATCGGTCGTGTTCCCGTTATAACCACGCTTGACTCTTTGGATAAGGAAGCACTTAAAATGATTCTTACCCAGCCGAAAAATGCATTGGTTAAACAGTATGCAAAGCTTCTTGAAATGGACGGTGCAGAGCTTGTGTTTGACGATGAAGCAATTGACGCTATTGCTGAAAAGGCAATTAAACGCAACACCGGCGCGCGAGGTCTCAGAACCATTGTTGAGGAAATTATGCAGGATATAATGTTTGATATCCCGTCAGACCCGACAATTAAGATGGTTAAGGTGACTAAGGATTGCGTTGTCAGCAAGGCAGCACCGGAAGTTACCAGAGAAGAAAAGAAACCTATGAAAAAAACAACTACCCGTACCAAACCGGCAGAGGACGATAAAACCGCCTGCTGATTGCACAGAAAGGGGTAAATTATGAAAAGTTTAAAAGTTATAGTGCTTGTTTTGACATTGACATTCGTTCTTACCGGATGCAATGGTAAGCCGGCAGAAGTGCCGACTCAGCCGGAAAATCCAACGCCGGAAGCTGAAACAAAGCCAACGGTTATTTCTGCACAAACCCTGCCGGTAAGTGTTGCTGGATATGCGGAGATTACCTCGTATGTAGGCGATGTAGATGCAGATGGCACGGATGAAAGAGTGGTTATTTCCACGGGCGCAGAACGCACAAAAAATGGGGAGTTTCTCTGGAATGACGGTCAGGACTGGGCGGTGTTTGTGGAGGACACAAACGGCGTATATATACTGCTTGACAAGTTTGTTCAGGCAGGCAGCGTGTATTTTGATGTTTCGGATTATTATATGAATGACGGTGCACAGCCCAAAATCCTCATTACTGAAACAACCGGTGCGGGGCTTGTTCTTAAAACATATACATACTCGGAAACGGAAAATGGGTATGTTGAGGAAACAATCTATGATACAGGAGCGGTAACCGAAGCCGGAATAAACAGGAGATTTACATCCTTCCCTGAAATAACAGACTAAAATGAGACCGTCCTTTTTTTGGACGATCTTTGAGTGAGGAATACCAATGAACAAGCTTTTAATTATTATAGATATGCAAAAGGACTTTATTGACGGAGCCTTGGGGACCAAAGAGGCCCAAAGTATTGTTGATAATGTGGTAAATAAAATAGATAACTTCGATGGTTCAATTATTGCCACAATGGATACCCACCGCGACGATTATATGGAAACCCGTGAGGGTAGGTTCTTGCCGGTTCCCCATTGTATAAAAAACACCGCAGGCTGGGAAATTGACCAAAGCGTAATGTCAGCACTCAAGCGTAAGGGCTTTAAGCTGGTTGAAAAACCAACCTTTGGCTCGGTTGAACTGCCAAAACTGATAAAGGAAAAATACAATCCCGAAAAACTGAGCGTTGAACTTGTGGGACTTTGTACGGACATTTGCGTTGTGTCAAATGCAATGCTTCTGAAAGCAGCATTTCCCGAAATGGATATTTCGATAGACTCAAGTTGTTGTGCCGGCGTTACGCCCGAAAAGCACGAGGCAGCTCTCGAAACAATGCGTTCCTGCCAGATTGAAGTTAAGTGAAAAGGACATTTTGCCCGACCAATATGGTCGGGCTTTTTGTTTAAACACCAAATTCACCGTCCGGCATAATATGTAACATAGCGACTTTAAAAGTTTTGGAGGACAAAATTATGGAAGGAAATAAAGGTAGATACCGACTTTTGTTTGTAGGCGGAGATAGCCGTCAGCTCCGTGCTGCAAACCGTACCGCAGAAAACGGAGTGCAGGTAAATGCTCTCGGCTTTTCTGAACTAACTGCGGGCATTGTAAGTCGTATTGATGATATAAATGACAGAAACTTTGATTACACGGCGGTTGTGCTGCCACTTCCGTATACAACAGACGGTGTAAATATAAATTCCCCCGAATTTAAGAAAAAACTGCCGGTGTCTGATGTGTTTCAAAAACTACCGGTAGATTGCTGTGTGCTTGCCGGAAAATGCGATACAAATTTACGGAAGCTGGCGGAAGGGAAGGGGATTACCCTGATAGATTATTTTGACAGGGAGGAATTGCAAATTCTGAATGCAATTCCGACAGCAGAGGGGGCAATTCAGATTGCTATGCAGGAAACACCTTTTACCCTGCACTCGTCCGAATGCTTGATTATAGGTAACGGAAGAATAGGTAAAATTCTTGCCAAGATGCTTCACGGAATAGGCGCTTCGGTAACGGTTGCTTCCCGAAAACGCAAGGATATGGCGCAGGTCATTTCGTATGGTTACAAAAGCCTTGAGATAGGCAGAATGTATGACAATATATGTAACTATGATGTTATATTCAATACCGCACCGAGCCTTGTTCTGGATGCTGATATGCTTTCGAAAACGCGTCGCGATGCGGTTGTGATAGACCTGGCGTCAAAGCCGGGCGGGGTGGATTTTGAAACAGCACGAAAAATGGGGATAAAGGTTATCTGGGCACTGTCACTGCCGGGAAAGGTAGCTCCTCATACTGCAGGAGATATAATAGGTAAGACGATTCTCAACATACTGAACGAATTGGAGGCAAAACAATGAAACTGAAAAACAAAACAGTTGGTTTTGCAGTAACGGGTTCTTTTTGCACCTTCAGCAAGGTTTTTCCGGAAGTAGAAGAGCTTGTTAAGGAGGGGGCAAAGGTTATGCCGGTTATGTCGGAAATCAGCTATAATACTGATACAAGATTTGGGAAGGCAAAGGAACACATAGAAAGATTGGAGAGAATAACCGGAGAAAAAGTGATAGCAACAATACGCGATGCAGAGCCTATTGGCCCTAAAAAATTACTTGATGTGCTTGTTGTTGCTCCTTGCACGGGGAATACTATCGCCAAAATCGCAAACGGAATTGCGGACTCAAGCGTAACACTTGCAGTAAAATCTCATCTTCGTAACAAACGCCCGGTGGTTATAGCGGTTTCGACCAACGACGGTCTTGCTAATAATGCTAAAAATATAGGCGTTCTTTCAAATATGAAAAATATCTATCTTGTACCAATCGGTCAGGATGACTGTGTTGAAAAGGAAAGTTCACTTGTTGCGGATATGAAACAGATAATTCCCGCCGCAGAGGCAGCTTTGGATGGAAAACAGCTTCAGCCGGTAATAGTTCTTCATAATTAGACTTTGGGCGATGTGTCAAAATGCACATCGCCTGTTTTGTGTAAGAAGTGTTAAATTTAGCATATTGCACTTGATTTTTTAAAAAAACTGATGTATACTTATACAGTATGGCTTAAGATATTGCAGTTGACGGTATAAGTGCCGGATTATATAGAAAAAGGCTGTAAAAGATGAGCGGAAAGGTTGTGTAGTGAAATGAGCGACAATTATAAGAATGATGCTGCCCTTGGTGAATATGTTACGATCGTTGCTGAAGAGGACGGCGTGAACATAATAGGTCTCAAACGCGGTCAGGACACCAAGTTTCATCACACAGAGAAACTGGATAAGGGCGAAGTGTTTCTTTGTCAGTTTACAGAAAATACCTCTGCAATTAAAATTCGCGGAAAGGCAAAAGTTCATACCAAAATGGGGGTTATTCAGGCCGGATAACAGGTCTGATTTTTGGAGGAAGATTAGATGATACCAAACATTTTAACGACGGTAAGGCTGGTTATAATTCCGTTTTTTGCGTATTTTATGCTTAATTCGGAGAACTTTCTTGTTCCGTTGCTGCTTTTTGTTCTTTCGGGCGTCACGGATATTGTTGACGGCTGGATAGCAAGGCAGTTTAATATGATTACCGATGTGGGGAGTGTGTATGACCCTCTGGTGGACAAGTTAATGCAGATTACGGCGGTTGTGTGCCTTTCGCTTAACGGAACAATACCGGGTTGGGTAATTTGTGTAGTTGCGGTTAAGGAGCTTTCGATGATTGCTGTCGGGGTTGTTCTTTACATAAAAAAGATTGTTGTACATTCAAATTGGTATGGCAAGGCGGCAACAGTTTTCTTCTATGCGGTGATGTTTGTTTTTATAATATTCCCCGCGATCGACGAAGCAATTAAGACCGTACTGCTTGCGGCGTTGGTTGTAGTGATGTTTGCTGCTGCAATAGGTTATCTTGTGAAGATTTCCGGCGCTGAAGGAAAAAGTCTTTACAACAAGAAAGCGTAAATTTCGAAATTTAACTAAATAAGTAAAATATTTGTACCATAAAGGCGGGGTCTCGGTGTTGACAATGATATTAGCCTTTGGTATACTAAAATAAATAAAACTTTGTGAGGAATGGTTATGGAACAGTTTGAAGATATAAGCTTAAAACGATTAGCGGAAATACTTTTGAAAAAAATTGGGTTTATCGTTGCTGCAACTCTTATTGCCGGCGTTCTTGCTTTTGTATACAGCGAGATGATGATAGTTCCAGAGTATGAGTCATCTGTTTCGTTATATGTTAACAACGAAACAGAGTCGAATGTTAACAAAACTTTGGGCAGTGATATTCAGGCATCTCAGATGCTGGTTGATACATATATAGTAATTATCAAGAGCGATACGGTATTGAACCAGGTGAGCCAGAAACTTGTTGAAAAAGGTATAATAGGATATGATGCAGATGCATTGAGAAACAGCATCACAGCAAGCGCAGTAGACGCAACCGAAATATTCGAGGTCACCGTCAGAGATACCGACCCGATGAATACTTATACCATAGCAAACACTATTGCAGATGTTGCTCCGCCGATTATTCAGGACTTTGTTGAGGCCAGTTCAGTAAAGGTTATTGACTATGCAATTGTGGGCGAAAGAGTATCACCTAATATTCAAAGGAATATGGTGCTTGGCTTGATTTTTGGTTTCCTTCTCAGTTGTTTGTTTGTTGTTCTGAGGGAAATATTTGATATGAGAATTAAAGATGAAGACGAGCTTGAACTGTGGTTCAAGATTCCGATTCTCGGCGTTATCCCCGATATTACAAATTCACAGGTGAAAAGACAAGGTTACTACTCGTACAGACGAGGCGGAAAGCCTTATGAATATCAGCAGAAAGGAGTGAAGAACGATGGCGGAAAATCAAATAAAAATGAGTTGGTTTCAGAAACTAAGACAAATTCCAAGTAATATTGCAAGAGAAAAACAAAGAAAGTTTCTTGTTCAGGACCACGAGTTTATCCGTGAAAAGGTTCTTAACTCCAAAAGCCCGTTCCATGTGCGTGAAGCATACAAAGCTCTCAGAACGAATCTTATTTTTTCACTTTCCTCAGAGGGCTGTAAAAAGATAGCGGTTACCAGTGCCCTTGCATCTGAGGGTAAAAGTACCAACTGTCTCAACCTCGCGATTACTTTTGCGGAGATGGATGCAAAGGTGTTGATTATTGACTGCGACCTTCGGCGTCCTAACCTTGCAAGACTTCTGGATGTACAGAATGCTCCGGGTCTCAGTAACTATCTTGTAGGTCTTAATACAAGCGAAGAGGTTGTGCGTAAGTCAATATTTAATAACCTTAGCTACATTACTGCAGGAAATATCCCTCCTAACCCGGTTGAACTTCTCAGCTCTGAGAATATGGCAAGACTGATGGAAAAACTGGAAAAAGAGTTTGACTATATCTTCCTTGATACTCCTCCAGTAAACCTTGTTATTGATACTGTTGCTGCTTCAAAATATGTTCACGGTGTTGTTATGATTGCGCTTCAGAACTCAACAGACAAGGAAGCAATCAGATATGCTCTCGGTCAGCTGAACTTTGCAGGAACAAAGGTTCTTGGTTTTGTACTTAATGGCGTTGTATATGGCAATAATGGTGCATATAAAAATGTTAACAAGAGAAAGTACTATCGTTATTTCAGCTCAAGCGGCCGCAAAAAAGGTAGTAAAGGCTACGGCGGGTACGGCGGTAGCTATGGTGGTTCATACGGAAATTATGGCAGCTATAAAAATTACGGCAATTATAGCAGTTACGGCAAATAAGCAGTAATTGCAAAAATGCCCAAAAGAGACGGCAGTTGCGGCGATGTAAAAGCATCGCCGCAGTAAAACAAAATAATTTCCTCATTTTCACTAAAGAAAGTAGGAATATGTATGATAGATATACACACACATATACTTCCCGAACTGGACGATGGAAGCCGGAATGTCGATGAGAGTATAGTTATGCTTGGTATGCTGTCAGATCAGGGAGTTGATACCGTTGTGGCAACTCCTCATTTTTATATTGACAAGACAAATCCGCGTGATTTTTTACAAAGTCGCAACGAATCCTTCCAAAAACTAAAAAAACAAATTGAGGGTATGGAACAAAGACCCGGTATTGCTCTGGGAGCAGAGGTGCAATTTTATAACGAACTTTCATCTCTTGACGGAATAGAGCAGTTCTGCTTGGGCGAATCCAATTATATTCTTGTCGAGATGCCGTTTGCTCCATGGAACGGTTATGTATATCAGACCCTTAATAATTTATCAGCTTCAAGGCGGATAACTCCTGTTATTGCTCACTTTGAGAGGTATCTTGATTTTATGAACGAAAAGGAGACCGTGCTTAAACTCAAGGAAGCAGGTGCACTCATTCAGATAAATTGCAGTTTTCTTACAGACAGAAGCGGTAAAAGAAAAGCCCTTAATCTTGTAAAAAAAGGTGAGATAAGCTTTCTTGGTTCGGACTGCCATAACACAACAAGCCGGCCACCTGATATGAATGAAGGCGCGGAAGTTATTAGGAAAAAACTTGGAGATAACGGCTTTGAACGCATTGAATACAGAGAAAATAAGCTTATGCAGAAAATGCTTATATATTAACGGTATAGAAGGAAGCATCGATTAATGATAAAGCTACCATATAAAAAAATACCCAACGAACAACTTTGCACTGTATTGCTGTGGGTACTTGCGATTGTATATTTTTATTTTATATCAATACACTCTGCAAAACCGGCCGAAGTCTCCACAAACGAAAGCAAGGAACTTGCGAAAAAAACATTTGCTGTGGTGCAGAAAACTGTGGAGGCAGTATCAAAAGATAAAGGTGCAGAAGTCTCGTATATTTTGATATTTGTTTTTGTGCGGAAGCTGGCTCATCTTATAAACTTTTTTATTTTAAGTTTTTTATACAGTATGACAGCGTACCGAACCGGCAATGATCTCATAAAGGTTTTTACAGCGGCAATGGTATGTGGTCTTTTTGGGTCGATAATTGACGAAGGACACCAGTTTTTTGTGCCCGGACGAAGTTCTGAAATAAAAGATGTTATAATTGATTTTTTAGGAGTATGTATTGGCTGTATAACCTTTTTATCGGTGTTTTTATTGCTCAATAAACGGATGTTACGGAAGGAATAAACAATATGAAGAAAATAACCAAAGTTTTTCTTGGTATTTTGACGGTTTTTATCACTTTAATTTTTGCTTTTGGCGTTTGGCAGTGGAATAATATAGTTGCTGTTTACAAAACAGTGACCACAACTCAGGAACAGTTGGAAAATGAAATTAATAAAAATAAGCAGGCACTTGAAGAGGAATTGAACCAAAAATACTCAACAATTGTAAGAGATTTTTCAGCTGAAGATGAGAGACAGATAATAAAAGGAGAAATTACAGTAGAACAGGCGGTCGAAAAACTTAATGATCGTTACAAAAAAAAGAAAAACGAGAAGACCGCAAACGATTATCAAACTCAGGCAAATGCCAAGAAAATTGATGAACTCATTGGCGATAAAGTAATAGAACTATATAGCCTGAAAGCCTATTACCTTGGTCAGCTTGGTCAGATGGAAGCCACTGTTAAAAGCGAATATGCAGCAATGCCTGCCGAAAAGAAGAATCTAGTGGGTAAAAAAGAGCTTGTAAGTAAGCATATGGGCGTTGCACTTGGCCTTATGAACCAATGCGATGCCAAGGTCGAAGCTCTTATTGCTGAACTTGAAACGGAGCTTAAGAAGATTGGTGGAGATACTTCGATTATCAGAACCATAAAAAATGCATACGAAAATGAGAAGGCTTTGAAAAAGGCGCAATATCTTAAATTGTTGGATGAATAGGTATTTTGAGAGGTGACAACGGTGAAGCTTAGAAAAATTTTAAGAAGAGTTACATCAATGTGTATAATCTTAAGCCTTGTTGCTTCGGTTAGCGTTTTTGCGTTTCCTGATGTGGATGAAAGCTCTAAGATTGGTAAAGCCATTGTCAAGATGCAGGAAGCAGGATATATTCGCGGTTTTGAGGACGGAACCTTCAGACCGGATGCAACTCTCACCCGTGCTGAGTTTGTAACCATAATAAACAAAATGTATGGGTTTAAGGTTGAGACTGAGAATGTATTTGCTGATGTAATACCGGGAGAATGGTATTATAAAGATGTGCTTTGCGGTGTTCAGGCAGGATACATAAAAGGGCATGACGACAAAACCTTCAGACCAAACGATACAGTAACCCGCGAACAGGTCTGCGTGATGATGAACCGTATCCTCAATGTGGAGCTTATTCCTTATGGGAAGAAGATTACCGATACGGTTTCGGATTGGGCAAAGGATAGCGTTGAGAAGCTGGTATCAAATCGATTTTTTACTCTTGAGGAAGGCGGAAAGTTCCGTGCCCTTCAGCCCATAACCCGTGGCGAAACCTGCGAAGCTTTGGAAAAATGTATTGTGGATGTTCCTATCGAAATTGTACCTGTTGACCTTGAAAATATCGTCAGAGAAGAACTGGAAGAAAGACTTTCTGGCATGATTGAGGTAATGGAATCGACCATTATTCCGGGTTGCACATACGAAGGTACAATAGATGTTGCAAAGCGTATCACCGAGAGTATGAAAAAGTATCTTGAAGACGAAAATTATGATTATATGGAAGATGCAAAAGCAACCTATCAGGTATATAAAAAACTGGGCTATGCAAAAGCAGGCGAGTTAAAACAGTTGATTTTTGACAATATAGAGACAGAGAATATATCAATATTGTTTGATTTCTTCTACACGCCAGAGATTGACAGCTAAATTAAAGTTTGAAATTGCAACAAATATAGAATTTTTACTTGACAAAAGCAGGTATATACTGTATAATATCTTTTGTTGCAATTCAAATAAGGATCTTTAGCTCAGTTGGTTAGAGCAACCGGCTCATAACCGGTCGGTCCGGGGTTCGAGTCCCTGAAGATCCACCAAAATTCGCGGTCAAAATAGATGCAATCTGTTTTGACCGCATTTTTACGCACTTTTCGGGGATTTTTCAAAAATTCGTTTTGAATAAAAGACAGTAGATGCACCCACCGTTTCTACCAGTCTTGAACCAGAGACAAGGGCTTAAATCCTATAAAAATTCGACTTGACTACATAAAAGATGCAAGTTACAACATACAGGATACGAACCCTAACACAATTTAATACAAATAAATGAAGGCGATAATTTCAGAAATGAAGTTATCGTCTTTTTTTATATCCAAAATTACAGGAAGGAGGAAATCTAATGAATGTAGAAAGATTTTTGATTCAGGTGAAGCAAAACCTGCCTGAACATGAAGGTGTGACTACTTGGGTTGAAGATTCTGCATTGAATGTAGGTTATGGTAAGTCAGAGAGTTTCGAAATCAGATATCCCGGAGGCATTTGTTATAATGCCGCAACTGAGAAGACCGATGAATTTTATAAATTGGTCGAAGAAGCAGATAAAGCTTTCAAAACAGTTAAGGAATATATTGATTTGATGGACAAGGCTCCAGACCTCACAGCGAGAGACTTCAATATGCCATATAAGTTACTTGCAGAATTTAACGGAGTTGTACTTGGCGGAATTGAGCATCGATCAAATAACACCTTTGAGTTCACGACTTGGTCATACGCAAACAATTCTTTGTATCACGGTCATTACTTTACCGATTACGAAAAGGCAAAAGAGGATTTTGCAGTAAGATCAGGATTGCTTCAATCAACCAAGTTGTTTACAGACAAAGAGATGATGCAGATATATCGTTGTACAGAAGATACATTAAACAACGGATATGAATTGTCGAGTGAACAGACTGAGGTGTTAGAGCAGGTACAGGAGAAGATTAAGGAATCTGTTCCAAACTTCGATGAGAAGCTTCAGGAAGAGATAGATCAGGAATGCGAAGAGGACATGGGAATGTCAATGCAATAAATATGAAGGAGGAATAACACATGCAAGAAGGAACAAGAGTATTAGCAGTTGCGTTGTCTAATGATGTATTTGATAAATTAGATGACTATGTAAAGGAAATGCAGGTAACTAAGAAACAGTATGTTGCGGACCTTATAGAAAAGGATTTGGAACAAAAGCTTCAACAGAAGCAGGAACCTGCAAAACAGATTGAGGTGAGACAGGCTCCTGATGGACAACAGGTTTGGGGCCGAGCAGAAGTCATAAATGCGTTAGATAAGTTTATGATTGAAAACGGCAGAATTCCTACACAGAAAGAATTCAAGAATGAAAACGGACTTCCGTCATATAATGCCGCAGGAAGAGCATTAGAGGTTTCCCCGGCAGAATATATGAAGGAGCGTTTCGATGAAGTCATGGCAGAGCAGCAGGAAGAAGCCGGAATGGGAATGAGTATGTAGGCGGTATGTTCTATTAAGAATGTACCGCCTTTTTTTATTTTGAGAATAGGAGTGATTTGTAAATGTTATCAAACGATTGTAAAGAAAAGTGCAGAGACATTGGAATGTTGGTAGAGAACATCATATGCATGGCAGAATGCTATGATGAACCTTTGGAAAAGTTCAGAAAGAGCATGTTCTATAAACCGGAATTCGAAGACAGAGAAAAAATCATCCTTGATATGATTGAGACAAGCAACAGGGTGTCGGAGGAAATAAAACTTCTTTCTGTTGAAGACTTAAGAAAACTTCAGGATGAATTCGGAATCGAGTTAATAGGTTATACGGATATGCTTGCGACAGCACTAAGGAAAGAGCCGTATTCCAATAACGATGTTAAATATAAGTGCGATGCAATAGTGTCTATCGTGCTTGATATGGTGCATCGTGAATTAAGAGATGATGCGGTGTATCAGAAATTGGCAGAAGGAGTTGAACATGAAAATGTACAAGTTTAACTTTTATCATACCAGGCCTGAAAACTTCTTTCGTAATGACAAGGATGAACAGACGAAAGGATTGGTCGGATATTTAAGAGGTGACTTTGGCAGAGACGGAAAAGAGTTTCATCATACATGGTTTAACAACAACGAGAAGTTGAACAACGCAAGCTTCAAGGAAGATTTCGAAAAGATAATGGAAACTCTGCGTGAAAGACTTCTGACGGACAGGGATTGGATGAGAAGTGTAGCATACAATCATCCCGAAGCAAAGATTGCAAGCGAGAGTACATCATCATACGGAATGTTTGTTGAAACAGAAAGGTACGAGTATGATATACGAACCATTACCGAAGATGGCAACTACGATTTTTATATCTATTGCTACGATAAGAATTTCCAAGAACCTCAATATCTCAACAGCAGACGATTCAGAGATGAGAATGGAAAGCTCACTGAAAAGGTCGAGGAGATTGCAAAGAAAACTTTTCTTGAAGCTCGTAACTATTACACAAACGGCGATAGATATGAGAATAACGGTAAGGTGTACACATTCAGAGTAACAGAAGAAAATATGCTCTTTGAAGGCCGAGACGGTGAGAAGCTTTTCGTAGCTCCTGAACTGATGGGAACATACCTGCCGGATGTTGCATCCGAAGGAAGTGCCTTTGTAAAAGTGCCTATGAGTCAAACACTCGCAAATCTTACACTCGGTGATTTAATACAGAGCGTTAAACTTTCATCTGTTCACTTGGTGCATGATGAGGTGGACATTGAGTTGGCAACTGTTGAAGACCTGTCAAATGATATGTTTACCGAAGCAGGGAAAGAAGCATGGGCTGATGTGTTAAATGCTAAAGTTGATGAGATATTTGACGGCACATACGGAGTTCAAATCCAATGCAGTGGTGTAGACCATCAAAGGTTAACCGAATTTTCATATGCGCTTGCCGGATATTGTCCCGATAAAGATTATAAGAATTGGTTCAACGAGATAGAAGATGCTGGACCAAATATGAGTATGTAGGAGGAATATACATGATTAGAAATATTGATATTTTACTTGAGATACAGGACAGAATACATAAGTTTCGCATTCTTGATGATGTGATTGCGGTTCACCTTGAAGATAAGGATACGGAGTTTTCGGATTTAATTGAAAATCCGTATCAGGAAATGTGCGACTTCCTGAATGCGATCAACGACATTGACAAGCTGTTGGATTCTCTCACCGAGGATTTGAGAGGTTCAATGGTAAATGACGGATTCGATCTCGATGACTATAAGTTCTGGAATGCATGTGTAATTCATAGCCCGTATAACCTTGAAGGATTGCTTGAAACCTTTGAGGGAGCCATAGAAACTCTCGAATTATATATCCTTGAAACAGTAAGAGGATATAAGATATTAACTCAGCTTGCTTATGATAAAAACCCTCGTTTGCCCGGTTTGAATAAGCAAGAGGATAACGGTTGATGGCTACGAAATTTATGGCTGGTACAGAGTTGTTTATGTTTGAATGTTTAATGCAGCAGACTCCCAATATGAGCAGGGCAAATCAGGAAGAGAAGAGATTCAAGGCTCAGTATATCGGAGTGCTTAAAGATTACATGCGAGAATATGGCTATGGGGATATCCGCAAAAGAGTATTGAATTCATTGGATAAATTCATATTTGATGAATTCATCTTTTGTAATGAGGAACATAGAGATACC
>SVJR01000041.1 GCA_015068845.1 Oscillospiraceae bacterium
GTTTGTGAAAGCTTTTTTTATAAACTTCATCAAAACGCCCCTTGTAATTACTGAACACCTTTAGCAAAATGACCGCCGGTAAAATCTTCGGGGCGATACCCCGAATTTTCAAAAAAGCTTTCACAAACCCGCATACACTCCTCCGGCGACTCGTCGGTGAAATACAGTCTGAAAAAACTTACACCGGCGCGTTTCAGTTTATCCATATCGTAACCTAAGAAAGTTTTTTTACAGTTAAGAACAACACTTCGGCAATCCTCACCGTCTTTGATTACGGGGAAAACCATCCCCATACGGTCAGTTATGGTATTTAAGCCGTTACACGGACACTTTGAATTGTTGCGTATCACACAATTCTCGGTAACCATAAGCGGTAGTCTTCCATATACCATAGTTTGGACGGGAATGACTTTTTTTATTTTTTGGATTTGTTTCACATTCAATTCCGGTGACAGCTCCGACAGTTCAATGCCGCTGTTCTTATAAAAGTTCAGCGCGCCCGAATTAAAAATATTCAGTCTGAATCCACCGAACATTCTGTAACCGTCAAAGTTCTTTGTTTGTGCAATATTTGAAGCTTGAACAGCAAAAAATCCGTCTTTTAAGAGACTTTCAGCCCTTTCTTCAATATCGGCAGAACGGTTTTCCGCAATAATTGCCGGTAGAGCAATTACAATTCTGTCCCTTACGGCTTCAAAAAACTCACGGTTTTGTTCAATTATATGCAACGGAACATAAAAATAAATAAAATTCAGTCCCTTTACTGCTTTAAACTGCTCAATCGTTGTTATTTCACAAACAAAGCCACCTTCGCACAACTTTTCATCAGTCAAGAGCTCCGGTACAAGTTTGACTGATTGTCTTTTGAACCGATTAATATATAGCTCTTCAAACTTTTCAAGAACAGCACGGCGCATATTATTAAGTGCGCCGGCTGAAACAAACACATCTGCATCAAGGAACACATCTACCTTAGAAAATTCAAAAGGAGTTCCTCCGGTTTTTGAAAGCTGAGCCTTTACCGCATCTTTGCTAAGCGGCAGCTTCTGTGCGCTTTCCACAAGAAAATCAGCTTCATATACAGCCTCAACCTCGTCGAAACATACTGTAATTACCGGTTTTTGTCCTATCTTTATTTCAATTTTACATTTCAAGCTTAATTTTCGGTTTTCATTCTTTATACGGCTTAAAAGCTCTTGTTCGAGAGCGTCAGAGCCTTTATGATACGGATTGTCGGGCTTGTCAAATGCAAACATTTCCCTGCCAACTTTACCCGTTAGATAACCGTCGGTCACACCGCCACGGTTGAAAATTCTGTCAAGCAGCTCTGCATCGGCTTTTTCAATTGGATGCGGATTGTCAATATATTTTCGGTAAACGCCCACAACTGCCGCAACGTAGGCAGGACCTTTCATTCTTCCCTCAATCTTGAGAGATGTAACGCCTATTTCCATAAGCTCAGAAATATGGTTAACCGAAGATAAGTCCTTAAGACTCATATAAAACTTCTTTGTCCTATCACCGTTTATGCTGTACGGAAGTCTGCACGGCTGAGCACATTTGCCGCGGTTACCTGAACGGCCGCCGATTATACTGCTCATCAGGCACTGACCCGAATAGCACATACAAAGTGCGCCGTGAGCAAATACTTCAAGCTCGGCTTCGGTGTTTTCCGAAATTCGTTTGATATTTTCAAGCGGGACCTCACGAGCAAGCACAACACGGTTGACGCCGTATTTTCCAAGTGCCTTCACACCATCGGCATTGTGAACCGTCATCTGGGTGCTTGCGTGAACGAGAAGTTCGGGCACAATTTGTTTTGCAAGCTGCATCACACCCACATCCTGCACGATAATCGCATCTGTACCGATATTATTCAGAAACACCAAATACTCTGAAAGCTCCTGCATTTCAGAGTCTGTGACAAGTGTATTTACTGTTACATAGACTTTTGCGCCGCGAAGATGACAGTAGTCCACCGCTTTTTCGAGAGTTTCTTTGTCAAAATTATCCGCATAGCTTCGTGCGCCGAACGCCTTGCCCGAAAGGTATACTGCGTCTGCTCCGCTTTGAACAGCGGCAACAAGACATTCAAAGTTACCTGCCGGAGCAAGTAATTCTATCTTTTTCATATAAATTCAAATCCTTTAGTAGCCGTTTCGTGCCGAGCTTTTTGCAAGCTCAATCTGGAGGTCGTGTACCTTTTGTTCAAGTTCTTCAATCCGTGCAGTCTTTTCAGAAATCTGAGTTGAAAGCTGGATTTCGCTTTTTGAATAATCTGAAATCTGTTTTCTGAGATTATCGGCCGAATCCTCAAGTCGTATAAGTGCGTCTGCAAGGTTAATTGAGGTAAGCATCGACAGCATCGCCGTGCTAAGTCGCGGATTGCCTGCCGATATTTCAGCAAGCGTCTTATCCACCTTTACCGCAACTCTCTGCACATATTCCGGTTCCTCTGCTGTTACCAGAGTATATTCTGCACCGTTTATCAGAACCTTAACTTTTTTCTTTTCCATAACATATTCTCCGCAATTAATTATTTTTCATATATTCCATACCTTTAAAAAATCCTATTACGGTTTTTGCATCGGTAATTTCATTCTTCATTATTTTATCGTATACTTCTTCCGGTGAAAGCTCAATAACATTCATGAACTCATCTTCATCACGATTAAGTTCGCCGGCAACAAGACCCCACGCAAGAAAAATATGCGTAGTTTCATTGGCAAAACCGGGAGACGGATAAAGGTGACCCAGTGACACAAACTCGCTAGCCTTAAAGCCGGTTTCTTCCTCAAGCTCACGCCTACCGCATTCAAGCGGGTCTTCGCCCTTTTCAAGCTTACCTGCCGGAATTTCAAGCAGTTCCTTTTCAATCGCTTTCCGGTACTGAGAAACAAAAAGTATATTACCGCTGTCGGTAATCGCAACAATGCCCACACCGCCCGGATGGTCAACCATTTCACGATAGCCGGTTTTGCCTTCGGGAAGTTCAACCGTTTCGGTACGGACAGAAAATATCCGACCTTCAAACTTTTTTTCTGATGTAATGGTTTTTTCATTAAATTCCATAATATCACCTACAAATTTCTTAAGATAGTAGAAACGGGCAGAATGAAATCTGCCCGTCAAACCTTTATCTTAATTGATAATTAAACAATACCCTGAGCCATCATTGCACTTGCAATCTTCTCAAAGCCTGCAATGTTTGCACCTGCAACAAGGTTGTAGCCAAAGCCATACTTTTCAGCGGCAGCTGCAGCACTGTCGTGGATATTAACCATAATGCTTTCAAGCTGAGCATAAACCTGGTCGGGAGCAAATACTGTGTGACCTGCATTCTGACCCATTTCGATACAGGAGCAAGCAACGCCGCCTGCGTTTGCAGCCTTTGCAGGGCCGATAACTACGCCATTGTCGCGGAGAAATGCAACAGCTTCGTTGGTTGTGGGCATATTTGAACCTTCGCAAAGGAACTTACAGCCGGCTGCAACCATAGCTTTTGCTTCTTCCATACCGATTTCATTCTGTGTTGCGCAGGGTATGTAGAGGTCAGCCTTAACACCCCAGGGCTTTTCACCGGGGAAGAATTTTGCATTCGGGAACTTCTCTGCATAAGGAGCACAGATGTTCTTACCCGATGCACGGAGCTCGAGGAGGTAATCTTCCTTCTCGCCCGCTGTTACACCGTCGGGATCGTAGATGTAACCGTCAGGACCTGAAATTGTGATAACCTTTGCACCAAGCTGGTTAAGTTTCTGAACAGTACCCCAGGAAACATTACCGAAACCTGAAACAACAACTTCCTTGCCCTTGAGTTCTTCGCCGAAGCGCTTGAGCATTTCTCTTGCAAAGAATACGATACCGTAGCCTGTTGCCTCGGTTCTGCCGTTCAGGCCGCCGTAAGGAATACCTTTACCGGTAAGAACGCCTTCGTACACATCCTTGAGTCTCTTATACTGACCAAAGAGGTAGCCGATTTCTCTTGCACCAACACCGAGATCACCAGCGGGAACATCTGTGTTTGCGCCGATATGTCTGTAAAGTTCTGTCATAAATGACTGACAGAAACGCATAACTTCTGCATCTGACTTGCCGTTGGGGTCAAAATCTGAACCACCCTTGCCGCCGCCGATGGGGAGACCTGTAAGTGAATTTTTGAAAATCTGTTCAAAGCCCAGGAACTTGATGATGCCCATATATACATTGGGAGCAAATCTAAGGCCGCCCTTGTAAGGACCGATTGCACTGTTGAACTGAACTCTGTAGCCTCTGTTTACCTGAACCTTACCGTTGTCATCAACCCAGGGAACACGGAATGTAATAACTCTTTCAGGTTCAACCAGTCTTTCAAGAAGACCTGCAGCCTCATATTCAGGATGCTGCTCGATAACAGGCTCGAGAGATTCGAGAACCTCGTATACTGCCTGCAAGAATTCCTTTTCGCCTGCATTACGCTTCTCTACTGATTCGTAGACACGCTGCAAGTACGCATTTTTGATACTCACTATAATCATCTCCTAAAAATGAATAAAAAATTTACTTTTCCAATTATTATATCATATCGTCTTTATATATGCAATATTTTTTTTTGACAAAAAATGCCGTTTTTTACATTTTTATTATGTTTATTTTCTGCAAAAAATCAGCACGAAAGCCCTGCTAAGTGCCCAGTTGAAAAGGCAATCTGCAAATTGAAGCCGCCGGTA
>SVJR01000042.1 GCA_015068845.1 Oscillospiraceae bacterium
TAGTATCTTGTTGTTTTGCTTTAGGAAGAATTGCAATTCCTCGCTCAATGTCACCGAGAACCAAAATCTCATCTCCCGGCTGAAAATCAAACATTTCTCTTGCTTCTTTCGGAATAACAAACTGTCCTTTTTCGCCGATTTTGACCATCCATGCATATTTACCTTCGTGTATATTCATATCTATACCCACCCCTGTATGATTGGTATGAATAATCATACTATAGTTTTGTAGAAATGTCAATAGAAAGAGAAAAATTCGAGTACCTTTTTCGATTTTTTCCAAAAATAAAGATGTGACCGAAGTCACACCTTTTATCTGCTATTTTTTATACACGATTTCAGCATAAATTAAAGCAATAAAAAGATACTAAACCAATATAAAGAATTACCGCAAAAACTCCATGCACACTCTTTACGTCATAGCTTTGTATCTCTTTTAATCTCAAATGGTCTTGACGTTGTAAATGTTGCTTCACTTGCGGGCGATACCATAGAAATTATTAGCAAGCGTTACGCCCATAGCTTTGCAGAGCGTAGAGCCGCCGCAATGAATATTGTCGGCGACTCGTTCGCACAGCTTAATAACAGCAACAATTATTTAAAAATTTCATAAATTATAAAACGCCTTTGTCTCGAAAATGACAAGGGCGTTTTTGTAGTCAATTTTGTAGTCAAAAAGTTGTAAAAAGTGGCTAAAATTTAGACTACAACACAAAAAGTTATAAAAAGCAAAAATGCCGTAAAGCCTTATTTCACAAGGGTTTACGGCATTTTATTAAAATTTACAAAACCTCAAATTCTACTCCCACTCAATTGTTCCAACCGGCTTTGGTGTGAGGTCTAGGAGAACACGGTTAATGCCCTCAACCTCAGCGGTTATGCGGGCGGTGATTTTATGAAGTACATCGTAGGGAATTTCCTCGATTGTAGCTGTCATTGCATCTGTGGTGTTGACCGCACGGATAATTGCCGGCCAACCCTCGTATCTCTTATCGTTTCTTACGCCAACGCTCTTGAAGTCCGGCACAGCAATGAAATACTGCCATACCTTGCCGGCAAGGCCGCATTTGTCAAATTCTTCACGCAAAATCGCATCCGCTTCACGCAGAGCGTGGAGTCGGTCGCGGGTGATTGCTCCAAGGCAACGCACGCCAAGTCCGGGGCCGGGGAACGGCTGACGGTAAACCATCTCATCAGGAAGGCCGAGTGCACTGCCGACAACTCTTACCTCATCCTTGTAGAGAAGCTTAACGGGTTCTACCAGTTCCATTTCCATATCTTCGGGAAGACCGCCAACATTGTGGTGAGCCTTTACACCGTCGCTTTCGAGGATGTCGGGATAAATTGTACCCTGAGCAAGGAAATCTATTCCCTCAAGCTTTGCAGCCTCTTCATCAAACACCTTAATAAATTCGCCGCCGATAATCTTTCTCTTTTTCTCGGGCTCTGCAACATCTTTCAGCAAATCCAGAAATCTATCTGTTGCATCAATATATATAAGGTTTGCGTCGAGTTCTTTGCCGAATACTTCGATAACCTGCTCGCTTTCGCCCTTACGCATAAGTCCGTGGTTTACATGCACGCAAACCAACTGCTTGCCGATTGCTTTAATAAGAAGCGCGGCAACAACCGAGCTGTCAACGCCACCGGAGAGTGCCAGAAGCACCTTTTTGTCGCCTACCTGAGCACGGACATCTGCTATCTGTTCTGCGATAAACTTATCCGCCAGTTCCTTTGTAGTGATACGCTCCATAGTATCGGGTCTTACATTTCCGTTCATAATTTATCCTCCTTGTATTTTTACCCAAAAAGCGGGGTTGAAAAATATCTTTCTGCTGTGTCGGGAAGTACTGTTACAACTGTTTTGTCCTTGCCTAAAACCTTTGCAAGCTTGATTGCTGCGGCAACATTTGTACCGCTTGAGATACCGCACATTATACCTTCCTTAGAGGCAAGCTCTTTTGCTGTGCGGATTGCCTCCTCGTCTTTTATAACACAAATATCATTGTAAATATTCTGATTCAGTATTTTAGGAATGACACCGTCGCCAATACCCATCTGGAGATGTGTTCCGATAGAGCCACCGGAAAGGATAGCTGCGTGTTCGGGCTCGACTGCCCAGATTCGAATGTCGGGGTTTTCCCGCTTTAAAGTTTCACCGATGCCGGTAATAGTACCGCCGGTGCCAATCCCCGAACAGAAGCCGTGAATCGGACCTCCGACCTGCTCTAAAATCTCCTCGCCCGTTACCTGTCTTTGAACAGCAACATTTGCCGGATTCTCAAACTGCTGGGGAACAAATACATTTTCGTTCTCCGCCTGCATTCTGAGGGCAGTGTTGAGACATTCATGGATACACTCGCCGATATTTCCGGCATCGTGGATAAGGATAACCTCGGCTCCGTAGTGTTCTACCAGCTTGCGGCGTTCCTCGCTCACCGAGTCGGGCATAATTATTTTAACCTTATACCCCTTGACCGCACCCACAAGTGCAAGGCCAATGCCTTGGTTGCCGCTGGTCGGCTCAACTATGACAGTATCTTTATTTATCAGGCCTTTTTCTTCAGCATCGCAAATCATATTGTAGGCTGTTCTGGTTTTGATTGAGCCACCGACATTGAGGCCCTCGAACTTGACGAGGATTTGTGCACTGTCGGGCTCTACTATATTAGTAAGCCTTATAATGGGAGTATCCCCCATCGCTTCTAAAATATTACTGCATATCATAACAATTTCCTCAAATTTCAAAAAATGCAAAAATAAATTATATAATATTATACTCCCAAACCCTTGTATTGTCAACAAAAAATCTATGTGTATATACAACAAAAAATAGGAACAGCTTGTTTGCCGTTCCTATTAATTTTTATTTCCAGGCAATAAAACCGTAGCTATCCAGAATCTGAAAGAATTTTGCCAGCCGCTCGTAAAGAGGGTGGGCTTTCTCGCCAAAATGCTCATCAACAAGCTTGCCTATCTCGATAATATTCCGTTCACCGTCCATAAGCGGCCAAACGAAACTTCCGTTTTCATCAAGGTGAACATAACTTACCTTCGGCTTTTTAAAAAGCT
Source organism: Oscillospiraceae bacterium (assembly GCA_015068845.1). Lineage (GTDB taxonomy): Bacteria > Bacillota > Clostridia > Monoglobales > Monoglobaceae > SIG440. Next base: position 3,073 of record SVJR01000042.1, read on the forward strand.
TTTGCGCAACACGGTTGAAAAATCCCGTGTTATCAATGCAAAGCGTCACTTTGCCGTCGGCCTCGGTTTCCCATCGGAGTCCGCTTTTGGGAACGGGGATTTTTTCGAGATAATTTCCAGAAACCTTTATATTCTTTCTCATATTACTTTACGCCGCGCTTCTTCCATACGGAAAATTTAAGAACACTGAAAATAACAAGGCCAAACACAACAAGGCTGAGAACATTTGCAACCGGAGCCGGAAGGTTCAGAATTCCGGAAATATCAATCACTGAGTTAACACCAAACACAGCCAGAATTGCAAGCACGATACCAACAATACCTTCGCCGGCAATCATACCTGAGCAGAACAGAATTCCGTCGTTCACAATTGCATCTTTTTCTGCCTTTTCACGCTTGAGCTTATCCATAGCAAGACGCACAAGCCCGCCGACCATAATGCAAGCATTGAGGTGAACAGGGAGGTAAACACCAATCGCAAAGGGAAGAACCGGAATGCCGACAACCTCAACAACGATTGCAATGAACACGCCAACAAGCACAAGGCCCCAGGGAAGATTTGCATCCATAACACCTTCAATAATCATCTTCATAAGTGTTGCCTGAGGAGCTGCAAGCTCGTCGGTACCAAAGCCCCATGCGCTGTCAAGAAGATAGAGTGTTCCGCCGATTGCAAGAGCCGCAGCGATAACACCGATAACTTCACCAATCTGCTGCTTTTTAGGTGTTGCGCCGAGAAGGTAACCGGTTTTAAGGTCCTGAGATGTATCACCTGCGATTGCCGCAACAATACAAATTATTGAACCGATTGCGATAGCACTGCGCATACCGTAAGCACCGCTGTCACCTGTCAGTTTAAGGATAAGTGTTGCAATCAGAAGTGTTGCGATTGCCATACCTGAAACGGGGTTGTTACTGCTGCCGACAAGACCTACCATTCGCGAAGAAACGGTAGCAAAGAAGAAGCCGAACACCACAACAATTACCGCACCGATAAGGGTTACAGGGATTGCCGGAACAAGCCATACAAGAAGTGTGAGAATTGCAATTGCAATGAGAACAATCTTCATACTCATATCCTGAGCAGTTCTTTCAGAGCCTGCGCTGCCTGCCCCTGCGATGCCCTTAATTGCATCCCTGAAGGTACGGACAATAAGAGGAAGCGACTTGATAAGGCTGATTATACCGCCTGCCGCCAGAGCACCTGCACCGATATAACGGATATATGAACCCCAGATTGCACTTGCGCCGCCTGCATCGTACATTGCACCGATTGTTTCTGTTCCGGGATAAAGGACTATGTCCTTGCCGAAAAGAACAATCATAGGAATAAGAACCAGCCAGCTGAGTACGCCACCGGCAAACATATACGATGAAATTCTGGGACCACAGATATAACCAACGCTCATTACTGCAGGGTAAATCTGAGTACCTATTTCACCGGCATAGCCTTTGACTTTTAAACCGATTTCGCCGGGAACTGCCTTGAGTCCGTCGATTATAAACTTAAAGAGTGCCGCAAAGCCCATACCCGCAAATACAGTTGAAGCATTTGCACCACCTTCCTCTCCTGCCAGAAGAA
>SVJR01000014.1 GCA_015068845.1 Oscillospiraceae bacterium
AGGGTAAATCTGAGTACCTATTTCACCGGCATAGCCTTTGACTTTTAAACCGATTTCGCCGGGAACTGCCTTGAGTCCGTCGATTATAAACTTAAAGAGTGCCGCAAAGCCCATACCCGCAAATACGGTTGAAGCATTTGCACCGCCTTCCTCTCCTGCCAGAAGAACTTCAGCACAAGCCGTACCTTCGGGGTACGGGAGAACGCCGTGTTCCCTCACAATAAGAGCATTGCGGAGGGGCACCATAAAGAATACACCTAAGAGTCCGCCAAGAAGTGCGATAACAGTAATCTCAACAATACCGGGCTTGTCCATTTTGCCTTCTGCCGCCCACAAGAATAGTGCCGGAAGGGTAAAGATTGCACCCGCAGCCAGAGATTCACCGGCTGAGCCGATTGTCTGAACGATATTGCTTTCGAGAATTGAGTTCTTTTTCATTATAACTCTGATTACGCCCATTGCGATAACAGCAGCAGGGATTGATGCCGAAACGGTCATACCCACTCTGAGGCCGAGGTACGCATTGGCCGCACCGAATACTACAGCAAGCAGGATACCCATAATTATTGATGTAACAGTAATTTCGGGAGTAACCTTATCCGCCGGAACATACGGCTTAAAATTGTTGTTTTTTTCCATAGATTTCTCCATAGCCTTTCTGCCCACGATTTTAACCTGACGCTTTGCCGTGGACAGACAAAACGCAATGTGAAATTATTAACGAAATTTCACGCACATATGGTGAAATTATACCACAGTTAAACAAAAAAAGCAACAATAAACTTTTGGAATATTGTCGCTTTTTATAGTTTTTTTATTGCTTCCTTATATTCATCGTAGCCGATTGCCGAGTTCAGCACTTCTAAAAGCGCGTTTGCAGAAATACGCACCGGAAGTCCGAGTTTTTGTGCTAGTTTTTTCCGTTTTGCAGCACTTTCCGCGCCACCGCTCAATCCATCCTCATAGAGCATTGCCTTTGTAATTTTCAGTTCGCCGATACACTCCGCATCAGCAACCTCGGTCACGGTCTTTAAGATTTCTGAAAGCAATTCCTCGGTCATTCCCTCAACGCCAATGAGTCCTTCCTTACCGCCTACGGTTTTTCGTTTTTCCTTACCTTTTACCGATGGAATATATGCGTGCTTCACCGTACCGTGGTCGCCCACACATTGCTTGATGTAGCTACGTATTCTGAATCCCGCACTGTCGGAATCGGTCAGCACAATCACGCCCGTTTTCTGTGCCATTTTCCGGATTGCGGTTATTATACTTTTATCGGTATAAAGAGTAAATCCGCCCGTGCAGATAACGGGTGCATCGGTTACTTTTTTAAGCTGTTCCTTGTCGAACTTGCCCTCGACAACTATTGTTTCTTTTATATGAAGCATATCTCACACCTATACAAGTGGGCGGAGAATAAAAGTTCTCCGCCCGTTTTGTTGTTTTATTCCTTACCTTCCAGAAAATATGTCGCCTCCATATCTGCTGTTGAAAGAGCAAATGCCAGAGGGAACATCTCAAAGGCGCTACCTACATTGCCTGCAGGCTCTGTCCCCGAAAAACCCATATGGTACCTGATAGCAAATGCCTCCTCACGGGTGAGACGCATAAATCCCGAAATCATATACACCGACTTTTCGCCGTGGCCGTAGGGAAGCTTATCATCAATCTCATAGGTCGGAACCTTTTGCCATACTCCGTTTGCGTCTTTCACATTACGAAAGCCGGGCTTGTAAAAGTTCATTTTGCAGATATCGTGAAGAAGTGCCACGATTGCAACCGTCTCCTCACTTGCCTCGATACCGTAAAGCTCCTGAACCCGTTCACGGGCAAGGTAGTCGCACAAGCACTCATAAACATTGAGGCTGTGCTCCACCAGACCACCCTCATACGAGCCGTGAAAGCGTGTGCTTGCCGGAGCTGTAAAGAAATCACTTGCCGGCGAAAGAAGGTGCTGAAGCAGCTTGTCCGCTCCCTCACGCTTTATGCACCGGTTATATATTTCAATAAATTCGTCCTTGAAATTCATAACCAAGACCTCTTACTTAACAACGATGTTGATGAGCTTTTTAGGAACTGCAATAACCTTAACCACCTGCTTGCCCTCAATCAAAGCTTTTACCTTGTCAGAGTCAAGAGCAACCTCCTGCATAGCCTTGGGGTCAAGGTCTGCCGAAATCATCATCTTGTCACGGATTTTACCGTTAATCTGAACAACAACCTCAATTTCATCATCAACAGTTTTTGCTTCATCATACTCGGGCCACTTTGTATCAGACAAATTACCCTCAAAGCCGGCAATCTGCCAAAGCTCCTCGGTAATATGCGGAGCAACAGGGTTTAAGAGTGTGATAAATGTCTTGAATTCAGCCTTATTGATTCTTTCAACCTTCATTACATCATTGATAAACGCCATAAGTGCCGCAATACCGGTATTAAACTTCATTCTGTCGTAATCATCTGTTACCTTTTTAATTGTTTTATGAAGTGCTGTTTCAAGTTCCTTTGAATAGCTATCTCCATCAACAAGGATATTCTGCAAATTCCAAACTCTTTCAAGGAATTTGTAGCAGCCCTTAACACCGTTCATAGACCACGGTGTAGCCTGATCGAAAGCACCAATAAACATTTCGTAGGTTCTGAAGGTGTCAGCGCCGTATTCATTAACAACATCGTCAGGATTAATTACATTGCCCCTTGACTTGGACATTTTCTCACCGTTTTCGCCTAAGATCATACCGTGCGAGGTTCTCTTCTGATACGGCTCTTTTGTGGGAACAACGCCAATATCATAGAGGAACTTATGCCAGAATCTTGAGTAAAGAAGATGTAGAGTGGTGTGCTCCATACCACCGTTATACCAGTCAACCGGCAACCAATATTTAAGTTCCTCCAAACCTGCAAGGAAGTCCGAGTTATTCGGGTCGATATATCTTAAGAAATACCAGGAAGAGCCTGCCCACTGAGGCATAGTATCAGTTTCACGCTCTGCTTTGCCGCCGCATTTGGGACAAGTTGTTTCAACCCAGTCTCTGATTTTAATAAGCGGTGATTCGCCTGATTCGCCAGGTTCAAAGTTCTTTGTATCGGGAAGCTGCAAGGGAAGCTCGCTTTCCGGAATTGCTACCCATCCGCACTTGGGACAGTTAACAAGCGGAATAGGCTCGCCCCAGTAACGCTGACGGGAGAATACCCAGTCACGGAGCTTATAATTTACCTTGCGTTTACCGATTCCCTCTTTTTCAAGATAGTCGATAATCGCTTTCTTCGCATCCTCAACCTGCATACCGGTAAGTAAGCCCGAATTCACCATTACACCGGTTTCAACATCGGTAAAGGCTTCTTTTTGAACATCCTCGCCACCGGCTACAACCTCAATAATGGGCATATCAAACTTCTTGGCAAACTCCCAGTCACGGGTATCGTGTGCAGGAACTGCCATAATTGCGCCTGTTCCGTAAGTTACAAGCACGTAATCCGAAATCCAGATGGGAATTTCAGCATTGTTTACGGGGTCAATTGCAGTTATGCCTTTAAGCATAACACCGGTTTTATTCTTGTCAAGCTCAGCTCTTTCAAAATCACTCTTTTTTGCAGCCTCAAGCTTGTATGCTTCAACTTCCGCATAATTTTCTATCATATCCTTATATTTTTCAACATAGGGATGCTCCGGCGCAAGTACCATATATGTAGCACCAAAAAGAGTGTCGGGGCGTGTTGTGTAAACTCTGATTTTATCGTCTGTGCCCTTAATTTTGAAATCAACTTCTGCGCCTTCGCTTCTGCCAATCCAGTTTGTCTGCTGAACCTTTACTCTATCAATATAATCAAGGTCATCAAGGTCATCTATAAGGCGTTGTGCATACTCGGTAATCTTAAGCATCCACTGGCTCTTTTCCTTCTGCACAACCTCGCTGCCGCAACGCTCACAAACGCCGTTTACAACTTCCTCGTTCGCAAGTCCGACTTTACAGCCCGTGCAGAAGTTAATCGGCATCTTTGTTTTATACGCAAGACCTTTTTCGAAAAGCTTAAGAAAAATCCACTGCGTCCATTTGTAGTAGTTGGGGTCTGTTGTGTTTACTTCTCTTGACCAGTCAAACCCAAAGCCCAGCATTTTGAGCTGTCTTTTGAAATTTTCAACATTCTTTTCTGTAACAATTGCAGGATGAATATTATTCTTTATAGCAAAATTCTCGGTAGGTAAACCAAATGCATCCCAGCCCATCGGGAACAATACATTGTAACCCTCTAAGCGCTTTTTACGGGTAACAATATCGATTGCCGTATATCCTCTCGGATGACCTACATGGAGTCCGTGTCCGGACGGATAGGGGAATTCCACAAGTCCATAGAACTTAGGCTTTGACTTATCCGTATTGGAAGCTTCAAAGGTCTTGTTTTCGTCCCATTTCTTCTGCCACTTTTCCTCAATTGCTTTAAAATCGTATCTCATTTATAATCAATCCTTTCGGTAATTTTTAACTAACTTATTCACTCAGAAGGTCCTTGATATCAACGTCAAGGCCGTCCTTCCAGATATGCTCCAGCTTATAGAATTCTCTCGGCTCTGCCTGGAATATATGAACAATCACATCGTCATAGCCCAGAAGCACCCATTCTGCATTGTTGTAGCCTTCCTTGTTCCAGAGCTTTGCGCCTTCATCACGCATCTTTTCCTCGATATTGTCGCATATAGCCTGGATATTTGACGGGGCACCGCCCGTAATTATTACAAAGTAGCTTGTAAGTGTTGTCAGCTCGCGAACATCAAGCACGGTTATGTCCTTGCCGAACTTTGCGTCCGCAGCCTTAACAATTGTATTTACAAAATTATTTTCACAACTCATTCGCGTATCTCCTTATATTAAGATATAAAATCTGCACCGACAACCAGCGTGACATCCGGCTCCTTTTCGCCTTCGTCAGCCACAAAAAGCTCAAGGCCGTCCTGAATTTCAATGCCGCTGTATACCGCCTTTAAAAGCTCTGCCGCGTTTTTGTTATTATGATTAATCAGCTTTGACTTATCCTGAATGCGTTCAGACTTCTCGGTGCTTATCACCTTGAACTTGTACTCGCCGAGCAAATCCGAAACCACTTTGATTACATCAGCTTCCTCGGTTTGTATTCCCGTTGCATCAACAATCTTAACCTTTACATATTTATTTTTGGGGGAGATTGTTTTAGTCGCACCGGTGAGCTTTTCCATAGTCTTAAAGTTTTCCTTGACCAGAAGCTCTGTTTCCTTTTTGTCGTGGAAGAAATACGAAACACCGTTCTCGCCGTAACCACCCTCGCCCGGCAGGGTAAGGATCTTCACCTTTTCCATACTGAACGACGGGATTTTGCTTATATACTTCATAATCTCTTCACCGGTGAAGTCGGTTTTTACATTATCGCTTATAATACTCATTATCTTGGGAACTTTGAGTATTGTGCTGCCGCTGAGCAGCTTGTTCATTGCCGCCTGATAGAAGCCTTTTTGTGCCGCAATCCGGTCAATATCGCCATTGGGGTAGCCTGAACCGTCGTTATTATAGCGGAATCTCATAAACATCTCGGCGCGTCTGCCGTTCAGCACCTGTAGACCGGGATAGAGGTCTATGGTCAGGTTCTGCACCGGGTCGGTGTAGTACATTCTTATGGGAACATCCACCTCAACGCCGCCGATAGCGTCAATAAGTTCACGAAAAGCTTTGAAGCTGACAATTACATATTTTTGGGGACGGATTCCGACCACCTGCTCGACCTCATCAAAGAGCCGTTGCTCCTTTTCTGCAGTTCCATAAGCCGAATTGATTTTTTTGTCATATCGGTTTGTTTCAACCAGAGTATCACGGGGTATCTGGAGCGCCGTTATAGCATTGTCGGTAAGGTTATATCTGCAAAACAGGATAAGATCGGTGCGGATTCCGTCTTCGTCAGTTCCCGCCACAATGAAGTCCTGAATTTTTTCGGCTCTGGCACCGCTGCGGCTCCAGAACCCGAACTGCATAGGTCTACCTGTTATTATGGAAATCGCTCCGGCGATGCCTGTGTAAACCAACATAAGAAGTATAAGTATTGCAACTGTCAACCGAAGCGGCGATTTAACTTTCATCTGTCTTACCTCTTTTAAATAGCATACTGTTTCGGGCAATAATCGTGTCGGTATGTACCGGCCTGCCCTTGTCGATTGTAAATTTTATTACAGCGTCGGCCTCAGCAAGAACCGCCGTATCAATATCTGCCATTGAAATTTCACGGACTTCAGTCGATTCCCGGTATTTACGCCCCGGCTCGGTAAAGTCTGCGACATAAACAATTTTTTCAAGCAGAGTCATATCTTTTCTGCCTGTTGTGTGGTATCTGACCGCGTCAAGCACCTCACAGTCCGTTATCCCAAACAGTTCCTCTGCCATATACGCACCGAGCGGAGCGTGGAGAAGCGCCGGAGCCCGGGACTCAATACTATCCGGAACATATCCGTAATTTCTAAGTCTTTTCACCGATTCGTCTGTCGGGATTTCCTTGGCACAATCGTGCACAAGCCCTGCAAGAAATGCCTTGTGCGAATCCGCACCCCATCTCTCTGCAAGGCTTTTTGCTGTTTCGGCCACGCCCATTGTGTGGGCAAACCGTTTTTCACTTAAATTTTCTTTGAGATACTTTGTTATTTCATCAATAGTCTGCATCATTCAATGCTTTCCTTATATAATTCATTTTCGCGGATATATTCAAGAACCTTTTCGGGAACAATACCCGAAAGTTCAGCGCCGTCTTTAAGCCGCGCACGGATATCCGTTGCCGAAATCTCGACCGGGTTTATATCAATGACCGTGATACAGGCTCCATACAATTGTCTGTATTCTTCCACCGCCGCATCAATCCGCACCGAATCCACGCCGCCACGGTTTGCAACTATTACTTCAGCTCTTTTAAAAATTTCTTCGGGTTTATACCAGCCCCTCATATCAATCAGGGAATCGCCGCCAACCAAAAAGCACAGCCGGTCATCCGGGTACAGCCTTTCAAGAATTTCCAGAGTTTCAGCCGTGTAGCTTGGTTTTGCCGACCTCACCTCAATATCGCTGATTTCAAAATCCGGCTCGTTCTCAATCGCAAGACGCACCATATCAAAGCGATGCTTTACATCAACCGGTGCGGTTTTTGGCTTGTGATACGGGTTGCCGCAGGGAATAAAAATCATTTTGTTGAGTTTGGCTTTTTGCATTGCCTCACGGGCTATATATATATGCCCCATATGAGGCGGACTGAATGTTCCGCCGAAAATTCCGATTCTAAGCATTGCTTCTCCTTTTAGTTCAGAAGTTCAGCCACTGCCGTGTCGATATCTAGCATCCTTTTACCGCTGCGCTTCATACTCAAATCAAAGCTTCCGTCCTCAGTGTTGAGATTCTTATAGCAAAGGATGTCCTCGTCACGGAGAGCGAAGCCGAACACCGCTGTTGCAAGCTCCTCACTCTCGCCCTTGAGATTAACTTTTTCAAGGGTGCCAAAGTTGCCTTCAACGCCGTAGCCTGTAACGCAGAATATATTATCCCCCGTTTTTGAAACTTCAAACATTGAGGGGTAGATTTCTTCCTTGATAACGGTCAGCTCGCCCTTTTTCAACAGGTAGCTGTCGAACACCTTGCGTGAAGGACTGTAGTCCTTGTTGACAATAAAGTTGCCGTCTTCGGCACGGTATACCGAGTACACATCCTCGGACACCTGCTCGTCGGAAATAACCCGTCCGTTTTTATACTCGCAAAGGCGAAGTGTTCCGCCACCCTTGAAGGCCTCAAACTCGGAAATATAAAGTATCTTTGAACAATCCTCAGAAATTGCCATCTGGGGCTTGCCGCCGACTGCTTCGTACGAAACAACAACATTTCCCGCCACCTTGACAGGCTGCTTACCCTTGGTGTAAGCATAGTAATCTGCCAGCTTGCCGGTGTAAACCTTGTCGTAGATAACTGTTTTTTCGTCCTTGGAGAGCATCAGGATTTCATTCGCACCAGATGCAATCTTCTCCTTTTTGCCCGAATCGATTTCAACCGAATAAATGTTGCTTGTGCCGTCGTCTGCCATACCGTAAACAAAGATTTTGTCCTTTGTCTTCTGCATAAGCGGAGCCTTTTTGGTTCTTTCACCAAGGCGGATGCTGCGGCCTTTTTTGTTCATTGCATAGATATCAAATGAGCTGTCCGATGTATCGTAATCCTTAGCGTAGATATATGCCTTACCGCCCGGGTTGGTTCCAAACAGCGTGCAGACATTTGAATCAATCTTGATTTTCTCAGCCTTTAAATCCTTAAGGCTCTTTACAAACATATCGCCCTGCATCTGAACTCTGTTAAGGTTCTGGAGGAACATTACATATTCGTTTTCGCCTGCAAAGGTGAATGTTCCGTGGTCGATATCCGACGCAACCACAAAGGGCTCGTCCATCTTATCGTTCCAGTAGCAAAGAACGCCCATATCACCGTTTTTGTCGGTTGTGGAAAGGAACAGAATATCCTCGCCGTCGGGTGAAATAACCAAAGAGTTATGAACCGCCGGTGCAATCTGCTTAATCTTTTTCGCCTTGCCCTTGTTGATAACTTTCAGTATACCGCTTCCGGTTTCGGGGTCGAATTCCTCAAAGAAGAATGTTCGCTTACCGTTCTTTGAAGTTTTAACAATACCCGCATTCTTTGCAGCACGCTCTGCCGAGGCAAGCGTGTCATTCTCCTCAACCGCTCTTAAATAACTGTCAGTAACAACCGTCTCAGACAGCTTAACGGTTTTGGTTTTGTATATCATATACATCGTATTATCCTTGATGTATGTATACGGCATAAGAGCATCGGAATTTGATACCGCACTTGAAATTGCAGATATTCCGATAATGAGCGCAAGAACACAAAGCACAGCCGCACCCAGAGCAATAATCGCCTTTTTGTCAAGCTTGAATGCAGGCTTTTTCTCTTTAGCTTTGCTTCTGCGTTCCCTGACAGGCTTTGGTGCTTTGTCTGAAGCCTCAGGTTTATTTATCTTTTCAGGCTTCTTCGCCGGCTCAACCTTTTTTTCAGGCATTTGCTGTGCCGGAACATCTTCAATAACTGCAACAGGTGCCGGTTCGGGCTGCTTGGGCAGAATTTCGTTTCCGTCCATACCTCTCACAGTGTATCTCGCAAGACCCTCGGGTACAAATTCAGCCGCTCTCTGGGATGCACTTTTGGCAAATTCCCTCGCCTTTGCATCGGCATCGAGTACGGGTTCTGTCACCGGTCTGACGGGCGACGGAGTAAAGTCGCCGTTCTTTCTCTTGATTGTGTTCAGATTAAGCCAGGGCTTGGATTTTTTTGCATCTGCAGATACTCCACCCCTTGCGGTATCCTCGATTTTTTTAGTATCGGACACAGAAATGGTATATTTAAAGTCAAAGTCCTTGAACTTTCCTTCGTCTTCACCTGCTCCGGTGAGTGTTTTGCAGTACGGGCATTTTTTTACGCCCTCGTAAATGTCAACTCCGCATTTTGGACACTTCACGGTTATCCCTCCTGTTTTTCGGTATAATTTGAATATGTCAAGTTTTGAGTGTAATTTCTGTCAGAATTTTGTCTGTATTCATTCAAAAACATTTATTCAGTATCAGTATATCATAAAAAAGTATAAAAAACAACATATATCGCATATAATTTTGACCAAATTTTCAGCGTTCTTTTTGTTTCAAATCCTCTACGAACTCACGCTCTTTTTTGCTGAGCCGCGCACGGCTTAGCATACCTCTGCGTTTTTTGAACGTATTTTCAATTGCGCTCCTGCGTTTCCATTCCTCAATCAGCTTGTGATTGCCGCTTTGAAGAACCTCCGGCACACACGCCCCGTGCCACTCGGCAGGGCGTGTGTATTGCGGGAATTCCAACAGCCCATCAAAATGCGATTCCTCGGAAAACGCCACCTCGGACGCAAGCACACCGGGAATCATTCGGGCAGTCGCGTCAACTACCGCCATTGCCGCAATCTCGCCGCCGGTCAGCACAAAGTCGCCGATAGAAATTTCCATATCGACGATTTCATCCAGTATTCTTTGGTCAACACCTTCGTAATGACCACAAAGCAGAACTATATGCTTTTCCCTTGCCAGCCGTTTTGCCATTGACTGACGGAAGGTTTTGCCCTGAGGCGACATATAGATTGTCTTTGGCTTGTAATCAAGACCCTCTGTCACACTTTTATATGCCTGAAAAATTGGTTCTGCCTGCATAACCATTCCCTGACCGCCGCCATAAGGATAATCGTCCACCTGACGGTGCTTATTGAAGGCAAAGTCCCGGATTTGCACACAGTTTATCGAAAGCAAACCATTCTCCTCGGCTCTGCCGATAATAGAAGTTTTGAGTGCCGCCTCCATCATTTCGGGAAAGAGGGTAAGTATATCAATTTTCATCAGTCAATCAATCCTTTTAGGGGTTCAATAACTATCCGTTTCTCGTCTATGCTGACAGACTTTATGACCTCGTCAATAACAGGGATAAGAACCTGCTTTTTTGTTATGTCTTCAACAACATAAACATCGTTACTTCCGGTTTTGATAATATCACAAATTTTGCCTAAATTTCTGCCGTCTACGGTCTCAACGCTGCAGCCAAGCAGGTCGCAGATATAATATGTGCCCTCAGGCAGCTCGCCCAGCTCCTCGCGCGGGATTTTTAAAACCTTGTTGCGGTATAATTCGGCATTATTGATGTGGTCAATGCCTTTGAGTTTAAGAAGCACCGCATTTTTATGGAGTGAGGACTTCTGAATTTCAAATTCCTCACCATCTATTAAAACATACGCAAGCTCGTGGAAGATTTCGGGGTCATCGCACCAGGGCATAACCTTGACATCGCCGCGGAGGCCGTGCGTATTAACTATTTGTCCTATTTCAAGTAAATTTTCCATAATATTTATCCTTTAAAAAGTAAGACTGTACCACAAGGTGAGCTACGGCAAATCCCGCCCTTCCCGATGATACAGTCCTGTTCTCTTATACAATATCAACCGTAACTTTTTTGTTTTCGTGGCTGGCTGCGGCCTTAACAACGGTACGGATAGCCTTTGCTATTCTTCCCTGCTTGCCGATAACCTTGCCCATATCGTGCTCGCCTACATAAAGTGTGAGCACAACGCTGTTTTCCTGAACTGCTTCCTCAACAGAAACCGCATCAGGGTCTGAAACCATTGATTTTGCAATAAATTCCAAAAGGTCTTTCATTCTCTTCCTCCATAGGCAAAACAGTCTGCAATCCGGAGAAATCCCGGATGCAATGACCGATTTCGCTTATTCTGCTTAGGGCTTTAATTAGATAATGCCCTTGTTCTTAAGAAGACGCTTAACTGTGTCTGTGGGCTGTGCGCCGTTTGCAATCCACTTTGTAACCTTTTCTGCATCAAATTCAACTGCTGCAGGCTCGGTCATGGGGTTGTAAGTACCAACCTGTTCAATGAATCTGCCATCTCTGGGGTATCTTGAATCTGCAACTACTACACGGTAGTAAGGAGCCTTCTTTGCACCCATTCTTCTTAAACGAATTTTTACTGCCATAATAAATTACCTCCAAAAAATTTTTCATAAGATATATAAATTTAATAATTTTACAAAATTAAAACGGAAAGTTCATTCCGCCGAATCCGCCCATATTGCCCATCTTTCCGAACTTCTTCATCTTTTTTGCCATATTGCCGCCGGTCATCATCTTCATCATCTTCTGCATTTGCTCAAACTGCTTGACCAAAGCGTTTACATCAGCAACGGTCACACCGCTGCCCCTGGCAATTCTCTCACGGCGTTTCGGGGTCAGCTTATCGCGGTTCTCCCTTTCGCCAATTGTCATTGACTTTATCATAGCCTCGGTATGAAGCATCTTTTTTTCGTCAATCTCGACATTTTTCAGCGCACTTGCATTAACTCCCGGAATCATTCCAAGAATCTGTTCCATAGGCCCCATCTTCTTCATCTGTTCCATCTGGTCAAGGAAGTCGCTGTAAGTGAATGTCGCGCTGCGCATCTTTTTCTCAAGTTCAAGCGCCTTTTTCTCGTCGATTGCCTGCTCCGCCTTTTCAATAAGGCTCAGCACATCGCCCATTCCTAAGATTCGGGACGCCATACGCTCGGGGTGGAACACCTCAAGGTCGGTGAGCTTTTCGCCCATACCGCAGAACTTGATTGGCTTGCCCGTGACCGCACGGACAGAAATCGCCGCACCGCCTCTGGTATCGCCGTCAAGCTTGGTGAGAACAACACCGTCAATCTCGAGGTTGTTATTAAAGCTCTCCGCCACATTAACCGCGTCCTGACCCGTCATCGCATCGACAACAAGCAGAATTTCGGTCGGCTCTGTTGCATTTTTAATGTTTCGGAGCTCTTCCATAAGCTCCTCGTCAATATGCAAACGACCTGCTGTATCTATAATAAGTATATCATTGGAATGTAGTTTTGCGTGTTCCAGAGCCTTGGTTGCAATATCAACGGGGTCCTTTGACTCCTCAATGGCAAATACCGGAAGTCCCAGCTGACCCGCCACCACCTGAAGCTGTTTTATCGCCGCAGGACGGTACACATCGCAGGCACAAAGAAGCGGGCGCTTGCCCTGTTTTTTGAGAAGTCCGCCAAGCTTTGCAGCCGTGGTGGTTTTACCTGCACCCTGGAGACCTGCCATCATAATTACCGTGGGAGGCTTTGAGGAAATCTTTATCTTCTCCTCACTGCCCATCAGGGCAATAAGTTCCTCATTAACTATCTTGATAACCTGCTGACCGGGAGTGAGGGATTCCATAACCTCGGCACCCGCCGCACGCTCTGAAACGCTGTTTACAAAATTCTTTACAACCTTGAAGTTAACATCCGCTTCCAAAAGTGCAAGCTTAACTTCACGCATTGCTTCCTTCAAATCAGCTGCGGAAACCTTACCCTTGCCACGCAGCTTTTTAAAGGTTCCCTGCAGTTTGTCCGCTAAACTTTCAAACGCCACCCGGCACCGCTCCTTTGCTGAAAATTACTTCTCTTCATCGTTGATTTCGGCAACAATCGTAAGAATCCGGTTGATTTGTTTTTTTATGTATACGGGAAGACTTTTCGCCTCGGGCGACCTTTCAATCTCTGCAATGATTTCGTCAATCTCGCCAAGGCTCTCCTTAATTCCGAGAAACCTTTTTGCAAGACCCAGCCGCTCCTCGGTATCATAAAGAATCGCCTCGGCACGCTTTAAATTATCACGCACTCCCTGACGGCTGATACCAAGCTCTGCGCCAACCTCTGCAAGGGACAAATCCTCGTTGTAGTAAAGCTCCACCGTGTCCGCCTGTCTGTCGGTAAGCATCTTTCCGTAAAACCCAAAAAGCAGAGAAACTTCAACATTCTTTTCCATTTTGAACTTCTCTCCTTTCCGCAATGTAAAGTGTTTTTACTTTACAACTCAACCATTGTACATTATTATTCGCTTCTTGTCAAGTGTTTTTTATAATTTTTTATTATCAAAATCAATCCCGCAACAACAAGCAACGCAGAAAGCACTTGAGACACCCTTAAAGGGCCCAGCATCAGTGAATCCGCACGAAGCCCCTCAATCATAAATCTGCCCAGGCCGTACCAGACCATATAGCAGCAGGCAAGCTCACCCTCGAATACCTTTTTGCGTTTGAGAAGCAGCAAAACGCCTACACCCGCCGCATTCCAGAGCGACTCATACAAAAACGTGGGATGAACCGACTCCGCAATAGTGCGTGTCCCCCTCACAATTGTCATAGTCCAGGGCAGGTTGCACTCTGCGCCAAAAGCCTCGCCGTTTACAAAGTTGCCCCAGCGACCGACCGTCTGGCCGATTAGAAGTCCCACCGCCAATATGTCAAGAACACTGCCGACCGACAGCTTTTTTACTCTGCAATAGATAAGTACCGAAAGCGCCGCGCCGATAACGCCGCCATAGATTGCTAGACCTCCGCCGCGGAGGTTAAGTATCTGCCACAAATCGTCCTTATACGAATCCCAGCTGAATATGCAGTAGTAAAGCCGGGCACAGACTATTGCCACAGGCAGACCGATTATGAACATATTTAAAAAATCGTCCTGAGTAATATTCGACCGTTTAACCTCTCTTACCGCATAGAGGAACGCAAGGCATACACCCAGGGCAATCAAAAGCCCATAGGTGTATACCGGAACGCCGAACACCGAAAAAAGTGAACGGCTGACCTCAAACGAGAGCCCCAGTCCCGGGAAAGAAATCCCATTTTTCATCCTTATCCCTCCAGCGGTTCTATAACCGAAAGAACCGAGTTTTCTTCTGTAAAGTGTTCTTCAAGACGGGCTTTAAGCTCACTCATTTTAACAACCTCTGCCGTGTGCTGGAACTCAAAGGGATTAATTCCATTCATAAAGCATCTGATGAAGTTGTTACCTATCTTTTCCACACTGTTGTAGTCACGAAGGTTCTTGCCTATAAGCACACGCTTTGCACGGCTTACATCCGCCTCAGAAAGACCTTTCGCCTTCACCTCTTCAAGATGCTTCAGCACTCTGCGGTAAACCTCGTCGGGGTCCTTTGACTCACCTGTAACGGTTGAAAAGCCGTACTTCTTTTCCAGCTCGCAGTCAGCGCCAAAGGTTCCGTCAATCAGGCCTTCGGAGTATAGCGACATAAAGAATTCGCTACTCTTGCCGAAAAGAACTTCCGTCAGGATTGATGTTGTAATCTGTTTTTTAAGCAGTTCTCTGCCTTCAACATCTACCTCGTTTTCTTTAAATCCGACAATAAACATCGGCTTGGATACACTCATCTTCTGGGTAATCTTCTTTTTCACCACTTCGCCGGGTTCTTCCACCGGCATTCTTTCAATTCTGCCTCTGTCCTTTTCAGCACTTACATTGCGGTCAATGCATTCTGCCGCAAGTTCTGCGTCAATATCACCCACAAGGACAAGGAACATATTCGACGGGTTATAATATGCGTCGCAGCATTTATAGAGAAGGTCGGGGGTTATATGACTGATACTTTCAACCGTGCCGGCAATATCCGTTTTAACAGGGTTGTTATGAAACATTGCCTGAAGCATATTGAAGAACAGGCACCATTCGGGGTCGTCGTCGTACATTTTGATTTCCTGACCGATTATTCCCTGTTCCTTGCTTACATTCTCGTCGGTGAAATACGGATGGTTTACAAAGTCCAGAAGAATATCGAGATTTTCATAAAAGTTATCAGTGCAGGAATACAGATACGCAGTCATATCAAAGCTGGTGAACGCATTACTGCTTGCACCGGTAAGAGCAAAGCGGTCAAAGGCATTGCCACCGTCCTCTTCCTCGAAAAGCTTGTGTTCAAGAAAATGTGCTATACCGTCGGGAAGCTTTATACTTTCATCCGTACCCGGAACATTGAGAACATTGTCAAGAGAGCCGTATTCCGTCCCATAAATCGCATAGTATTTGCAAAATCCCTTTTTCGGTATGATATAAACCCGAAGTCCGCTTTCGTGAACGCCGTGGAGAATTGTTTCCTTCAGCGTGCTGCTGTCAAGTCTGTTAATCTTCACTGCTGCCTACCCCCTTTAAAAAGTATACTGTATCAAGCTGAACGGCATTTGCCGCAGCTTGTATTTCGTCACGGCTCACCGCGTTCAGACATTCGGTCAGGCTGTCAATCGTTTCGTTACTGCCAAGCAAAATCTGACCCATATAGAAGTCCTCGGTCGCACCCATACTGTCTTTAATCGAGCCCATACCCGTTGCAAGGTATTTTTTCGCAGAGGTTATCTCATTTTCCGTGAAGTCGCCCGTCTTCATTTTTTCAAGCTGAAGCATAATTTCGTCATACGCTGCACCGAATTTATCCGCCTCGATTCCGGCGCTTATCTTCATACAGCTTTTCTGGCGGTCAAGGGCCGAGAACACATAATATGCAAGGCTCAATTTTTCACGGACATTGTTAAAAAGCTTTGAGAACGGACTGCCGCCGAAAATACAGCTAAACATCATAAGTGCATAATATTCACGGCTCGTTGGCTCTATACCGCAGTTAAAGCCCATAACAAGCTTGCTTTGCGATGTGGGCATTTCCTCTGTAACACGCTTTACCTCAATTCCGTCCTCACGCACGGCAAGACCGCTTTTGACACTTTTAGCGCATCTGTCACCTAAGGCTGCACCAAACTTCTGTTCCAATGCCGTCTTAATTTTGCCGGCGTCAAAGCTGCCGCTGGCAAAAACTTCAACTGCGGAACTTTTAATCATAGTCTTATAAAAATCATAAAGATTCTTTTCGTCTATATCCTCTAAATCCTCAACATAGCCGTATTCACAAATGCCGTAGGGGTCTCCCTCAAACATTACTTCGTTGCATCTTGCTGCAGCATAGGCCTTTTTATCGTTTATCAACCCATCAATAAAGTTCTTCAGGTTTGTCTTTTCCTGCTTTACAAACTCTCTGTCAAATCCGCCGTCTACGGTTTTGGGATTAAGCACAAACTCCGCAAGCAAATCGGCAACCTCGTTGGTTATTGTTCCGGAGATAAAGCTGTCGCTTACGAACTGAACCGTAAACACAATAAGTTGATTATCACCTTTTTTCATCGCTCCGGCAGATATACTTGCACCGTACAGCTCCTCAGCTTTTTTAGAGATATCCGCAAGAGTTGGATATTTTTCCGTTCCCCTTTTAAGAACTCTGGGGACAAGCGCCGCACGGGTAGCAGTTTCACGACATAGCGGCAGCCTCAGCACCAGACTTATCATATTGGTTTTGAATTTTTCGGTTTTTAAAAAGTGCAAGTTTACACCCTTTGATAGCTCTGTTTTTTCATTTATACTCATAATTTCACTTCCCTTTGATTTCCTGTTATTTTTACCCTTTATACCGGCTTTAATACAGAGAATACTGCAAAGCACAGAATGTTTACTATAACTATCGACGGGCCAACCGGTGTTGAGCAAAGCACCGATGCCACAATTCCTAAAGCGGCACATCCTACCGAAACAATTGCCGCGCAAACGACCACCGAGCGAAAGCTCCTATATACCCGCATTGCCGAAAGCGCCGGGAACACAATAAGTGCCGAAATGAGCAGTGATCCCACAAACTTCATTGCTAGTACGATTATCACAGCCGTAACAACCGCAATTACCGTATTTAAAAGCTCAGTTCTGACACCCGTACCCTCGGCAAAGTTCTCATCAAAAGTAACCGCAAATATCCGGTTATAAAACAGCACAAACAATAATATAACCAATGCCGAAAGCACAGCGCAGACCGTGACATCAAGTGGGGTTAGTGTGAGAATTGATGTTGCCCCGAAAAGTGTGCTGCACACATCCCCTGAAACATTGGCAGATGCCGGAAAAACATTAAGTAAGAGATAGCCAATAGCAAGCGCGCCCACAGACACCATTGCAAGTGCCGCATCGCCTCTTACTTTTCGTTTTTGCCCTGCACGAAGTAAAATTACCGCAAGCACTGCCGTAACAGGCAGAACAACATACAGCTCATTGGACACACCTAAAACCGTAGAAACAGCAAGCGCACCAAAGGCGGCATGTGAAAGTCCGTCACCTATAAACGAAAACCGGCGGAGAACCAAAATTACACCAAAAAGAGCCGAGCAAAGGGCAACAAGCACCCCAACAATAAGAGCATAACGGACAAACGGAAAGCTGAAATAATACGAAAGCGAAGTAATTATACTGCTCATTCTTCACACCTCCCGCATTTTCCGGAATTAAGAAACGCCTTGCCTACCTTACTCATAACATACTCTGCAGTAGTCCCGAAAAACACCTCTGCGTTTCCAAGATGCAGTATATGCTTTGCATGATTAACCGCCGCCTTGATATCGTGCGAAACCATAACAACGGTCAGACCCTCCTGCTTGTTTAAATCCATTATCATATGATACATTTCGTTTGTTGCAACAGGGTCTAAACCTGCTGCCGGCTCGTCGAGCAAGAGCAGCTTTTTTGCCGCACAAAGCGCCCGTGCAAGCAGAACCCTTTGCTGCTGACCTCCGGAAAGGTTGCGGTAACAACTGTTTTTAAGTCCGTCAATCCCCAGTTTTCTGAGATTTTCACTTGCCAATCTTTTTTCAGCCGCACCAAAGAATGGCTTTATTCCACAGCTGCCAAGACAACCCGAAAGCACAATTTCCCATACCGTTGCCGGAAAGTCTCGTTGCAGCTCCATTTGTTGCGGCAGATAGCCTATTTCCTTGCGGGAAACTCCACCCGAAAGCTTAACTTCTCCACTGACCGACTTTGAAAGACCCACAAGGGTTTTCATAAGAGTGCTTTTCCCTGCACCGTTTTCGCCAACAATGCAAAGATAGTCGCCCGACTCGACCGAAAACGAAAGGTCCTCCAAAATAATTTTCCCATCATAACCCAAAGCGATATTATTACATTTTATATATTCCATAGGTTCACCCCTGTTTAATCAAGTGCCTCTTTAAAGGCATCTAAGTTTTTTGTCATTATTTCAATGTAATCTGCACCGTCCGCCAAATCCTTGCCCTGAATTTTTTTGGTTTCGGCATCCTGAACCGACTTCGGTGCAATTGACTGGCACGAATCCATAACCGCAATTTGTATGTCCCGATTTCCTGATGCACCGATTACCGCACTTGCAACCGTTCTGTCTGAATTTTCAAGCACCAGAACCGTTTTCTTTCCCAACTCTTTCGCCTTCTCCGAGAGTCTTGCGACTGTCTCAAAGCTTGCATTGGTATCGGTGGAACAGCCGGGAAACGCCGCAACGCACTCCACACCGTAATCCTGAGTCAGATACAAAAACGGGAATCTGTCTGCAAAAATAATCGTCTTATTCTCCGACTCAGTGGCCGCCTTTTTATATTCGGCATCAAGGGCTTTGAGTTTTTTGATATATTCATCGGCATTTTTGCGATAGGTTTCCTCGCCTGGCTTATCCAATATAGAAATCTCGTCGCAGATTGCATTGACCATTCTTTCAGCAAGACGTAGCGACAGCCAGATATGCTCGTCATACTCGTTATCCGAATGACCCTCGTGGTCAGCATCGTGATTGTGACCGCCATCTGCTGTCAGTTTTTCGCCTTCGGAAACGCTGTCAAAAAGTCTGAGGGTCCGTATCCCTCTGTATTTAACAACATCATCTATCCATTGCTCGGATACACCGCCAATACACACAAGCAGGTCTGCAACATGAATTTTCACCATATCCGCTGCAGCCGGCTGAAAGTTATGGATATCCCCGTTTCGGGCAAGCAGGCTTACATTGAACAAATCGGCATTTTTGCCTATTATCTCATTGACCCAATCGTATATTGGGAAGCTTGTGCATACAATATCTATTTTGTCGTCGCTCTTTTTTTTCGGCGGCTGTGCCGTGCAGCCAAAAAGTGTAAGGCAAAAAATTGCCACAAGGAATATTGATATAATTCTTTTTTTCATAAAGCACTCCTTTCGTTAAGCCAAGAAGCGTTGTTTACCCCTAAAGTCTTAAACTCGATTAAATTATACTCTTTCCGCTTACTACATATTCACAATCAATCCGGCGAGAAACGCAACTAATGCCGATGCCGCAGCAACTGTAAGAAGCGACTTACGCATAAACGCGAGCAAAAACGCAACCGCTGCTCCGGCAATACCGGTAGCAAGGCTCCCCGTAGAGTAGAATATATACGGAAATGTCATTGCTCCCAAAACCGCATACGGAACATAAAAGAGGAAACTTTGTATGTAAACTGATTTGATTTTGCCGCGGACAAGGGTAAACGGAATCATTCGCACAGCATAGGTCACGCCTGCCATTGCCGCAAGGTATAGGAAAAATTCTTTTGTCATTGTTTAGTCCTCCATCGTTCTGGGTACAACCCAAGCCATAAGCCCTGCTGCCACAAATGCACATATTATTATCGAAAATCCCTGAGAAAGTCTGTTTAAATACGGAACATAATAGAATATGCAACTGAGTAGCGACGCTATGGCAACCGTAACAAGTACGCCTTTGTCATCCCTTGACGGAGGAATGATTATCGCCATAAACATACTGTATATTGCAATTCCCAGTGCCGCACACACGCTCGGCGGCAAAATCTGATTGGCATATACACCAAGGGTTGTGCCAAGCGTCCAGCCCACTATGGGCAGAGTTATCAGCCCGTACATAAACCGCCTGCCGATAAGCCCTTTTTCCGCCGCCGCAACACCAAAGTTTTCGTCGGTTATCCCGAATGCCGTAACAAATCGGTGCAGAGTGGTAAAACTTCCGTCCAGCTTTTGGGTAAGTGCCAGTGCCATAAGGCAGTAGCGGATATTGATAATAAGCTGAGTAAGTATCATTTCAATCAGCGTTCCGCCCGCCGCCATAATCGCAACGCCTGCCACCTGTCCGGCAGAGGTCAGGTTGGTCAGGGATATGAGGATTGTCCCAAGCGGGTCTATCCCCTGACCTACGGCGGTAATTCCAAACCCGAAGGATACCGAAAGGTAGCCGAGAGCAATAGGCAATCCCTTGCCCAGACCGTACATATATGAATTCTGTGATTTTTCGTTGGTCATAATTTCACCTGAGTTTTATTTAAGATTGTTGTAAATTCTCAATACTGTCGCAATTGCCTGTTCGGTGGAGTAACCCTCCTGCGGAGCAAATCTATTATCGCCCACACCGTTCATAATCCCGGCATTCTTCATTGCATAAGGAACGCCTGTTGCCCAATCCGAAATCTCGTCGTGGTCAGCAAATCTTTCCTCGGTATAATCTGCAATTTTGCCCGACATAACCCATATTCTCAGCAAAATTGTTGCCGCCTGTTCACGGGTGAGGTACTCGTCGGGGGCAAACCTGTTCTGTCCAACCCCCTGTATTATGCCGACCTCTGCCAGAAACTTCACCTTTTCGTCATCACAGTCGGTATAATCAATATTTTCCAATCTCTCCATAGACTTTACAAACGGCAGTTCATATACCAGCTTGCAGAAGTTTTCACGGGTGATGTTTTTACGGTATCTGTTTTGCAGTTCCTCCGGCAACAAGCCAAGCTCCTTTGCCTCTTCTATCGTTTCTGCTGCCCAATCCGACGGATTGTCATAAAGGCATCTTAAAACATTGTAGTATCCGGGGCCTGCCTTACCGACACCTCTGCCAACCATTGCGATACCATTTTTAAATTCAGTACCGATTGACCATTTATAGCCGCTGTTGTCATTTCTGAGTAGTGCCGTTTCGCCGGTTTCTGTTATGTACTTGATTTCGCCGTAAGGACGGTAAACCAAATCCTTTACTACCGATGCAAGCCCCTCGGAAAACGCACTCTGAATGTGCCAGCCATTAGAAAGTGCAATAACATAATCGCCCTCGGTGTTTATAAATCCCTCAAAAGCATTTGTAGAAATGCCTAAAAGTCCGTTATCCCCAACATTGGTCAGGTAGTTGTAATTTGCCGCAATCACCTTACCGTCACGGTTTATAAGCCTTGAGCCAAAGCTGTCACGGACATCAAACAGGCCCTCACCAATATGACCTATGTCACCTAAAGACTCGGCAATCACTTTTCCGTCAAGGTTTATGATTTTGTAGGTTGAAGTTTTGGAATCGTATATTTTAACCAATCCGTCCTTATGAATAAACGATACTTCAACTCCGCTAAGCTCAAGCAATAAATTAAAATCCCTATCAAAAATCTTCTTTGCATTGCCGCTCATAATTAACACATAATCTTCCGCGCCCATAAAAATCTCTGCATCGCCCGCAAAGCTTTTCAGTACCTTGCCTGTTTCGTCAAGAATACGGCAATTTACACCGTCATACACCTTGTATAACCCTCTGCCACACGGAAACACTTTGTTTTCGCCATACTTTGCTTTAAGCTCTGTTAAAAACTCATCCTCAACATCAGTCCATCCCTTAACAAGCGCCTCGTCCTCGGTTTCGTTACCAAAGCTGTCGATATATTTAACCTCTCCGTTTTCAAGAGTGAATGAATATCCGTTCTGCCATTTCTCCAAATACTTGACATTGCCGTAGTCTATGTATTCATAATCCCAAATTGGCTCGTCCTCGGGCAAATCGACCTTGATAATGCCGTAATTTTCCCCATCGGTCACACGGAAATATCCGGCATCCAGATTGTCCCACCGATAATCACCGACAATTTTAATTCCGCTGTCCTCTAAGTCAAGAATAGTTTTTCCGTTTTTATCAATTATTTTAGTTAAATTAATGCAAGCAATACCGCCGTAAAAGCCACCAAGTGAATAGTTTTCAACATTGAACACAACCTCACCCTTTAAATTGATTACATCGTGTTTCCAGCTTCCATCCGTATTGCAGCTGCTTGCAAAAGCAAGCCCCTCGTTAAAGCCAAAAACCATACGGTAGTCAAAGCTTGTCAGCTCGTTGCCGAAAACATCGTAATATCCACCTTTATCATAAGCTTTTCTTGCGGCAATTCTACCCTCGGAAATATCCGCAATCCAAATATGCTCCATCGGCAGAATCTCGTTTCCGTCAAAGTCAACCACGCCGTATAAACTTGCATACTCATCCTTATCTTCACGGGTATTTTCCTTTTCAATAATTATAAGACGGTTATCGGGATAAATGTTTTGAGGCTCATATTCAAGAATGGGCTGCATAACAACCACACCCTGTCTGTTTGCAAGACCGAACTTTCCGTCTTTCTTCAAAACGTAAAAAATATCATATCCGTCATATATGGAGTATATGTAATCATATTCAAAGTCGATAATTGTATGTCCCTCATAATTAAAAACGCCATATTTCCCGTCACGCCCTGCCACTATATTGTAATCATTTTCAGACAGCTGCACATCATCATATACGGCTGGAATTACCTCTTCAAGAGAATTGTTTACCACACCGATTTTGTCATTTTCAAAAAACAACATTTTGTTCTTAATTAAGGTAAGGCATTGATAATTATCCCGACGCAAAAACTTGCTGTACGGAGCTTTTGCAATCAACTCACCATTTCTGTAAATACCGAACTCACCCTCGTAGTACATACGGGGTCTGTCATCGTTATTATTCGAGATATCTACTATCTCTGAGTTGTTATAGCTTTGCAAAACTCTGCCAGGTACATCAAAATCATATTCCATACCATAATGGTTTATTTTATATTGTTTTCCATCTTTTACCGCAACAGC
This sequence comes from Oscillospiraceae bacterium, assembly GCA_015068845.1. GTDB lineage: Bacteria > Bacillota > Clostridia > Monoglobales > Monoglobaceae > SIG440. The sequence continues at coordinate 23,150 of SVJR01000014.1, forward strand.
AAAATGGTCATTATACTCGCTTATACTGTCATAATCGGCAGATTTTTTATTTCCCTCTGCATCATAAACAGCGTAACTATCGCCCTTTTTTGCGACATAAATACCATACGGCATTTCACGTCGTATTTCGCTGAATTCCACGGGCAGCACTATGTCATACCCTGCAGAGCCTGATTCTGCACCAAATGCCATACAAGGCAACACCATTGCTGCAATCAATACTAAACTTACTAATTTTTTCATAAATACTGACCTCCTTTTACTGATAAAAGACCTCTATGAGTTTAAGTCCACACGCCGGAAGCGTTGTTCCGGCAGCCTCACGGCACTTTGTTTCAAAAACCTCTGAAATTACCCTTTCATCAAGCTTGCCTGTGCCGATTTCATAGAGTGTCCCCGAAATAATGCGTACCATATTATAAAGAAATCCGCTCCCGTTAATGCGAATTGTTATAATGCCGTCTTCTTCAAATATTTCAATATAATTGATTGTTCTCACGGTTGACTTCTTTGTTTTTCCAACCGAGCTGAAGCCTTTGAAATCGTGTGTTCCCACAATTTGCTTTGCAGAAAGCCGCATTTTTTCAACATTGGGCACATCATCTGCAAAATATACAAATTTACGGATAAACACATCCGGCTTTCGTGTCGCAATTTTGTATTCATAGGTTTTTGATACTGCATTAAGTCTGCTATGAAACCGCTCGTCTGCCTCTGTAACAGAAGTTACCAGTATATCCTGCGGCAAATACTGATTAAGATATTCCTTTATTTCCTCAGCGGACAGCTCGGTATCGCATTTAAAGTTGGCTGTTTGAGCCTCGGCGTGGACTCCGGCATCGGTTCTACCGGATGCAAAAACCTCAATATTTTTGCCGCACATTTTTGACAGGACATTTTCAAACCGCTCCTGAATAGTATTCTGCGTATTCCCCTGTCGTTGCCAGCCGTTATATCTCGTGCCGTCATACTGGACGGTGATTTTATAGTTCTTCATTGCTTAGTCCTCACACTTTTTAAGTCCGCTTTCGGTCAGCAAAAAGTCCATTTTTATATCGTGTTCCTCTGCCTGAATTTCGCTCTGCAACTGAAAGTCATAGCAAACACCGATTTTAATTCCGTTATACCGCTCCAAAAGCATATCGTAGCAACCCTTACCAAAGCCGACTCTTGCTCCGCTTTTGTCAAAGGCAATTCCCGGAACTAAAACCACATCCGTTCTTGCCATATCAGCAATATCCGTACTTTGCGGTTCCATAACCGAGAAATTTCCTTTTGCAAACACAATCTCTTCATCTACGCAAATCGGGGTTATAATGCCGCTGTTTCGCTCAGTCACGGGAAGCACAACTCTTTTCCCATCAGCAAGTGCTACATTCTTAACCTTTATTAAATCCACCTCGTTACCAAGCGGCATATACAGCATAAGCTGCCGTGATGTCTTATACAGTTCACTTTCCAAAAACAGCTTTGCCGCGGCCTGACTTTTCTTTTCCGCATCAATGCGGCTCATTTGTCTGCGCAAAGCTTTGTTTTGTTCGCGAATTTCGTTTTTTTTCATCATTTATTCAAACACCCACAGTCTGAGAATTGCAAGGCTCTCCCTTATGTAAGACGGTATAATATTATACCATTTTATGCCGCCGCCGAGGTGCGTCACCTCGCCTAAGCCCTCCATTCGAGCATAGGTCACACCACGATATGTATGGAATTTATTGGTTATAATAACTGTTTTATAGTCTCTCTCAAAAACCCCGTCAAGAATTTTCTTTGAAAACCGCATATTTTCACGGGTAGAAGTGGCTTTTTCCTCCTTTATTATTTTATTCCTCGGGACACCCTGTGAGAGCAGGTATTTCTCCATTGCATAGGCTTCGGTTACAACCTCGCCATTACCCTGACCCCCAGTCACTACAATAACCGCATCGGGGTTCTTTTTGCTGTATTCAACAGCCCGGTCAAGACGGGTTTTGAGCGGATATGTCACCCATTCACCACGAATTCCGGCACCCAGAACAATTACGCAGTCCTCATCATAGGTCGCCGTATCCGTTCTTCCGTATCCCGCAATAAATCCCATAAAGGCAAGCTCTGCGCAAAGCAGACTAATCACTGTAATCTTTATTGCCTTACCCACACCTTTTTGAGTAATCATAGCTATTTTCTTATAAAACACGCCCCAACAAATCAGAAAAAGCCCGAGCAGAACCGTCAGAACAATACCAAATGTCATATTGGCAAGAACACACATAAATGCACCGTTGAGAAAAATTACAATACCCGCCAGAATAAGAATAATTGCCATAATCTCACCTCTTTGAAAGTATTTTATCACAAACTGCCCGATTTTTCAACCGCTAACAAAATAAAAGGCACTGTTTAAAAAACATAGCTTTTTAAACAGTGCCTTTTTGCGCTCTGGACTATTTTAACATCACCTTTGGTTTTAGTCGGTCATATTATCAAAATAACCCTGAACGAGAACGATTGGTGTGCCCTTATCTCCCGAACCACTTGTAAGGTCACAAAGCGAGCCGATAAGGTCGGTCAGGCGGCGAGGTGTTGTTCCCTGAGATGCCATATTACCAACAAGGTCGCCGTCCTTTTTGCGGATTGCTGTTTCAATTGCTTTTTTCAGTTCCTCGCCCTTGAGGTCCGCAAAATCGTTATCCGCAAGGTACTTGAGCTTAAGCTCGTTGGGTGTACCCTCAAGTCCTGATGTGTATGCCGGTGATACTACCGGATCTGCAAGCTCCCATATTTTGCCTACCGGGTCACGGAATGCACCGTCGCCGTACACCATAACCTCAATAGTTTTGCCGGTGCGTTCTTTCAGCTGTGCCTGAATATCATTCACCATCTCAAAGCATTCCTGCGGAAACAGCTTAACAGCTTCTTCTGTTGACTTGTTAGAGCCAAGCAGACCATACTTTGAGTTAAAACCGCTGCCGTCAACAGATTCTGTAAGTATATCGTCAAGGCCGACAACACACTTTGCACCTGCATCACGGAGAATTCTCTTTGTGCGGGCACGGCTGTGGATATCACAGTTAAGAACGCAGTCTGTATATTTAAGAATTGTTCTGGGGTCGTTTGCAAGAATAATTTCTGCCTCTGCACCACAGGAACGGATTAAATCACCATAGTAAGTGATATAGTCAACGCCTGTGAACGGATGGGGGTTCTCACCGAAAAGCTCACGATACTTTGCTTCAGTCAGAACATCAGAATAGGGGTTGATGCCTGCCTCGTCAAGCTGATCGAGAGAAACCAAAGCATTACCTACCTCATCGCTGGGATAGTTCAGCATAAGAACAATCTTTTTTGCACCCTTTGCAATTCCGCGAAGGCAAATCGCAAAACGATTACGGCTGAGAATCGGGAAAATAACACCAATTGTCTCGCCGCCAAGCTTTGCCTTTACATCCTTTGCAATCGCATCAACCGATGCGTAGTTACCCTGTGCACGGGCAACAACCGACTCGGTAACCGCAACAACATCACGGTCACGAAGCTCAAACCCTTCAACCTGAGCCGCCTCTATAACACTATTAACTACAATCCCTGCAATATCGTCACCCTCACGGATAATCGGGCAACGAACGCCTCTTGAAATTGTACCAACTCTTCTTTCCATAACAAAAAACCTCCTGCTTTTCGTTTCACTTTTTGTTATTGACTTTTTATGTCATAATTATTATAATACAATTATAGTTATTAGTAAAGCAGATAAAACTTACAACAGTGATAAGGAGAACTTATATGAAAACAAAGCTTGACTATTACCGGATTTTTTATGAAACGGCGCGGTTTGCATCGTTCTCTAAAGCTGCAGAACATCTTTATATTTCCCAGTCCGCCATATCCCAATGCATTCGTCAGCTTGAACAGGACCTTGGAACAAAGCTTTTTGCCCGTTCACGACGGGGGGTTTCTTTAACCAAGGAAGGCGAGCTTTTATTTCAAAAAATTGAAGGTGCAATGCAAGCAATCGAGCAGGGTGAAACTCTCCTTGCAAGGCTTCATCATTTGGAAAGCGGCTCGCTTGTTATTGCGGCCGGTGACTCAATCACAAGCCATTATCTTTTGCCGTACTTGGAGAAATTCCACGAGACCTATCCCGGAATACGAATTGAAATGGCAAACTCATACTCGTCCCGAACACTTCAGTTTGTAAAAGATGGTAAAGCAGAGCTTGCATTTGTCAATCTGCCCGTAGAGGATGACGAACTTTGTATCAGACCTTGCCTTGAGATACACGATATATTTGTCTGCGGTGCTGACCACAAGCCAAAGGCAAGCTATTCGTGGCAGGATATTGCGGCAGAACCGCTGATTTTGCTTGAAAAGAACTCGTCATCACGCCGGTATATCGATAAAAAATTTGCCGAAAGCGGCATATCCCTCGAGCCTCAGATTGAGCTTGCCGCATACGACCTGCTTATCCGTTTTGCGTCGATACATCTTGGCATTTCCTGTGTAGTTGAGGAATTTTCAAAAGAAAGCCTTGACAGCAAAATTATTCACAAGCTCAACCTCAATCCGCCTCTGCCGCCCCGAAGCATTGGTTGCGCATATATGCGTCACAGTCCATTATCCCTTGCCGCTCAGGCATTTTTGAAATTGATACAGGAATAAAGTATAAAAGGCATCCTTACGGATGCCTTTTATTTCTGAGTTTATTTATTATAACTTTTATGGCTGTAAGTAAAAAAGATATTACAAATACAATTCCGCCAATGAGAAGAATCCACCACAACACACCTATCTTCCCGTCTTCAAAAGTTGTCCAGCCTAATGTGCGGTAATCCAGGAAATAATACGGGAAGTTTGAACCATTGGAATATGTTATACCCTTTATTGATATCAGCAATGTAACCACAAGATAAGCTGCAGGGATGACAAAACCCAGACAACAACTCCACATTCTGCATTTAAACTGTTTGTCAAATACAATAAAGTCAATAACAGCCGCCAACGGCGCAAATATATGCACGCTTAAATTTCTTAGTGAAAATAAATACGCCTGACTTTTAAATGGGGCAAGTAACGCAAGTGATACAACCAACGTAACAGTCATTGCAGTTACAAACATAAACCTAAGCACAAGTAGCCAATGTGGTGTAAGCCTTCTTCGCGTAACTTTTTCAAAAATGCCCAGCACCACAAGTAAGCCCGAGATTATTGCTATACCCATATTGCTGAAAATGGTAAAGTATAAAAAAACATAGGTTTTGAACAGTCCGCCATCAAGCTTTGCCTGAAGATATACGCCAATAGACGCAAAAACGATAACCACAAGCTTCCATAAAAGCGAGATAACTGACGGGCCTTTATATATGCGGTTTAACCTCATAACTTTACCTCCGTTTGTAAATTAGTCTTTTTCCTTTGCCGGAACGGCAAAAATAAATATCAGCGAGCTTATAAGGAGCAGATACGGATAGAACAGCTTGGGGATAATATCAAAAGCTGAAATTTCAAAGCCCAACGCATTAACCGCCGAGATTGCCACAAGCATCTGAGCACCGTATGGGATTATACCCTGAAATACACAGGAAAATGTATCAAGAATTGACGCTGTTTTCTTTGCAGAAATTCCGTACTCTGTCGCAATTTCCTTTGCAATGGGGTTTGCCATAACTATTGCCACGGTATTGTTAGCTGTTGCAATGTCAAGTGCACCCACAAGCACGCCCATTCCAAGCTGACCGCCTTTTTTACCTCTGAATACTTTTTTAATTCCGCTTAAAAGCGCATCAAAGCCGCCGTGTTCACGGATAAGCGCACATATCGCCGAAACAAGCACGGCTACCATTGTAGTTTCAAACATTCCGGCAGCACCTGTGCCCATATTTCCAAGAAGTGCCGTTGCGGTTGTTCCGCCCGTCGCAAGCATTATCACCGAACCTGATACAATACCGATTAAAAGTACTACAAAAACATTTATACCGGCAATTCCGCCTATCAGAACAAGCAGATACGGAATTATTCTTATCAGGCTGTAATCATTCAATAACGCACCCTTTATGTCACTATTCAGCGACAAAACAAGAATTAATACAAGTGTTGCAATCGCCGCCGGAAGTGCAATAAAGAAATTCGCACGGAATTTGTCCTTCATCTTACAGCCCTGACCATTGCAAGCCGCAATTGTTGTATCGGATATAAACGACAGATTATCGCCGAACATTGCTCCGCCGATAACAGATGCAACACAAAGCGCCATATCAAAGCCCGAAGCGTTGGCTACCGCTACCGCAATCGGGGTCAGGAGTGTTATTGTTCCAACAGAAGTACCCATAGCAAGTGACACAAAACAGCCGACCACAAACAAAACCGCAACGGCGTACTGTGCCGGGATTATCGACAGCATAAAATATGCAACACTTTCCGCACTTTCTCTGCCAACAACACCGACAAATATTCCGGCTTCAAGGAATATCAGAATCATAGTAACAATATTCTTATCGCCAACGCCCTTGCCCATAAGCTCGAGCTTTTGGTCAAAGCTGAGCTTGCGGTTCTGGAGACACGCTACCAGAAGCGCAGCAAGGAATGTCACCACAATCGGGATATTATAAAAGCCCATAGGGATTTTGAGGATATACTCAAATGTAATACCAAACCCCAGATATAAAACCAAAAATACTCCAATTGGCAAAAGTGCCCATACATTTCCTTTTTTCATAAGTAAAATTCCTTTCATATGTATATTTTATTACATTTTAGTTAATGAAGCAACCCTCGTCGTTTCACCACAGTGATTACTGCAGGAATTAGCACAAGTTGAATAATTATTCCGGGGACTGCATCCAGAATTGCTCCGGATATAAATACATAAAATGTAAACTTCTCCATTCCAAGCAATATTGTTTGTACCGCACCCCACACAAGTCTGCCAAAAACCATTGCAATAATTAACGCGCTATACAGATCCTTCCAATCTTTAGACTTGGAACGGTAATATATGTATCCTGCCATAAACCCGTATGCGGCAAGTTCAAATGCCATTGCAACCGCCTTGGGGTACATTGGCGGCATACCAAACATTACCGAACGCAAAAGCGGTAATATAAACCCCACCGCCAGTCCGCACTTCCAACCGCATATAAAGCTGCACAGCAAGACGGGTATGTGCATCGGCAACAGCATATTGCCAATCCGTTGAATCTGTCCGGTCAGAAACGGCAACACAAGCCCGATTGCCAGAAACATCGCCGCAAGAACAGAATTTCTTAGATTTTTCATTTTATTATCACCTGATTGTATTTTTAATAATTATAGAATTTGTGCACGATTTGGATGCTATTGATTTTTCTTTTTATGAGAAAATGTTTGATTAAAAACTCTATACTCATAATTACCAAACAACTAATAAAGTGAATAGTGGTTGATATAAAATATGTTAAATCTCCCTCTAAATCATACCATATTTGTTTATCATCCAAGCTACGAAAATATAGTTGCCCATTTATGTACATTCCTATTGAAGATGCGAACAAAAGAAGCAAGCAGTAAACAAATAATTCTTTTTTACTTCGGCTTAAAATTAAATTCACTACCGACAACCCAAAGGTAATTACCCATATTATTATCATGAATTTTGTTCCGACATTTCCCAATATTATACAAGGGAGAATTATTATAAGGTTCAAAATAAATAAAATCCAATTTCTCATCTTATGTATCTCCACTATTTTAAATTTTCTTTCACTGTGTTGATTGACGAAATCAACATCCTGCGAATCTGTCCGCAATTATTTATTGTTAATTTATATTGCTCGTTGTCTATATATCCTGTTCTGTTTAGAAGTTCCAACCAATATTCTGACTCATAACATTCTTTTAAAGCTATTTGCATTTTTGAAATAAAATCAGCAGTCCCATGAGCATATTTTGATTCGTGAATATTAGCACCGATTGATGTGCCTGAACGCATCAGTTGATTTGTTAATACACACTCTCTTTTTGTTTCTTTTATGTTCTTACACATATTTATAATTTCAACTGCAAAATCTTTTGCTTTATCAAGCATAATGCTTTCTGCCATATACTCACATCCTACCAATTTCTTTTAGCTAAATTTTGCAACAAGTTGCAAAGCTAAATTATTTCGCTTTGCCCCATAGCTAAATAACTCCTTCGGAGTAGCTAAATTAAATTCGCCATTAGCGTGCGAAGCACATTTAGCTGCCGCAGGCAATTTAGCTGAATAGATTTAACTATGTTAAATCTATTCTACCACGAACGGCATAATTTGACAATATAATTATTTAATCTGCACAACTTTACTCTTATACTCCCAAGCAAAAAAGATATCCTCATATAAGGATATCTTTTTTTGCTATTTAATTTCCGCCCGGGCCATCCTTGCGTTCACGAGTATCGTGAACATCAATCTTGCCCTTTATCTTACCGGCATTTGTCAGCTTTTTTGAACATTTGTCACAATCTTTTTTGATATCTTTTTCTTCCATTTTATATCTCCCCTTTCGTGCTTAGTATGTGTAACTTGGTAGAAATATATAATAATTTTTAAATCGTATAAAAGAAGAATTAACAAAAAATGGCTTAATATCAATCAACAAAGCCGTCCTCATTATTGCCCATTGTTGTGCCATTCTTCACAGATTTATATTTCCAAAATATACTAAATATTGGAGGTGCTTTATGGATAATTTTGTCTTAATGGCACTGATTGCAACTTTAGGTACATGGTTTCTGACTGCTCTGGGTGCTGCAACAGTTGCCTTTTTCAAATCTCCCAATCCAAAAATACTGAATTTAATGCTGGGGTTTGCCTCGGGAGTTATGATTGCGGCAAGCTTCTGGTCGCTTTTACAACCCGCAATTGAGAGAGCGGAAGCGGTTTCTTCTCTTCCTGCATATTTTGTTGCAACAACCGGATTTTTGTTCGGCGCCGTCTTTATGTGGGTATCTGATAAAACCGTTTCTTTTGCAAGAAGAAATGTAAACAGTTCGCAAGGAAAATCATACGAAAGACTCAACCGGATTATTATGCTTATTTTGTCAATAACCCTTCACAATATTCCAGAGGGTCTGGCGGTAGGCGTTGCATTTGGCGCTCTTCAAAATGTAGGGTTCAGCACCGAAGGTCTGATGGGAGCTATTACAATCGCAATCGGGATAGGTCTGCAAAACTTTCCCGAAGGTGCAGCGGTTTCTCTGCCTCTAAGGCGGGAAGGTTATTCAAGAAAAAAGAGCTTTTTCTATGGTCAGGCATCAGGAATGGTTGAACCTATAGCCGGAGTAATTGGCGCATTGCTTGTCGTTTATATCGAAAAGATTTTACCCTACGCCCTTTCATTTGCCGCCGGAGCAATGATTTTGGTCGCTGTACATGAACTAATTCCCGAATGTCAACAAAATCAGGAAAAACAACCCTACTTTTCCACCTCAGGAATTATAGCCGGCTTTGCAACAATGATGCTACTTGATGTAATGCTCGGATGAATGGCTGAGATTGTGCCCAAGTTTTTTGGAGTGAGAAATAGCGAAAAAGACATCCAAAATGGATGTCTTTTTCGCTATTTCATTTTATATTTCCCCTTTCGGGGTTAGTCTGTGTAATTTTGAGAGAATGTATATTTATTTTTAAGTTTTAAGGAAAAACCTTACAGGACGCAGGGACCGTCCCCCTGTCTTAAAAAATTTAAGGGATTGCGTTAATCACCGCAACCCCTTGAGTGTACTAGTTATTATCTACTTCCCATTTTAAAATCGAACCGTCAATCGCATTAATCTCCGCATCATACTCGGTTGTATCCTTTTTAAAATCCACTTCATATCGCCATACTCCGTTATCGTGGTCAAGCTCAACTTTATCAAAAATTACACTTTCTGTCGTCACATTTGCTTTTTTCAAAGCGATTTCTTTTGCCTTTTCCTCGCCTATGAACTTGGATTTTTCTTCATTTGTGAGACTGGACCCATCCTGGTTTACCCTATCTCCTTGAAGCATTTCTTTTCCTTCATTCAGCATAGCCTTTTCGTCATTCATCAAAGACGAAGTACCCTCTTCCACTTGTTGTACGCCTTGTTGTACACCTTGCTCTACGGCTCTTTCGCCACTTT
>SVJR01000015.1 GCA_015068845.1 Oscillospiraceae bacterium
AACCATCATCGCCACTTTGAAGATAATGGCATGGTCAAATTCACGAAGGTCAAGACCTGTAAGCTTCTTTATCTTTTCAAGACGGTATACAAGTGTGTTTCTGTGAACAAACAATTTACGCGAAGTTTCAGAAACATTCAGGTTGTTTTCGAAGAACTTCTGGATTGTATAAATTGTTTCACTGTCCAGAACAGAAATAGACTCCTTTTTAAACACTTCGTTCAAGAACAGCTCGCAAAGGGTTGTGGGAAGCTGATAAATCAGTCTTCCTATACCTAAGTTATCGTAGCTGATAATATTCTTTTCGGTATCAAACACCTTACCTACCTCAAGCGCAATACGCGCCTCGCGGTATGCCCGGGCAAGCTCCTGAATAGTTTCAACAATAGTTGATATACCTACGGAGATTTTAACCATCGCTTCACTTGCCACTGTGTCGTGAAGTTCCTGTGCAAGCTTGAAGATTTCGTCCATATCAGAGCCGTTCTTCACTTCACGGACTACTGCAACATCGCGTTCATCAATACGAATGATAAAATCCTTTGAAGTATCGGGGAAAATGTTCTGAAGAACATCCACCAGCGAAACCTCCACCGTCTTGTGTGAACGAACAAGGAACACCACTCGCTCCGCCTCAACCGAAAGCTTGAGCTCGCGTGTTTTGTATAGAATATCGCTCGGCAGAATATTATCCAGAATTATGTTTTTAATAAAACTGTTGCGATCGTACTTCTCGTCATAATACTGCTTTATGGTTGAAAAATGTGCCGCCATAAATGCCGCAAAGCCGCGGGCAAGCTCATCCTCGCCCTCGCAGAATACAACATAGATGTTCTTGCTGTAAGTTTCAATCTTGCGGAAGATATAGCCGCCACCAATATAATCATCACTGCTCATTTCAAAATGAGAAATTACCGATTCCTTCTGGTATCCCACCTTGGATTCATCACTGCATGCTATTATGTAACCGTTATCGTCCATAATACCTATTTTGCGGTTGATATCCTTTTTTAGCTGATTACACGCATTTTGAAAGATTCTGTTTTGCATATAAACTACCTCCATATTTAAATGCTTTTTACAGCAAGCCATAATTACACATTTTAATATTCTCTGTAATTATAACGCATTTTTGTCAATAATGCAAGTTTATTTGTAGAATTTTTACAAAACTTTCATAATTAATTTCTTCAAATTCTCCCTTTTTCAGTTTTAATTTACATAATTATACACAAATATGCAAAAAACTCCGGAATTTTTATTCCGGAGTTTCAGGTTATTTTAATTTGGATTTAGACATAAGCTCCTCAAATTTGCATTTTTCATTGTAGCATACATATTTTATGGGGCCTTTGCCACGGTAGGGACGCTTTTTCATAATTGCGCCACCGCACTCAGGGCATTTCAGGTTGGTCGGCTCGTCCCAGGAAAGCAGACAGTCTGTTCCATTGTCACAGGTATAGTATTTTACACCCTTTCTGGATTTACGGACCTGAACCTTGCCACCGCAATTTGGGCATGGAGCATCTATCTCTTCAGCAATAGTTTTAGTGTTTTTACACTCGGGATAACCGGGGCAGGCAAGAAACTTACCAAATCTCCCCTGCTTGTAAACCATCATTCTGCCGCATTTTTCGCACACGACATCCGAAACCTCGTCCTGAACCTCAATTTTACCGATTGCCTCCTCGGCAGCACCAAGGGTCTTTGCAAACGGGTCATAGAAGTCACGGATGATTTCCTGCCATGGGGTATTTCCGTCCTCAATACGGTCGAGCTTTTCCTCCATATTGGCAGTAAATTCAACATCTACTATATCAGCAAAGTAATCTTCCATCAGCTTGGTAACAATCGTACCAAGCTCGGTTGGAAACAGCGACTTGCCCTCGCGTGCCACATAGCCGCGACCGGTTATTGTGGTAATGGTGGGAGCGTAGGTACTCGGTCTGCCGATACCGTCCTCCTCCATTGTTTTGATGAGCGATGCCTCTGTATATCTTGCCGGAGGCTGGGTGAAGTGCTGTTTCGGCTCAATTTCCTTAAACAGAAGGTTCTGCCCCTCCTCTATTTTGGGAATTTTGCCTTCCTTTTCTTCGATAAAGTCCACACTTTCAACATACACCGCCATAAAGCCGTCAAACTTCACATTGGAGCCTGTTGCTTTGAGCACATACTTTTCTGTTTTTATATCTGCCTGAACAGTATCAAGGACTGCATCTGGCATCTGGCTGGCAACAAATCTGTTCCAGATAAGCTTATACAGCTTATACTGGTCACTTTTAAGCGATGCCTTGATTTTTTCCGGGTCAAACGCCATAGAAGTGGGGCGGATTGCTTCGTGCGCATCCTGGGCATTCTTCTTTGACTTATAGAACTTAGGCTTTGCCGGAACATAACCGTCGCCAAAGGTCCGGCCTATATAATTTCGGCATTCCGAAAGAGCCTCGGCGGAAATTCTCAGCGAGTCGGTTCTCATATAGGTTATAAGACCAACGCTGCCGCTGCCTTTGATATCCACGCCTTCATACAACTGCTGTGCAGTTGCCATTGTTCGCTTTGCGGTAAAACCGAGTTTTCGTGCCGCTTCCTGTTGAAGGGTGCTTGTTGTAAACGGCGGTGCGGGGTATCTCTTCTTTTCGCCTCGCGTAATACTGTCAACCGTATATGACGAATTTTTCAGCTCCTCAACAACACCAAGGACAGTTTTCTCATCCGAAAGCTTCATTTTTGTTTTTGAGTTCTTTCCGTAGAATTTCACAACAAAAGGAAGCTTGCCCTTTTCATTGGTGAGCTTTACATCAATTGTCCAGTACTCTTCCTCACTGAATGCTTCGATTTCACGTTCTCTGTCCACTATGAGTTTGGTTGCCACCGACTGGACACGACCGGCGCTGAGACCCTTTTTAACCTTTTTCCAAAGAAGCGGACTAAGCTGATATCCCACAATTCGGTCAAGAATTCTGCGTGCCTGCTGGGCGTCAACCAAATCAGCATCAATGGCACGGGGCTTTGAAATCGCCTCTTTTACGGCAGTTTTTGTAATTTCATTAAATGTGATACGGCAGTCGGTGTCGGGGTCAACATCCAGAAGTGCCGCAAGATGCCAGGAAATAGCCTCACCTTCGCGGTCAGGGTCAGTTGCGAGGAATACTTTTGCTGAATTCTTTGCATCCTTTTTAAGCTTTGAAACAAGGTCGCCCTTGCCACGGATTGTTATATATTTAGGCTCAAACCCATTCTCCAAATCAATACCGAGCTGGCTTTTGGGAAGGTCACGCAGGTGTCCCATTGATGCGGTCACCTCGTACTTTGAACCCAGATACTTCTTTATTGTTTTTGCCTTTGCAGGCGACTCAACTATAACAAGATACTTCTTCTTGCTCTTAGTCTCTTTTTCAGCTGTAGCCATCTGTCAGCCTCCACTCTATTTTTTAGCAATTATATACCGATTTCCGCTCTCCTGCCGTATGCTACCCTTAATTGCAAGCACCGTCAGCTTTCCGCTCAACGCACTTACAGCAATGCCGAGAGCTTCTGAAATCTCATCAAGGGCAATCGCATCGCCCTTTTCTTTCAAGTACTTTATAATTTTGTCTTCCTCAGTCAGAACCGCTTTTTGAGGTTCTTCGGGCTCAGGAATCCTGGGAACTGCTTTGAAAAGCTCCGGATTTTGTGCACGATAATATTCCGCAGGAACATTTGTGTCGTTCACCACGATTGCACCTTCCGCTATCAATTGATTTGGAAGTCCCGCATGGGGATTCATAGGATTGCCGGGTACGGCAAATATATCACGGTTGTTATCAAGAGCAAGTCTTGCGGTCATTGAAGTTCCACTTTTTATCTCACCTTCAACAAAAACTGTTCCAAGGCCAAGCCCAACAACAAGCCGGTTTCGTTGTTGGTAAAAGTAACCTTTTCCAACCGTTCCCGGAGGTCTTTCCGAGATAACCGTGCCGTGCTTGATTATTTCATAGTAGAGCTTTCGATTGCACAGGGGATAAATAACATCAACGCCACCGGCCAGTACGGCAATGGTTATACCGCCGCCTTCAATCGCGCCCCAATGAGCCTCGGCATCAATACCTTCAGCCATTCCGCTGACTGTAACAATTCCGTTTTCTGCAAGGCTTCTGCCGATTCCGCGTGCTATTACTTTTCCCTGGTCAGACGGTTTACGGCTGCCCGAAACCGAAACACTTACCGCATCGTTCAGCTCCAGTTTCCGCCCTTTAGCAAAGAAAAGTCTTGGTGCAATACCTGTGTTAAGCAACAAGTTTGGATATTCCTCAGACCTTTGTGTTACAATCCGGATTCCGTTATCCCTGCAATATTCAATTATATCTGTTGCCTTCTTAAAATATTCAGGCTCTCCAATCCGGTTTGCGAGTTTTTCAGGAACACCAATTTCACGAAGCTCCAGCATATCAAGTTCCGGAGAAGAAAAACCAAGTCTGCGTCGCTCAAACCTCGGAACTATTTTCGCCACAAGCCCCGGGTCAAAATCGCAGATTGTATGAAGCCATATTTCGTATAAAAGTTCCATCTTTGTTTCTTTCTCAAAAAACGGGAAGCCCCGTCCTTCTTTAATTTATTTTTTGAGCCAATGCATAACTATCCCTGCCGCAATCGCAGCATTGAGGGATTCTGCCATACCGCCCATTGTAATCCTTATTTTTGTATCCGCAATCGCCATAACCTCATCACTGACACCGTGAGCCTCGTTACCGATAATCACCGCGCATTTTAAAGGTGCCTTATAGCCCTCAAGGGCAATACTGCCAGAAGGGGTTGTTGCAATCAACGAAAAGCCCATATTTTTCAATTCCTCAAGACTCTGAGCCGTGCAGCCGTTTTTCAGCTTCACACGAAAAACAGAACCCATCGTTGACCTTACTGTTTTAGGGGCATATACATCGGTACAGCCCTTCATCAGATAAATCCCGTCAAAGCCTATCGCCTCGGCAGTACGAATTATAGTTCCCATATTGCCGGGCTCAGAAACACCGTCGAGAATAAGAATCCGGCTCGAATCCCCGTCCGGAACAAATTCCTCTGTATTCTGCTCCATTACGGCAAGTATACCCTGTGGAGTATCGGTATCCGACAATTCATCAAACAGACTTTTAGGGACGCAGTAAACGCGGCCGCACACCTTATCACAGTTTTGGACCAGTTGCAGTTCCCTCGCGCAGAATTCATCACTAACCACCACACAGCAAATATCTTCTGCCGCATACTCAAGGGCTTCAATAACCATCTTTCTGCCTTCGATAATAAATTTATGGTTATCTTCTCTTCCGTTCTTTTTTTTAAGTTGCCGAACCAACTTGAGATTTTTGTTATCCTTTGCGGATATATTATTAATCATCGGCCTTAATCCTCTTTAAGTGCAATCTCTACCTTTTTATAAGCAACAATGGCTGCATAGATAAGCAGAGCCTGAAGCGGAACAAGCACTATGTTTGAAACAATATTGTGAGTAATAGCATTTGCTATTTCAGCAGTCAGGCTGTCCTCTACAAGCATAGGAACAAAAATTACATTGCACACCATATTGACAATGAACTTTGTCCATAAGCATCGTAAGTAAGTTGTTTTCCGTGCATACAGAAATCTACCGTAAAGCATACCGCTGATTCCGGCAAGGAGCAATGTGGTAAGGTTGAACTGTTCACCGGTGTGCATAACAAATGAAACTCCATACTGAAGTATACCAAATGCACACGCCATAAGGGGGCCCATTTTCTTTGCAAAAATAGGCATAACAAAAAGTGCAAAGTTAAAGCTGATGTACGGACCGAGTTTTACCGGAGTTTCCGTCAGGAACGCATAAATTGCGAGCATTATGCCTGCAAAAATGTAAGTCCGGTTATCTGCAAGCTTTTTCTTTATACCGTGCTTTCTGACAAATATCAAATAGCATAAAAGTCCTGCAAACAAAGAAATAACCAAAAACAAGTTTATCATTCCCATAAGTCGTATCACGGGTTGAAAACTAAATACCATAGGGTTGATAAAACTTTCTATATCATCAATCATCTGATTGATTCCCGAGACCGGGTTGTATATCTGTTCTTCTCTCATATTATGCGCCCTCCGGACAGCGAATTCTGTCAATTGCCGTCCTTTTTCTAAAATATTCTTATGTACGAAAAAGTTATATCGCGTACGCGATATAACTTTTTCAAAAAACATTCTTATTTAACCTTTTCAACCAGCTTAGCGAAAGCTGCGGGGTCAGATACTGCAATTTCTGCAAGCATCTTTCTGTTAATCTCAATACCGTTCTTCTTGAGACCATTCATAAATACGCTGTAGCTCATACCGTTTGCTCTTGTTGCAGCATTGATACGGGCAATCCAAAGCTGTCTGAAGTTTCTCTTCTTCTGCTTTCTGTCGCGGTATGCGTATGTGAGAGACTTCATAACTGCCTGATTTGCAGTTCTGAAGAGCTTACTCTTCGCGCCTCTGTATCCTTTAGCTAATTTCAATATTTTCTTATGTCTTTTTCTGGTGTTCATAGCACCTTTAACTCTTGCCATGTCTAAAGACTCCTTTCATCTAAACAATTATGCGGAACTCTTCCGCTTGTAAAATCCGTCGCATTTTCTGCGAACTGCTACCAATTTCCCGGACAAGCCCTAAGCAGTGCTTCTTATTTGTAGGGAATCATGCTCTTGATTGTAGCAGCATTTGCAGTTGCAAGGTAGCCGCCCTTTCTGAGCTTTCTTTTTCTCTTTGTTGACTTCTTGTTGAGAATGTGGCTTCTGTAAGCCTTACCTCTTTTGATTTTACCGTTCTTTGTAACGCCGAAACGTTTTGCAGAGCCTTTGTGTGTCTTAATTTTAGGCATCTTTTATTCTCCTTCCATAAATAAACTTTTGAAAGCTTTTGTCCAAATTGCGAACAGCCTTATGCTTTCTTTGGTGATACAAACATAGCCATGCTGCGGCCTTCCATCTTAATGTCTTTTTCAACAACGCCGTATTCAGCCATTGCATCCTTGACCTTAAGCAAAAGTTCCTTACCGTTTGCGCTGTGAGTAATTTCACGGCCTCTGAAGCGAACCGAAACCTTGACCTTGTCACCGGCCTTTAAAAACTTAATGCCTTGATTAACCTTTGTGTTGAAATCGTGGTCATCAATATTGGGGCTCAGACGAACCTCTTTTATTGCAATAACCTTCTGATTCTTCTTCGCCTCTTTTTCGCGCTTCGCAAGCTCAAACTTATGTTTGCCGTAATCCATAATTCTGCAAACCGGCGGTTTGGCCTGAGGCGCAATCTTAACAAGGTCCAGATTATGCTGGTCTGCCATAGCGAGTGCTTCCTTTGCGGAAACAACGCCGAGCTGTCCACCGTCAGGGCCTATAAGGCGAACCTCTTTGTCCTTGATTTCTTCGTTAATCATTAACTCCTGCTTAGCTATACCTAAACACCTCCGAAACAGTCTGCACCGTTTTGAAAAACAAAAAAGTGCGGAAGCATAAAGCTCCGCACTCAAAAAATCAAAATCTTTTGACCCTTTCGCCGTAAGCTGAGGGGAGAAGCGGACCTTCTGCTTTACCTGAATTATTTTACCACAGCTTTCCGGGTTTGTCAACTGTTTTTTTTATTTTATTTTTAACATTTTATTCTTGCATATTTCAGGCGAGTATGGTAAAATACATACAACACTTAAAATAAGGATGGTTTTTTATGTATATAGTACGCAGAGCCGTTTTTGAAACACTCAAGGTTTTTTTGTTCGGCATAATATGCTCGGTAATCTTTTCACTTATGATATACAGAGACTCGGCACTTCCTAATCCGGTTGTATGCTTTATCCTTAACCTTGCATCACTTATGCTGTTTTTGTTTATTACCTTTAAAAGCTGGTCAAGACTTTACCTTGACAGCTTTACCCCAGCGGAATATTTTATCCCGACCCTCATAAGCTTTGTAATTTACACACTTATATCGGGATTTCTTTACCATAACAGATTTTTTATGTATATGTGGCTGTTTCTCCCCACAAGATTTTTGGAGCCGATGCTGAAAGCGGGATATGACTATGTTTCATTCATTGCAGCCCAGCTCGCAATGTTTGCACTCATATTCCTTACCCCCAGATTTACCGTTGGCAGAAAATAGCCTCGCATCTGTAAATCGGCTGACCTTTTTCCGAAAACAATTTTTCATATTCGGTCATAACATTACCTTCAAATCTGCTGTTATGCAGGTCGAGGGTAATGTTTTTTAATTTCATACCGTAATCGGAAAACGAATTGAGAGAAAACTCAAAAAGCGGCGCATTGTCGGTTTTGAAGTGTATCTCGCCGCCATCCTTCATCAGCCGCTCGTAAATTGCAAGATACCGTTCGTGAGTGAGTCGTCTTTTGCGGTGTCCCCATTTATGCCATGGGTCGCAGAAATTGATATAAAGCCGTTCTGCACTCTGCTGCTCATCAAGCTGCCCCAAAGCTTCGGCATCACCGGGGACGAACTTCACATTGGTAAGGCCTTTTTCAGCGACCTTTTCTGCCGCAAGCACTAAAACATCAAGATTTTTCTCAAACGCAATATAATTTATGTCGGGGTTAAGCTCCGCAAGGGTACTGATAAACCCGCCCTTGCCGCAGCCTATCTCAAGGTGCAGCGGTGCTGTACGGTCAAAGGCCTTGCAAAGGTCGCTGCTGTATTCAAAAATATCCTGTATCATAATTTCAGCACAGCTTTCGAGGCGTTCCTCTCTGTGCTTTTTTCTTCGCATTCTCATAATTTTTCCTCCATTTTGTCACTTTGTTTATTTTAACAAACCATTGATGCTTTGTCAATAATTACCCGTTATGGGTAAACGCATTGTATGTATCGGTAAGGATATTCCACAATTCACGGTCCACCGTGCTGGAGCTTTCTTTGCCGTAAAGCCAGCTGAAATCACGCACTGCCTCCCGGGTTTTTTCATCGTATATGCCCGTCAGTTCAGGCATTGTTATATTTTTAAAAATCTTTGCTATCCGGCGCAGCATAATCTGCAGAACATAAATCTCTTCAAAATTGTCCCCCTCCTTAAGATGCGGAATCTCAAGCGGATAAACCGACACAAGATGCGGAAGCCCCTTTTGACGGCTCAGGTCATCATACACCTCGACAATCCGTGTCCAGGTTTCGTAGTCCGCAGTTCCCGTCGGCGGAAGCCCGTTTTTCCGCTGAAATGCTTTCACGGCATCAATTGTTTCCGGCCCGTAGATGCCGTCAGGGTTAATTTGAGGGATACCGTCGATATATCTTGATATATATCGCAGATAAGTCTGTAATTCATAAACATTTGCCGCATCATCGAGCCTTGATGTATATTCACGGTTCCGGATATGCGGATTATTTATATTGGTAATTTGTCCGTTCATTTTATTCTCCTCCCACAGCGGAGCCGGGGCTTTGCCCTGCGGTTTTTGCCTCTCCGCCTCTTAAATTAAGATATTCTTCTTCAATTAACTGCCACGCACCGGGTCCCACAAAGCCATTTTGCGGAAGCCCCTCAAACGCAAGGAATGAATTCACCGCCGCCACCGTCTGGTCTCCGAAATACCCCGTAACCTCAACCGGCGAGATTGCGTTGTTTTGTCCTGATATATACGAGAGCCGCTCCTGTAGAACCCTGACCGCATCACCGCTACTGCCCGGAACAAGCGGCTGGCCGGGGTAGGGAACACTTTCGGACGCAAAGAACTGCGGCGGATTCTGGGCAAGTATACCTAAGTAAACCTCGGTCATTTTGTCCCAGGTTGCCTCGTTGACAATACCGGTTGTATCGAGTCCGTATGCGCCCTGAAAGGCTCTTACCGAGGCTTCTGTACCCTGACCGAATATCCCGTCAATCGTCGTAGCCGGAATTACATTGTTGTATATCGAAATGATTGACAAATAATATTGAATGACACGCACCGGATTACCCTGGCTGCCCGGACGGATTTCCGTAACAAACTGTTTGGGTATATCCGCAATCCTTATTCCCTCTGAATTAAGCTCAGCAAGGTTGGTAACAGCAACAAAAATCCTTTTTATTCTGTACCAGGTTGCCTTGCCCACCCTTCCGTCCTGTTCAAGATTGAATATTCCCTGAAACGCCCTCACTGCATCTTCGGTTTCGTCACCAAACACACCGTTGATCTGTGAAATTTTTGGGATAAGCGGATAATCCCTCGAAATTCTGTTCAGCTGAATCTGTATTGTCCGCACCTCCTGATCGGAGCTGCCAAGTTCAAGGACTTCGCCCGGATAGGACTCGTCAATACTTTGAACAGGTGCGTCCTGAACAATATCTATATCGTTCCCGTAATAGTTCGTCAGTATTTCATAAGGGGTTCTGCCCTGATTTGCCAAGGCTACGCTTCCCCACTGGGAAAGCCCATCGCATGTTACCTCGCGGCCGTCGCAAAATGCAGCAAAAAGCGGCTCAATAAACCCTTGCCGCCTGATATAGTCATTAAAAATCTCGTCCACAATACGGCTTATGTTCTCAAAAATATCGCGGTTCCTTACAAACGACTGGTCAAATGCTGTGGAGTTGGTTATATCAAAATCATAGCCTTGTGAACGGTAATATTCTGTATAAACTCTGTTTAACGCATACGAAATCTGGGCATAGATATTTGCACGCAGTGCGTTCTCCGGCCAGGTGGGGTAAATCTCACTTGACGCCACATTTTTTATGTAATCCGCAAAACTGACCGTAACATTCTCTGCTGCGGAATCCGGCGTGCCCAGATGTACTGTTATGGTTTCCGGAATAAATGGTGTACCGACCATAATTTCACCGTCCTTTCATTTTTTAATCTTACAAATTCGGCTCGGTTTCGACCGCAGTTATTCTTTTGCCGCGTTCCTCGTCTGCCGGCAGCGGAATCATTGCAACCGGCTGGATAGAGGTCTGTCCCTCAAAAATCGGGACATTCAAATTTTCGGTTGTGTAGTAGCCCGGATAATCGACCCTTATGTTGTACCGGTAAAATCTTGCATTGCTGTTTTCCGGGTCAAGGGAATTTACCGCCGGCGGCGCCGCAAGACTTATGGGCGTTGTTTTTCCGCTGCGGTCGGTTTTGAGGACACGAACCAGCTCCTCACCTGAACCCGAATTCGATGTTATAAGCACATTTGCATTTGCCAGAGGTAACGCTCCGTCAGCTGTGTATACCTGAACTGTCAGCGCACCTGTGTGCGTATTGGTTTCTGCCATATACCACCACTCCTTTTCACATACCAGTATATGCAAAACCCAAAGTATTGTGCATATCCTGCATAAGTTTGAATATTGTGGAAACAATAATTTTAAATCCAAAATCAGGGAGGACAAGACTTGTTTACCACCTTTATCCGCACCATTATAATGTATTTTTTTGTTGTACTTACCCTTAGACTATTAGGTAAACGCCAGATTGGTGAGCTTGAGCCCTCGGAGCTGGTTGTAACCATTGTTATTTCAGAGGTTGCGGCACTACCGATACAGGACCCCTCGCAGTCTTTGATAAACAGCCTTGTTGTAATTTTTCTGCTTCTCATCCTGGAAGTTCTTTTATCCTTTGGTGCATACAAAAGCTTTGCTGCACGCAAGCTGTTTTACGGAACACCCAGCGTTTTTTACGAAAAAGGCGTTATCAACCAGAAGGAAATGAAAAAGCAGCGCTTCAACCTTAACGACCTGATGGAATGTATACGCAATACCGGTGCAACCAGCCTTTCGGAGGTTGATTTTGTTATAATGGAAACAAACGGGAATGTCAGTGTTATCCCCAAAACCGAGCACCGCAATGTTTCAATGGGGGATTTGGGGCTATCCGCTCCCCCTGCACAAATAAGCTATATCATCATAGACAACGGCAGCATCAACCACAACAATCTGAACAGACTTGGTTACAACGAGACTTGGCTTGAAAAACAGCTGAAAGCAAAAAAAATCCCAAAAGCCGCCGAGGTGTTTTGTATGACTGCGGACAGCTTGGGTGAAGTTGTTATTATTACAAATGAAAAAGAGAGGAAAAACAAATGAAGGTAGTCTGGATAGCACTTGCCATACTTTTGGTGCTTTGTATCTTTATCGGCATACATTCCAGCATAATGAGCCGTACGGCAAAGGATATCCTTTCGGAATGTGCCAAAATAAGCTCGCGGCTGCCGAGCGAGGATTGGGAAACCATTCTTAAGAAGCTTGACAAAATCGAAGCAATCTGGGAAAAGCACCGCACCTGGGCAGCACTCACCATAAGCACAAAGGATATAGAGGAAATCGAGGTTGCCTTTTATCAAAGTCTTGCCTATGCCGAGGCCCGTCAAACAAGCGGCTTTATCGGTGAATTTGTGATGTTTACCAAGCTTGTGGAGCATATCCCAACCCACGAGGGTATACATTGGGAGGAGATATTATAAAAAATGGTGAAATTTACCCTGCCTTTGAGAAGCTTTGATATCTTCCCCATTCAATTCAAGAAACAATAAATTTTATAAAACTATTTTCTTAAAAGTTCTTGACTTTAGCACTTTAAAGTGGTATACTGCATTTAATTGGTTTAGATTTGCCAAAGGAGTATAAAATATGAGACTGGTAAGTTCATTAAAACAGACAGTTAAATATTATTTTTACTTTATCAGCCTTAGCTTTTATTTTAGCTACGGCTATTTTTACTTGGCAAAAAAACATAATCATAATGGGCTTTTGGATATGCTTGCTGCATAACCGCAAAACTTTGAATTTTAAGGGCTCGTTATGATAACGGGTCCTCTTTTTATTATAGGAAGGATATACTATGGAGAACTCCGACTTTAAAATTGGAATAATAGGTCTTGGCATAATCGGCGGTTCAATGGCTTATGCTTTGCACGGCTTCCGTAATGCTTTAATTTACGGATGCGACATCAATCCCGACACACGCAAAAAAGCGCTTGAACGAGGTGCGGTTGACTTTGTTTCAGAAAATGCACGGGACGCTATTGAGAATGCAGATATTGTTATTCTTTGCACTTATCCCGAGCTGATTGTTAAAATTATAAAAGAAAACAAAGACTTTTTTAAACCCGGTGCACTCATCACCGATGTCTGCGGTGTTAAGACCAAACTGGCACGGGAAATTGAAGAAAATCTGCCCACGGCTTGCGAATATGTTGGCGGACACCCTATGGCAGGTAAGGAAACCGACGGTTTTGACAGCGCAGCTCCGGAGCTTTTTGGTATGTGCGGATTTATCATCACCCCCGTCAAATCCTCTACGGAGAAGGGAATTAAGACTGTCAGAGAGATTGCAAGGTACATAGGTGCAACCAGAATTACCGAAAGCACCCCCGAGGACCACGACAGCGTTATTGCGTACACAAGTGATTTGATGCATATTTCGGCGGCGTGTCTTTGCCTTGACTACAACAACAAAATGAACAGAGCATACACCGCAGGGGCTTTCCGTGATTGTACCCGAATTGCAAACATCAATCCGGGACTGTGGACACAGCTGTTTTTGGAAAACCACTCGTTTCTGCTCGACGAAATTGATAGATTTCAGGCATCTCTCACAAAGATGCGTGATGCAATAGCTACACAAAATGACAAAGAGCTTTTTGAAATGCTGAAAACCGTCAGGGACAACAAGCTGACTATGCAGAGCAAAGAGCCTGAGTAAACGGAGGAACAACAATGCAGACACTAAAGGTTAACCTGCCCGGCAGGGAATATGACATAAAAATTGAAAAGGGAATACTGGACTCAGCTGGCGAGCTTATCGCCGAAGTCCACAATAAATGTAAGGTTGCCGTAGTT
The DNA here is from genome assembly GCA_015068845.1 of Oscillospiraceae bacterium. Lineage (GTDB taxonomy): Bacteria > Bacillota > Clostridia > Monoglobales > Monoglobaceae > SIG440. The sequence continues at coordinate 13,786 of SVJR01000015.1, forward strand.
ACCGACAGCAATGTTGGACCGCTTTACGGGGACAGGCTTTTAACCTCTCTTGAAAATTCAGGCTTTGAGGCGTTTTGGGTAACAGTTCCCGCAGGAGAAAGCTCAAAGTCCATTTCGATGCTTGAATTTCTTTACGGCGAGCTGCTCGGAAATGGGCTTACCCGTACCGACCTTATCGTGGCACTTGGCGGCGGCGTTGTAGGTGACCTTACCGGATTTTGTGCGGCAACTCTGCTCCGAGGAGTTCCGTTTATTCAGATTCCAACAACCCTGCTTGCACAAGTTGACAGCAGCGTGGGCGGCAAGGTGGCAGTTAATCTGCCGAAGGGCAAAAACTTAGTCGGGGCATTCTATCAACCAAAGCTGGTCATCATTGACACACTTTGCCTTGACACCTTGACCGACCGCAACTTCAGCGACGGCATGGCAGAGGTCATTAAGTACGGCGTGATACTGGACGAAGAACTGTTCTGCCGTTTGGAAAACGCCCCCTCACGCAAGGCGGTAATGGAGATTATTGACGAGGTAGTGTACCGTTGCTGTGACCTTAAAAGAATTGTGGTTGAGGACGATGAAACCGACATTGGCGGACGAATGATACTGAACTTTGGTCACACATTCGGTCACGCAATCGAGAAAAAATACAACTTCACCGACTACACCCACGGCGAGGCGGTTGCCGCAGGTATGGTTATGGCGGCAGAGCTGGGCGAAGCTTCAGGAATAACCCGTGACAACTCATCGGAGCGGATACGCAGCTTAATTAAGAAGTTCAATCTCCCCGACAAGGTGGAAATTGACAAGCAGTCTCTTGCCGAGGCTGTGGCTGTTGATAAAAAGGGCAAGGGCAGTACGGTTGCCCTGATTATCCCCGAAAAAATCGGCAAGGTTATAATAAAGGATACGGAGAAAAACAGCATATGGATTCAGTGAAAATTACGCCTTCCGTTCTTTCAGGAAAGGTTAAGGTTCCGCCGTCAAAGAGTTTTGCGCACCGCGCGGTGCTTGCAGCGTTTCTTTCGGGCGGCGAATGCAAAATAAACAACATCAGACTCTCCGAGGATATTGCCGCAACTCTTGATTGTGCAAAGGAACTTGGTGCGGAGTTTGAATATGACAGCAAAAAAAGTAATGTACTTATAAGCCGCAAACAGAACAGTACTTGCGGCAAAATCAGACTCGACTGTGGCGAAAGCGGCTCGACCCTGAGGTTTCTTATTCCCATTGCTTTGTGCTTTGGCGAAAATCTTGAGTTTACCGGTCGGGGCAGGCTTATGGTAAGGCCGATGAAGCCCTACTTTGACATATTTGACGAAAAGGGCATCAAGTACAGCCTGAAAAAAAGTGTTCTTTCGGTCAAGGGCAAGCTATCTGCAGGGAACTTCAAAATTGACGGAAGTATCAGCTCGCAATTCATAACCGGACTTTTGTTTGCACTTCCGCTCCTTGACGGGGACAGCCGTATTATAATTGAAGGAAATCTGACATCTAAAGGTTACATTGACATTACCCTTGATGTTCTAAAGAAGTTTGGCATACAGATCACAAACGACAATTACCAAAGCTTTACCATAAAGGGTAATCAACAATACAAGGCAAGGAATTACACCGTTGAGGGCGATTTTTCGCAGGCGGCGTTCTTTCTTACCGCCGGCGCAATCGGTTGCGACATTGTTTGCACGGGTCTTAAAGAGAACAGCCTTCAGGGCGACAAAAAGATAATTGATGTTATCAGGCAGACAGGTGCAACCGTTGAAAAGGTCGGCACAAACGGTTTTAAGGCAACTGCAACCGCAAATATGCACGGCATCACCATTGATGCGGACGAAATCCCCGACCTTGTGCCGATTATGGCGGTTCTGCTTGCGTTTTGCAAGGGTGAGAGCCGCATTGTGAACGCCGCAAGGCTGAGAATAAAGGAAAGCGACCGCTTGGCGGCAATCTGCAGCGTGCTTAAAGCTTTGGGAGCAGACATTACCGAGGGTGAAGACTTCCTTATTATTAACGGGACTCAGGTTCTTTCAGGCAATGCAGTTTCGTCACACAATGACCACCGTATCGCGATGGCGGCGGCAATTGCTGCGTGCCGTTGCGAGGGCGAAGTTGCAATTAAAGGTGCAAAAAAATCAGTTAAGAAGTCATACCCTGAATTTTTTGAAGAATACACAAAGCTTGGAGGTATCACAGAATGAATACTTGGGGAAGTAAAATAAAGGTCAGCATATTCGGCGAATCCCACGGCGGCGGAATAGGCGCTGTAATTGACGGAATTCCCTCGGGACTGGCTATTGATACCGAATTTATAAAGTCTGAAATGCAACGCCGTGCTCCGGGACAAAATAACCTCTCCACTCCTCGCAAGGAGGCTGACGAGGTTGAAATTCTGTCGGGCATGTTTGACGGCAAAACAACGGGAACACCCATCTGCGGAATTATCCGCAACACCAACACCCGTTCAAAGGATTATAACAAGGATCTGTTAAGACCCGGCCACGCAGACTTTACCGGCTTTATGCGCTACGGCGAAAGTCACGATTTTCGTGGCGGCGGACACTTTTCGGGCAGAATTACCGCCGGTCTGGTTTTTGCAGGGGCAATTGCCAAGCAGGTTTTAAAGGAACAGGGCATACGCATAGGCTCGCATATCAAAGCAATACATAACATTGCCGAGAAATCATTTCTTGATATTGATAATTTGTCGGCAGAGCTTTTGGAAAGACTCACAGAAAAAGCCTTTCCCGTAATGGATGAGCAAATAGGAAATGCTATGCAGGAAAAAATTCTTGCCGCATCGGCTGACAAGAATTCGGTGGGCGGAATTATTGAATGTGCCGTAATCGGCGCAAAGCCCGGATGGGGTGCACCGTTCTTTGCCTCAACAGAGAGCCTTATCTCATCAATTATGTTCTCAATCCCTGCTGTTAAGGGAATTGAATTTGGCAGAGGCTTTGAAATGTCGGCAATGTTCGGAAGCGAAGCAAACGATCCGTTCAGAACTGATGGCGAAAAAATCTTTACCACAACCAACAACAATGGTGGAATTAACGGTGGCATTACCAACGGGATGCCGATTGTTTTCTCAGTTGCAATCAAACCCACCCCCTCCATTGCGAGACAACAAGACACGGTGGATATTGAAAAAATGGAGAATACCACAATTGAAATAAGCGGCAGACACGACCCGTGCATTGTGCAAAGGGCGGCTGTTGTGGTGGAATGTGCTGCGGCACTTGCGATACTCGATAGTGAACTTATATAACCTGAAAGGATTATCGATATGAATGATTTGGAGACACTCAGAAAAAAAATTGACGAGATAGATTCGCAGCTCCTCCCCCTATTCTTAAGCCGGATGGAGTGTAGCGTCCAAGTTGCTGAGTACAAGAGAACAAATAATATGCCCGTTCTCGACAAAAGCCGTGAAAAGCAGGTTTTGGAAAGCAAAATTCAAAAAGTAAGCGAAGAACTCAAGCTACCGGTTTACGACTTTTTTTCAGCGATTATGAAGATAAGCCGTATTGCTCAGGCAAAGGCACTTGTGTCAGAAAAGGGTAGAACTCCGTGGCTTGACGATTTTGACCATGGCACCTTAAAGGAAAACCCGACCGTGGCATATCAGGGCGTTCCCGGTGCAAACAGCGAGACCGCACTTATCGAATTCTTCGGCAAGGAATGCATGCGCACCAACACCGTGACCTTTGCCGAAGTTATTGACCTTGTGGAATCCGGCGAGGTGGATTACGGAATTCTTCCGCTTGAAAATTCCTCAACCGGTTCAATTGCCAACGCATACGAGCTGCTTGAAAAACGCGATTGTTTCATTGTGGCAGAGGTTGCTGTACCCATTGACCATTGTTTGGTGGGGCTGCCCGATGCAAAGCTTGAATATATCCGCACCGTTTACTCCCACGAGCAGGGGTATATGCAGTGCAAGGAATTTTTCAAGCAGTATCCAAAAATGAAGTTTCAGCCCTATCACAACACGGCTATGGCGGCAAAAATGATTGTTGAAACTGACGATATCGACAAGGCGGCTGTCGCAAGCAAGCGAGCCACCGAGATTTATAACCTCAAGGTTCTTGCAGAAAACATCAGCACAATCGGCGGCAACACTACCCGTTTTGCAGTTATTGCAAAGCGCGGACTTCTGAGTGAGGCCTGCAAAAAAATAAGTATTCTGTTTACTCTGCCCGACGAGAGCGGTGCTTTGTCGCATGTTCTGTCGGTGTTTGCGGACAATGGGCTTAATCTTGTTAAAATTGAATCAAAGCCCAGCCACGACGGCAACTTTGAGTATATGTTCTTTGTTGATTTTGAGGGAAGCTTACTCGACGATTCTGTAAACGGCATTATGGCAGAGGTTTTGTCACACACCTCCTCCCTCAAGGTGCTGGGAAATTACAGCGTTTTTGAAAAGTAGGTGAGGGTTATGAAAAATATTATTCTTGTCGGACTTCCGGGATGCGGCAAGACCACTCTCGGCAAGCTTCTTGCAAAGCGTCTTAATCTTTCGTTCATTGATTGTGACGAGGTAATTGAAGAAACCGAAAAAAAGGCTATCTCCAAAATTTTTGAGGAATTTGGCGAAGACACTTTTCGTGGTATTGAAACCCAAACCCTGAGAAATTTATTAACTGAACAAAATGCCGTAATTGCCACCGGCGGCGGCTGTGTTGAGCGGCGTGAGAATTTTGAGATTTTAAAGAAGCTTGGAACAGTTGTATTCATTAACCGTCCGTTTGAAAGCATAATCGGCGATATTGACATATCAAAACGCCCTCTGCTGACAGGCAGAAAAGCAAGACTGTATACATTAAGCGAGAGACGGATGCCGCTTTACAAAGATGTATGCGACCTTGAAATAACGGGTGACGATGACCCTGACATTCTGGTCGACAAAATTTTAGATGAGGTGAAGAAAAATGGCTGAAAATTTGAAAATTATGGTTCTTAACGGACCTAACCTTAATATGCTTGGAATTCGTGAGCCGGGCGTTTACGGAAACCGGACATACACAGACCTTGAAAACTACATTGAAGGTTACTGCAAAAAAAAGGGTATTGAAGTGACAGTTCTGCAGAGCAACTGTGAGGGCGAGCTGATTGACTTTATCCATCACGCCCTTGGAAATTACGACGGAATTGTCATCAACCCCGGTGCATACACCCATTACAGCTATGCAATCCACGATGCACTTTCGTCGGTGAACATTCCGGCAATTGAGGTGCATATAAGTAACATTCACAAGCGTGAGGAATTCCGTCACAAGTCGGTAACTGTGCCCGCTTGCGTGGGTCAGATTGCAGGGCTCGGTTTCCGTGGCTACCTGCTTGCCATTGACTATCTTTTGGAGGAGGCAACCTCTCGTGCAGAAAATCAGGCTTGATGTTGTGGGCGACCCCATAGGCCACAGCAAGTCGCCGGTAATTCACGAAACGGTACTTGACGGTTTGGGGCTTGACTACGAATACCGCAAGGTGCGTATTGAAAAGGGACATCTCCCTGAATATCTTGACGAAGTCCGGAAAAAAGGTATCGATGGCTTTAACCTTACCATGCCGCACAAGCAGGACATACTGCCGTACCTTGACTTTATTGACGAGGAGGCACTTGTCTTTGATGCAGTCAACACCGTTAAGGTAAAAGACGGAAAGCTGCTCGGCTACAACACCGATGGTCGCGGTTGTGTGTGGGCAATCGAAGAAAAAGGCTACACCTGCAAGGGTAAAAATATTGTTATATTCGGTGCAGGCGGTGTTGTTTCAACCGTGGCACTTAAAATGGTGCTTGAAGAGGCAAGCTCCATAACCGTACTCAACCGTACGCTTGCTTCCGCTGAGACACTTGCAAAAAATGTACTTGACCGCACCGGCACAAAAATAAATATCGGCGAGCTTACGATAGCGAATATGAAAGCCGCACTTACAGGCTGCGATATTTTAATTAACGGAACGCCTCTCGGTATGGAGGGAATCGACTCGGACTTTGAAGACTTTTCGTTCCTTGACGAATTAAAGGGTGGGGCATTGGTCTACGACCTTATTTACAATCCGCCGATGACCAATCTTTTAAAGGAGTCGCAAAGGCGTGGCTTTGAAGTTGTTAACGGCTTTGGAATGCTTATATATCAAGGGCTTCTGGCTGACGAAGTCTTTCTTGACCGCAAGCTTTCCTTTGCGCCGTTTAAGGAAAAAATTGAAAAAAAACTCAAAAACTTTAAAAATTTTAAAAAATAACTTGCATTTATAAAAATGATGTGCTATAATGTAGTCTGCTGATTTAAATGCAACTCTCGAAAGAAAGAGGTGAAATATAGAGATGAAAGCAGGAATACATCCCGATTATAAGGAAACAACAATCAAGTGCGCTTGCGGTAATGTTATCGAAACAGGCTCAACAAAGGAAAATGTTTCTATCGAAATTTGCTCAGCTTGCCATCCTTTCTACACAGGTAAGCAGAAGTTAGTTGACACCGGCGGTCGTGTTGACAAGTTCAGAAAGCGTTTCGGTCTTACTGAAGAGAAATAATCTTAGTTACCGAATCATTTTTACAGGGAATGTCGTTTTATCGATATTTCAACTTAATTACAAAAATTCTACACTGAAATAGTCAAGCGTAACTGCTTGACTATTTTTATGTACCTCCCCCACCTTGGAGTTATGTAAAAATTCATGGGCAGATACAATCTGTCCCCATTTTTTTGAAATTTTTTGTAATTTTCTCTTTACAAATCAATTTCTTTGTGTTATAATCAATCTTGCGTTTGGGGGTGTAGCTCAGTTGGGAGAGCACCTGCCTTGCAAGCAGGGGGTCAGGAGTTCGACTCTCCTCATCTCCACCAAAAACGACATCTTAAAGATGTCGTTTTTCATTATACATACTTTTGGAGAATTTAACTATGAAAAAAATTATTATTGCACTGCTGATCACACTATCTATACTTATAACTGGATGCAACAATGAAAAAAGTGGTCTTGACTTCTCTTTTTCTGAGCACATAGGGACAAATCTTGCTGATATTTACGAAGCTCTTGATATTTCCCAAGACGAACTCACAGAAGATACTTCCCCCGGTATGTTTTGTTTTAATGCCCCGGTATCATATAACGGCACTGACCTTACCAAATATCTTCTTTTCACCGTAGCTGATGATACCTTGTATGGCGGAGGATACTTCTATATTACAGACGGCAAAAGTGATGCTGCGTGGAATCTGCTCCAAAATATAAAAAATGAGCTAACTGAAAGATACGGAGAGCCCACCACATATCCGGGACTTGCAAACCGCATTTCAGTGTTGGAAAACTTTGATGACTGCAAATCTCCTGCTGAATATACAGAAAGCTGGAGCACAGCAGACGACAACGACGGTGAAATCAAGCTGTCACTTGTTACACTTGAGAATAGAACTTCAATACAAGCTCAATATACTGCATCCAATTTAAAGTAAATGAGCCGAAAGCCCCCAAACGTTTTGTTTGGGGGCTTTAAGTTTCATCTTTCTAATATCGTGAAAAATTTGTTTAGATTGTGCATTTCTGTGAACGAGGCTATACTTTGTGTATGCGAGCGAGCGGGAAATATGCAAGATGAGTAAATTTTTCCGATATTATTTCTCTATTTCATTTCTCTTAATCTTATTAGTTGTGGTCTTGATAAATTCTTCTTTTCTTATATTGATACGGCTTACCTGTTTATAGATAGGAAGCACTTTCATAACTTTTGACACATCATCGCGGATTTTTGTCTCACGGTCAGTGTCCTCAGCCATTTCGCTCTGAGGGTCAATATAAATATGAGCGCAAAGCCCCGATTCCTCACCGCTTTCATCATGCCATGCCGTTACAGCCGCTTCTGCAACATAGGGAATTGACAAAATGTAATTTTCAATTTCCTCCGGGAAGATATTTTTTCCGTTTCTTAAAACGATAAGGTTTTTGGAACGACCGGTGATTTTGAGTCTTCCCTCTTCGTCAATCATTCCCAAATCTTCGGTGTTGAACCAACCATCTTCCATTACACGGTCGGTTGCTTCCTGATTTTTGTAATAACCGAGCATAACCGAGGTACCTTTTACGCAAACCTCACCGATGCCGTTTTCATCAGGGTCTTTAATCTTTACTTTTACAGAGCTGATGGGAACACCTGCTGTGTAGCAATCGTCATAGCCTTCACGGGTAATTGCAACAAGAGGCGAACACTCGGTGATACCGTAACCGTTAACAACGGTAACGCCGATTGCTTCAAAGAAATCCGCAATTTCGGGACGGATTGGTGCGCCGCCGCTGATAACCTTGCGAAGCTCGCCGCCAAAGGACTCGAGTATCATACCGAACATTTTGCGTCTTACATCTATGCCGCATTTACGGAGTCCGTTGCTCACAGCAATCATAGCCTTGATAAGAGGCATCTTTTTGCCGATAGCCTTGTTGATTCTTTTATAAAACGCCTCAAGGTGCGCAGGTACAAGAAACGCGGTTTCCGGTTTGAATTCTGCAAAGTTTTTAAGTATATTCTTCATACTGTCATTTATAAAAACAGTAACACCGCAGGCAAGCTCTGCAATTAGGCCGATTCCTTCATAGGTATGATGATACGGAAGAAGCGAAATTGCTCTGTCATAAAGTCTTGTAAGTTTTAGTCCGGTATTGATGCAAGTCATAACATTTCGTTCGGAAAGCATAACGCCTTTTGCCATACCGGTTGTGCCGGAGGTGTAAACCAACAATCTTAACGCATCGGTGTCGCCCACGATTTTCTGATATTCGTTGAAGCCGCTTTCCATAAGTTCTTTGCCCTCTGCCATTAAATCGTCAAAGGAAAGGAATTTTCCATCTTCAGCTTCTTCATTAAGGCAGACAAACATTTTTATATTGGGAAGCTCATCCCTTATCTCGTCAAGCACTTTGATATATTTTTTTGTAAAGAACAGAACCTCGGAATCACTGTGGTTAAGTACTGTCACGATGTCCTGCTTGGGGAGTTGTCTGTCAAGAGGAACATAAACACCGTTTGAATTCATCATAGTGCTGTGTACCACCAGCCAACGATAGCAGTTTTCGCCTATACACGCAACATGCTTATCAATAAATCCATACTTTAACAAAGCATTGCCAAGATACAGCGAGTCGTTGTAGAACTCACGGTATGTAACTGTTTTAATCTCTTTTTTTTCACGAAACACAAACGCCGCTCTGTCGCCGTGGCGGTCAACGTGCCTCTTTACCGCCTGACGAAGACTTGTAAACTCTTCAACCTCATACTGTTTAAATTCTTTTTTCATTGTTCTTCCTCCTATTTTCTGGTATTTTGCTTTTCCGCAAAAAATCCACTTAAATTTTCAAGCATATCAAATAAAATCTTCTTCTCGCTATCCGAGGAATGCATCAGAACCTCGTCAATCATTCCGTTACGGATTTTGGAGTGAATCCCGTTCACTTCCCTTGCCTTTTCGGTTGGAACAATCAGAACTACCCGTCTGTCGTCCGGCTTACCTTCACGCACAAGATACCCTTTCTTTACAAGTCCATTTACCGATGTGGTGAGCGAGCCCGGGGTGATTGAAAGATATTTTGCAATCTCTGACATACGGTTGTTATCTTCCTTTATAAGTCCGAAAACCGCCTCAAGCACATGCAGTTCACGCAGAGTTATATCGGTAAAGCCCATCTCTCTGAAGCTTTGTTCCTCCCACGCAAGTATCTGGTTGAACACTCTCACAAAAAGATTGCTTATCTGGGTCCTCTCCTTCTTTTTCATTGTATTCACCTCATAAAATACTTTGACTTTCAAACTATTTTATCATCAAAGTAAATTTTTGTCAATAGTTATTTTAGAATATAAGTCTTGACAGCTTTTCGGGTTTGAAATATACTTTATACAGAAACTTGAAGGAGAAATTCTGATATGGATATTTTGAAAAGTTGCAGGATTTGCCCCCGTGAATGCGGTATTGACCGGACTATGACACCGGGGTTTTGTAATGCCGGAGCAAATGTTAAAATTGCACGGGCGGCGCTTCATTATTGGGAGGAACCGCCCATCAGCGGAACACGCGGCAGCGGTACCGTGTTTTTCAGCGGTTGCAACCTGAAATGCATATACTGTCAGAATATCAGCATCAGCCGTGAGGCCTTTGGCAAGGAAATATCCGTGCAAAGGCTGGGAGAAATATTTCTGGAGCTTCAGGGTCTTGGTGCACACAACATCAACCTTGTTTCGCCCACCCCATATATTCCGCAGATTTGCGAGGCAATTGACAGTGTAAGAGCTAAAATAAAAATCCCCTTCGTTTACAACACAGGTGGCTATGAAAAGCTTGAGTCGTTGCAATCTTTAAAGGGGTATATTGATATTTTTCTGACCGACATAAAATACTTTTCGCCGGAGCTTTCAATGAAATACAGTGCCGCAGGGGATTACTTTGAGAGAGCATTGACTGCAGCAAGGGAAATGGTGAATATGGCGGGAAAACCCGTTTTTGACGAAGACGGAATTATGAGGTCCGGTGTGATTATCCGGCATCTTGTTCTGCCGGGCTGCCGCAAGGATTCGCTGGCTTTGATTGACGCCCTTGCAAAGGATTTTGACCAAAGCGATTTTATTCTCAGCCTGATGAGTCAGTACACGCCGAATGGCCGTCTTTCAAGCTTTCCGGAGCTTGACCGAAAAATTACCGGCTTTGAATATGATTCCGTTGTTGATGCTGCTCTGCAGGCAGGATTCGATAACGCTTACATGCAGGACAGAAGCAGCGCAAAAAAAGAATACACCCCGCCCTTTGATTTGAGCGGAGTGTAAAACTCAGATTTTTTTAACAATCAGTTTTCGCAGTATATCTACCGGAACAATGAGCAATGCCATAACAATCACCAGCGCCCATTCGTTGGCAGCAAGCCGCGCTGTTCCTATAATCGCACCGCCGAAGCAGGTCATTATAATTTGAACGACGCAGATAAGCAGCAATATAATCAAAAACGGTTTATTGAGGGAAATATGCTCGGTCAGGTCGATACTTTCGGTTCTTATATTAAAGGCATTAAATATGCATGAGAACACAAAATAATTGAAATATCCGGTATAGAACACGGCATCTGCCTGAGAATGCCTGAATGCGTAGTGCATATCCTGAGATATAAACATAAACACGCTGACCGCACACAAAAACAGGCTGTTCACTGTAACGGAGCTCCACATTTTGCGGTCGATTATGTCTTCGTCCCTCTTTATGGGTTTTTCAAGCATATATCTGCCAAGCGCCGCCTCGCCGCCGAAGGCAATTGCAGCCAAGGTGTCCATAACAAGATTAACCCATAGCATCTGGATAACCCCCAAAGGCTTTGCAACACCGATAATGGGGCCAAGAACAAGAACCGACATTGCGGCGATATTGATTGTAATCTGGAACGCCACAAACTTTTTTATACTTTTGTAAATTGTCCGTCCGTAAAGGACGGCTTTTTTTATTGAGGCAAAGTTATCGTCCAGTATGACAATATCCCCTGCCTCCTTGGCTATATCCGTACCGCTGCCCATAGCAAAGCCCACATCTGCCGCACGAAGTGCAGCGAGGTCATTTACTCCGTCACCGGTCATTCCGGCAACGCTGCCTACTTCTTGCGCAATCCGCACAAGCCGGCTTTTGTCACCGGGAAGGGCACGGGCGACCACACGGAGCCTCGGCATAGCCCCGGCAAGCTCGGCATCGGTCATTTTTTGCATCTCGTCCGAGGTCAACACAAGACCGTTATCTTCAATAATTCCGGCTTCGCGGGCAATTGCAACCGCTGTTTCCTTTTTGTCACCGGTTATCATAACCGTCTGAATTCCGGCACGGCGTATATCGCCGACTGCGCCACGGACATCGGGGCGTAAATCGTCGCGTATGCCAACAAGCCCCACTAGGGTCATTTTCTCGGGCAGAGCGTCCCCCACCGCCTTCTCCGCGGTTGCCAGAGCCAGAACCCTTATGCTGCGATTTGCCATTTCAAGAACGGTTTTTTCAAGCCGTTCTTTTTTTGTAAATGCTTGCTTGTTTCCGTTTGCATCGTAAAATTCTGCACAATTTTTTATAATCTTTTCCGGTGCGCCCTTAACCAAAACGCCGCAAAAGTCACCCTCGACCTCTGTCATTGAGAACTTTTTTTCACTTGTGAATAAAACCTCACGGCACTTTTTTATGCTTATATTACTATATCGAAAATCTCCAACCATCTCAAGCAGCGCTCTTTCGGTAGCATTGCCGCCGATAACGCCTTTGCCCGAGAACTGAGCCGCTGAATTATGTACCACTGAGGTATATACTATTTTTTTGAGAGGTTCTCCCAGTCCGGTAATTTTATCAAAGGCTTGACCATTACCGTCGGTAAAGCTCACCGCCTTCAGCTTTCCGCAGGTTATTGTTCCTGTTTTGTCTGTAAAGAGGATGTCGATACCACCTGCCGTTTCAATACCTATCAGTTTACGGACAAGAACATTGCTTTTGAGCATTTTTTTCATATTGAGCGAGCAGACAATCGCCACCATAAGCGGAAGCCCCTCCGGCACGGCAACAACAATTACGGTAATTCCCATAATTACTGCACCGACCAAGTCAGAAACAACCTGCATTGTATCGGCAAAATATCCTGTCGCACCCATAACACCGTTTGCAAATATGTGCTGAAGCATACTCGCCGTCGCAACCGTTGCCGACCCTATGTATCCGAAAAGACTTATCCTTTTTGCAAGTGCCGTAAGCTTGGTTTGTAGGGGACTTTTCCGTTCATCGTCATCATCTGAGTTATTTAAACTTCCGTAAACCGTCAAATCACCCACACGCATAACACGCATTTCGCATTGCCCTGAACACACCACCGAGCCTCGGTATAGTGCGGTTTTGTCCCAGAAATCTGTCTGAGTCGATGCCGCATTATTGGAGCTTGAAGCAGTTTTTTCAACCTCCTCGTTCTCGCCGTTCAGAGCAGACTGGTCAGCCCTAATTCCGCCCGAAATTACCACCCCGTCAGCCGGAACCATATCACCCGCCTGAAGAAGAACTATATCGTCGGTCACTATCTCATCAATGAGCAGACTTACCAAGCTACCGTCGCGGTAGACCTTGCATTTCACTTTGGCGGCCTCGTCACGGAGTCTTTGGAATTCCTCCTCATTTTTATACTCCGAGAAAGCCCCCACAAGGGTTGCAATCAGTACTGATACAAAAATCCCCAGACACTCAAACCAATCGACCTTGCCGAAAAAAGTGAAAACAATATTTATCCCCAATGCTACAAGCAAAATTATAATAATGGGGTCATCGAACTTTTCCATATATTTTTTAAAGAATGTTGTTTTTTCCTTTTCAGTAAGTTTGTTGCTGCCGTATTTATCACGGGATTCTGCCGCCTGCCTCGAGGTTAAGCCTTTTGCCTCATCCACATTTATCCGCTCCTTTACTTCTTTGGTCTAAGATATATGTATGCGGACAGGCCGCCGTATATTACAAAAGCCTGAACCATATGGTTCAGGCTTTTATCTAAAATTCTATTGCATCAATAATATTTTTGCTGCCATCCTCAATTCTGCCGGTAACGGCAATATTGAGCTTACTCATATCAAACACGGTATCAATCACATCTGCTACAGAATCGCGGCTTATCCGGTCAATCAAGTCAATCAGATCGTCCATACTGTATACTCTGTTTTCATAAAGCATCGACCTTCCGTAGCTTCGCATCCGGCTTGAAACGCTTTCACGACCCATTATGACCGCCGCCTTCATTTGTTCCTTGGCAACACTCACCTCATCGTGGGTCAGCTTATTACTTTTCAAAGCTCTGATTTCCTCGCCTATTACCGACAACGCATCGCAAAGATGCTCGGTGTTGAGTCCGGCATAGATAACAGTTGAGCCGTTGTTCTGATAGGTATTCGAATACGAATATATAGAATACGCAAGGCCCAGCTCCTCTCTCACCCTCTGAAAGAGCCGAGAGCTCATATTTCCGCCGAACACCGCATTCATCACCTGCAGGTCATAATGTCTGGAATCGTTCCTGCAAAAGCCTTCAAGGCCAAGGCAAACATGGCATTGCTCGATGTCCCTTTTTACAATGTTAATACCACGGCTAACCGGGAGCTTACCGGGGATACTCTTTTCGCCGCCGTCTTGCTTTATGCCGCCAAACTTCTGTTCAAACTTTGCCAGAACCTCATTTTCATCAAAAAAGCCCACCACCGATATAACAATATTGTTTCCGAAGTATAGCTTGTCACGGTAATCAAGAAGCACCTGTCTGTCTATACCCTTAATGCTCTCTGCCGTTCCGGCGATAGGGAAGCCGAGGGGACTTTCCTTCCACATCAGCTTGCTGAGCACATCGTGGATATAGTCCTCGGGTGTATCATCGCACATATTGATTTCTTCGGTAATGACCTTGCGTTCGGTTGCAATGCTTTCCTCGGCAAACGATGAATTTATAATCATATCAGATAATATATCAAACGCAGTTTCATAATGCTCAGTCAGCGTTTTTGCATAAAAGCAGGTATATTCCGTGGAGGTCACGGCGTTCAGGTGGCCACCGATTCGGTCCATCTGCTCGGCAATATCCTTGGCTGTACGATTTGTTGTACCCTTGAACAGCATATGCTCAATATAATGTGAAACACCGCTGTTCTCTGCCGTTTCCATCGCAGAGCCTGCACCAATCCACACGCCGACAGATACCGATTTTACATAATCTATTTTTTCGGTAACGACTTTTATTCCGTTATTTAATGAAGATATTTTATACACTTGAATTTCTCCTTCGGTAATTTCTGATTTAAAGGATAACCTTTTTGCAACATTTTGTCAATATTCTTATCTGTTAATGTGCCCTTGTATCTAAAAAAATATAAATATATGCAATTGTGTATTTTTCGCATTTTTTGGTCTATACTAATTCAAGAATATATTGGTTTAAGGAAGTGAAAAAAACCGATGCTTGAAATAAACGGAAAAAGTGTTTACAACTCCTTATGTATGGGAAAGTTATACTTTTACGGTATGAATAAAAGAACCGTTAAGCGCGAGAAAACCGACACTCCCGAAACCGAAGTCCGCCGTTTTATGTCGGCGCTCACGGCTGCAAAGAAAGAGCTTCACGAGCTTTACGAAAAGGCACTTTTGCAGGTTGGCGAGGACAATGCCCAGATTTTTCAGATTCACACAATGATGCTGGACGATGAGGATTTCTACGGAGCGGTTATAAATACTATAAATGTTCAAAAGGTCAACGCTGAATATGCCGTCAGCTATACCTCTGACATATTCGCAAGAACCTTTCGGGAAATGGACGATGAATATATGCAGGCACGAGCCTCCGATGTATGTGATATTTCCGAACGACTAATAAACCTGCTTTCGGATAATTCGGGAACTGACACAATTCCCGAACCGTCAATTATAATTGCCGATGACCTGACCCCCAGCGAGACCGTGCAGATGGATAAGGATAAAATCTTAGGATTTGTGACCTTTCGTGGCTCGCAAACCTCACACACGGCAATCCTTGCCAGAACTATGAATATCCCTGCCGTTATCAACACGGGCGAAATCAGTCCCGAACATCACGGGAAAACAGCTATCCTTGACGGATTCAGCGGCGCACTTTATATAGACCCCGACGAGCTGACCATTCAGGAATACAAAAAAAGAAAAGCTCTTGAAGAGGAACGGGCTAAGCTGCTGTCAGAGCTTCGGGGAAAGCCTACCGAGACAAAGTCGCACAAAAAGGTTAATCTTTATGCCAATATCGGCAGTCCCCGTGACCTTGCGGCGGCAGTTCAGAATGACGCTGAGGGCATTGGGCTGTTTAGGAGCGAATTTCTGTACCTTGAAGCCTCGGACTTCCCCACCGAGGACGAGCAGTTCCGCAAATACAAAGAAGTAGCCGAAGGAATGTGCGGCAAAAAGGTAATCGTCCGCACAATGGATATAGGTGCAGACAAGCAAATTGACTATTTTAAGCTGCCCTGCGAGGATAATCCCGCCCTTGGATTTAGGGCAATCCGCATCTGCCTTACCGATACTAAAATGTTCAAAACCCAGCTTAGGGCACTTCTTCGTGCCTCCGCATTCGGGAACATTTCAATTATGTTCCCTCTGATAACCTCTCTCTCCGAGGTTATCAGAGCGAAAGCTTTAGTTGCAGAGGCTATGCAGGAGCTTGAAGACGAGGGTATCCCTTACAAAAAAAATATTGAAACCGGAATTATGATTGAGACCCCTGCCGCCGCAATAATCTGCGATATGCTTGCCCCGGAGGTGGATTTTTTCAGCATAGGCACCAATGACCTGACCCAGTACACACTTGCCCTTGATCGTCAAAATTCAGCTTTAGAACCGTTTTTCGACCCACACCACCCCGCAATACTCAGGCTTATAGAAAATGTCATTCAAAACGCCCACAAACACGGCAAGTGGGTTGGAATATGCGGAGAGCTTGCCGCCGACCTCACTCTTACCGAAGCGTTTGTAAATATGGGGATTGACGAACTTTCTGTTTCGCCATCATTTGTTTTGAAGGTTCGCGAAAAAATCCGTGATTTAGATTAAGAAAGGAAAAAACAATGTTTGATTTTTTTAAAAAAGAAAAGTTTCTTACCGCTGTTGCAGACGGTCAGGTTATTGATATCACAAAAGTTTCCGACCAGGTTTTCTCACAAAAGATACTGGGTGATGGTTTTGCAGTTATTCCCGAAAACGGTGAAATTTCCAGTCCTGCCTCCGGCATCGTTACTGATGTCACCGAGACTCTTCATGCATACTGTATAACCTCGGACGACGGGCTTGAAATTCTTGTTCACATCGGGATTGATACGGTAGAGCTTAAAGGCACAGGCTTTACTCCCCTTGTGAAGAAAGGCGACCGCATCAACCAGGGCGACTCCCTTGCCAAAGCCGACCTTGAGCTGCTCAAAAACAAAGGGTACAGCACGGCAACTGTTGTCGTAATTACCAATACCGAAAGCCTGAAAAGTTATTCAGCCCTTGAAAATCCGAATGCAAATTCGGGCGACAAGGCCTTTATATATAAGATTTAAGCCGTGGGGGGTCGAGCCCCATAAGGTTTAAAAATACAAATTTCGCGAAATA
Source organism: Oscillospiraceae bacterium (assembly GCA_015068845.1). Lineage (GTDB taxonomy): Bacteria > Bacillota > Clostridia > Monoglobales > Monoglobaceae > SIG440. The sequence goes on from SVJR01000015.1 coordinate 30,910, forward strand.
CTACGGAAAAATCCACAAATATACGCCAGTATTATTCGCAAATTTCTTCTTGCCTTTCATCGAAATTTCTTATTTTTAAACTCTTCGACCTTAAACGCAGAGAAATTTAGTGCAATTTCAATGCGGAGGACGAAGACAGGCTGACGCCTTTCGAGGACGACAAGTTGAAAGAGTGCAAATTAATCAAGTTTAAGGCTTGTGGGGCTCGACTCCCCACGGCTTAAGATTACGAAAGGAATGAATTTCATATGAAGAAAAAAGAAAACGGCCTTTTCAGCGTTCTGCAAAGGGTCGGCCGTTCGTTTATGCTGCCGATTGCACTTTTGCCCATAGCAGGGCTTTTACTGGGTGTCGGCTCATCACTTACCAACGCAACCACCATTGAGGCATACAATCTTGGAGCCATACTCGGGCCCGGAACCTTCCTCAATTCCGTTATGCAGATTCTGGCACAGACCGGTGATATTATCTTTGGTAATTTGCCGCTTATTTTTGCTCTGGGTGTTGCTCTCGGTATGGCAGAGAAGGAACACGGCACCGCCGTTCTTTCCGCTGCAATTGCATTCTTTGTTATGCACCAGACCATATCCACACTACTCAAAATCAACGGTCAGCTTGTCGAGGGGGCAATGCTTGAAGGTACGGTTTCCAATGTTGTAGGTATCCAATCACTGCAGATGGGTGTATTCGGCGGTATAATTGTCGGGCTCGGTGTTGCGGCACTTCATAACCGTTTTTACAAAATTGAGCTTCCCACAGTTATCTCGTTCTTTGGCGGTGTAAGATTTATCCCCATTATATCCACCTTTGTTTATATCCTTGTAGGTATTGCAATGTACTTTATCTGGCCGTATATTCAAAGGGCAATATACTCATTAGGCGGCTTGGTTCTGAACTCAGGTTACTTCGGCACGCTTATCTATGGAACTATCGAAAGAGGTCTTATCCCGTTTGGCCTGCACCATGTGTTTTATATTCCCTTCTGGCAGACAGGTCTTGGTGGAAGTATGGTTATCGACGGCACAACGGTTCAAGGTGCACAGAACATCTTTTTTGCGCAACTGGCGTCACCAAGCACAACGCAGTTCTCGGTTGAGGCAACACGCTTTATGAGCGGTAAATTCCCGTTTATGATATTTGGTCTGCCCGGTGCGGCTCTTGCAATGTACAGCGTGGCAAAGCCCACCAAAAAGAAGGTTGCCGGAGGTCTTTTGCTTTCAGCTGCGCTAACTTCAATTCTGACCGGTATAACCGAGCCTCTGGAGTTCACCTTCCTGTTCGTGGCGCCCGTTCTCTATGTAATTCACA
>SVJR01000016.1 GCA_015068845.1 Oscillospiraceae bacterium
CTTCCGATCTCGGATGATGATACCCTCGGAAGTGATGATGATGATATCATCGTCGTCGGTAACAAGACCAAAGCCTGAAACCGCACCGGTGTCCTCGCTGATTTTATACGAGGTTGTGCCCTGACCGCCGCGCGCCTGAACCTTGTATTCTGAAAGCTCGGTCTTTTTGCCGTAGCCCTTTTCACTGATAACAAGGAGCTTTGCACCCTCACGCATTACACTCATACCAACAACATAATCGCCTTCCCTGAGCATAATTCCACGAACACCTCGGGATACACGGCCGAGAGTTCTTACATCGTCCTCGGAGAACCTTATCATCTTACCCTGATGTGTTCCCATAAAGATGTCTGCACCACCGGTTGTTCTTTCAACATTGATAAGCTCGTCGCCCTCGTCAAGGTTAATGGCAATCTTGCCCGCCTTGGGTGCGTTCTCGTATTCCGAAAGTGCGGTCTTTTTAATTACGCCGCCACGGGTTGCCATAATGAGGAACTCGTCGTCCTTATATTCACGGATTGGCAGAACCGCCGATACCTTCTCACCCGGCTGCAGCGGAATAAGGTTTACAATCGCTGTACCCTTTGCCTGTCTGCCTGCCTCGGGAATTTCGTATGCTTTGATACGGTACATTCTTCCGGCATTGGTGAAGAACAGTATATATGCATGGGTTGAGGAAACAAACATTGTGTTTACAAAGTCCTCTTCTTTGGTCTGCATACCAATAATACCCTTACCTCCACGCTTCTGGCTTCTGTAAGTGTCGGCAGCGAGACGCTTGATGTAGCCCTGACTGGTCATTGTAATTACATTATCCTCTTCCTCGATGAGATCTTCTATGTCAATATCGTCCATTACCGGCTCGATTGAAGAGCGGCGCTTGTCTCCGAACTTGTCACGGATTTCGGTAATTTCAGTCTTTAACACTTCCAGAACCTTCTGCTCGCTTGCAAGGATTTCATTAAGCTCTGCAATGAACGCCATAATCTCGTCGTACTCGGCATCAATCTTCTCACGCTCCAAGCCCTGAAGTCTTGCAAGACGCATATCAAGGATTGCCTGAGCCTGAACATCCGAGAACTCAAAGCGTTCCATCAGTTTAGGCTTTGCATCGTTGTAGCTGGAACGAATAATTCTGATTATCTCGTCGATATTATCAAGGGCAATTCTGAGACCCTCTAATATGTGGGCTCTTGCCTCCGCCTTCTTCTTGTCAAAGCGTGAACGCCTTATGATAACATCCTTCTGGAAGTCGATGTAGTTGTCCAGAACCTCGCGAAGATTCAGAACCTTCGGCTCAACCTGGTTGACAAGCGCCAGCATAATTACGCTGAAGGTCTCCTCAAGCTGAGTGTACTTGTATAGCTGATTGAGAACTATTGTTGCGTTTGCATCACGCTTAATCTCAATCACAATACGCAAGCCGTCACGGTCGGACTCGTCACGGATATCGGAAATGCCTTCAATTCTCTTTTCACGGACAAGCTCGGCAATCTTCTCGATAAGTCGTGCCTTGTTGACCATATACGGAATTTCGGTAACAATAATCCGTTGCTTGCCTTCCTTGGTCTCCTCAATTTCCGCCTTGGAACGGATACGCAGTTTGCCGCGTCCGGTGTGGTATGCAGAACGGATACCTGCAGTGCCCATAATCTGCGCACCTGTCGGGAAGTCGGGGCCGGGAATGTATTCCATCAGCTCGTCAATGGTAATTTCCGGATTGTCGATAACCGCAATAATACCGTTGATAACCTCGGTGAGGTTGTGCGGCGGGATGTTGGTCGCCATACCAACCGCAATACCGTTTGAACCGTTAACCAAAAGGTGCGGGAATCTTGCCGGCAGAACAACCGGCTCTTTACGGCTTTCGTCGAAGTTCGGCATAAAGTCAACAGTCTCTTTTTCAATATCGGTCAGCATCCGCATTGCCATACGAGACATACGCGCCTCGGTATAACGGTAAGCTGCAGGCGGGTCCCCGTCGACCGAACCGAAGTTACCGTGGCCGTCAACGGTCGGGTATCTCATCGAGAAGTCCTGAGCCATACGGACCATTGCATCGTAAACCGAAGCATCACCGTGCGGATGGTATCTACCCAACACATTACCGACGGTAGTCGCACTCTTGCGGTACTCACGGTCGGGGGTCAGGTTGTCCTCGTGCATCGCATAAAGGATACGGCGGTGAACCGGCTTGAGACCGTCACGCACATCAGGGAGTGCACGGCCGACAATAACCGACATCGCATAGTCTAAGTAAGACTTACGCATCTCCTTTTCAATTTCAACAGGAATAATATTAAGCTTGGAAGCGTCAAACAACGCTTCATTTTTTTCTTCAGCCATTCTTATTTACCTCATTTTTTATGTTTTCAGCCCTTTATGCAAAAAAGGGTTCTCCTTTTTACTTCGACAAAAATTTAAGAATTCCTTTTATTTGGCAAAAATTTTATGTTTAAATTGTATTTGTGTAAAAAATGCACTCATCATCGTCATTTTAACCCCACCCCTTGCGTAAATTCGGGTAGGGGACGATGCCCACATCGTCCCGTGACCCCTCAACGCCTGACCCTAACCGTAGGGGCGGTTCACGAACCGCCCGTTGCAAAAAAGCTCGGTTCCCCCATTTCGGGACATTCTTGAATGTCCCCTACATTTTCCACATACCCTCCGACAATCCTGCAGGGGTCTGGGCATTGACCCCTGTCCCCCATTACTCCTCCACCTTGTCATTCTGAGGCAACGCCGAAGAATATTTCCTTTATAAACACAAAAGAGCAGGAAAACCCTGCCCTTTTGTGCTTGTTTAGCGACAACCGGAGCTACATTTGTGTTGCCAAATAGTACCACCACAACATATATTATAGTACCATATGGTATCATTGTCAAGAGGTGATTTAATTGTATTTCCAAAGAATATATGATTTACGGATAGACCACGATATGACTCAGCAACAAGTTGCAGACCATCTTCTATGTAACCGACAGGTTTATGCCAGATACGAGCGGGGAATCAGAGAAATTCCCGTTTCAATGTTAATTAAATTGGCAGAGTTCTATGACACAACAACAGATTATATTCTGGGCTTATCGGACAATCCCTAAAAGTTAAGACCGGCGTCAATTATACGCCGGTCTTTCTTTATTCAAAGTCGCTGAAAAACTTAGCCAGTATCTTTTCAAATACAACTCCATATTCAATTTTTATGTCGGGACACTTCATCGTTTCGGCAATTGCGGCTTTGACAAAGTCAACCGCAAGCTGTGCCGCATCGATTACCGACCTGCCGCGGACCAATGCGCCGGTCATTACTGCCGCAAATATGTCGCCCGTGCCGTGAAAAGGCCTGTCAATATATCCGCAGTCGAGCATCTTTGCCTCGTTGGCATCTTTATCATACACGCCAACACACATATGGCTTTTATCGGTCATAACGCTGGTCACCGCAATGCCGCGCGGCCCCATTTGCGAGAGTCTTTTCATCATCTCAACAAGCTCTGCTTCCGTAAGGAAAGTCTTTGGGAACTCTTCGTCAAGGAGCAGACACGCCTCGGTCAGATTTGGCGTTATAACATCGGCAAGCCTCACAAAACTCCGCATAGCTGCAAGCAAATCGCTCATTCTGTCGTAGTATACCGTCTCAGCATCCGAAAGCTCGTTATCACCAAGAACCGGGTCAATTACCGCAATTGTGCCCTCCGCCTTTTTTTCCTTTATAAAGTCCGACAGAATTTCAATCTGCCGTGCCGATGCCATATACCCGGTGCAAATTCCGTCAAAGCCAATGTCGATATTTTTCCAGTGCTCTAGAATTTTTTCCATCTGGTCAGTCATATCGCAAAATGTGTAGTCCTCAAACTTATATGTATGCGTTGAAAGCACCGCCGTAGGCAGCGGGCACGCCTCCACGCCCATTGCAGAAAAAATAGGGCACGCCTCGGTGAGCGAAACCTTGCCGAAACCCGACAAATCGTTCACCACCGCAACTCTTGGTATAAAGCTTTTTATCATTTGTATCGTCTCCTTTTTCAAAGGTCAATTCTTTAAACCGCTTATTTCTTCTTCGGTCAACTCACGGATTTCGCCCAATTCCAAAGCTTCGTCAAGCACAAGGTTCTTCATCCTGACACGCTGAAGATAGAGAACCTTGTTCCCTACCGCCTCAAACATCCTCTTTACCTGATGGAACTTGCCCTCGCAAATTGTAATCTCCGCCCAAGGCTCGCCGTCCACTGTAAAGCCTTCAAGCTCCGCCGACAGGGTTTTATAGCCGTCGTCCAAAGTTACTCCGTCTTTGAATTCGGCAATATCCGCATCTTTAACCGCCCTTTCAAGCTGTGCCAGATAGGTTTTGGGGACATGGTGCTTGGGCGAAAGCAGTCTGTGTGCCAGCTCGCCGTCGTTGGTCAGGAGCAGAAGCCCCTCGGTGTCGATGTCAAGTCTGCCCACCGGAAACGGCTCAAAATGTGCGTATTCCTCGGGCAGTAAATCTATAACCGTGGGCAGCTTTTTGTCCCAGGTCGCAGAAACATATCCGTCGGGCTTGTTGAGCATAAGATAGATAAACTCTCGGTAACGCACCAGAACTCCGTCAACCCTGACCTCAGCTTTTTCGGGGTAGATATGGCTTTCCGCCTTTGTGGCAAGCCCACCGTCAACCGTGACCTTGCCCTGCTTTATTAACTTTTTGACCTCGGTCCGGGTTCCGAACCCCGTTTCGGCTAGGAATCTGTCAAGCCGCATCGCACACACCCCCTGCATAATAGTTCGCATATCAACATATATTAGAAATAATACCCAAATCACAAAAAGGACTGATAAATATGAAACGAGCCATCCGAAGCAATCGTTACATCATAGCAACGCTGTGCTTTGCCGCCATACTCTTCGCCCTGATTTGCGGCGTTTTCAGCATCGACAACGCCACAAACAAAATGATTGTGGAATATGTCGGAACTCTGGGCTGGGAAGTCAATCCCACCCCGGCTGAAATAACGCACCTGACCGTGCCTTACGAGTTTGATGCCGTGTTCGAGACCTACAATGCCGTGCAGAAAAACTCGGGCTTTGACCTGACCCAATTCCGCGGCAAGCCCGTTACCCGTTACACCTACCGGCTGCTTAACCACAAGGAGTCGGCAACGGTAAAGGTTATGCTGGGCGTGCTTGTCTATGAAAACCGGATTGTTGCCGGCGACATCTCGTCAACCGACAAAAACGGCTTTATGCACGCAATAACCGAAATCGACTACATCAATTCAAACGACGGTCAATAAAACAAGTATACCACAAACCTTCTGAAAATACCATAGTTTTTCTTGACTTTTTTGCACGCAAAGAGTAAAATGATATTATATTCACGACTATTAGGAGGTTTTTACAAATGAGAATAGAAACCAAATGTATTCACGAAGGCTACAAGCCTGCAAAGGGCGAGCCCAGACAGTTGCCCGTATATCAGAGCACCACATTCAAATATGATACAAGCGATGAGATGGGTAAGCTTTTTGACCTTGAAGCATCGGGATACTTTTATACACGACTTCAAAACCCCACAAACGACAGCGTTGCCGAAAAAATATGCGCGCTTGAGGGCGGCGTTGCGGCAATGCTCACATCATCAGGTCAGGCGGCAAACTTCTACGCAATTTTCAATATTTGCGAAACGGGCGACCACTTTATAGCGTCCTCTGCAATTTACGGCGGAACATATAATCTGTTCTCGGTAACAATGAAGAAAATGGGTATCGAATGTACCTTTGTCGACCAGACTCTGCCTGAAGAAGAGCTTGCAAAGTACTTTAAACCCAACACCAAGGCAGTATTCGGCGAAACTATCACAAACCCCACGGTAAGTGTTCTCGATTTTGAAAAATTTGCACGCCTTGCACACTCCCACGGAGTACCTCTTATAGTTGACAACACCTTTGCAACACCCATAAACTGCAGACCCTTTGAGTGGGGTGCAGATATAGTTACACATTCCACAACAAAATATATGGACGGCCAGGGCGTCGGCGTTGGCGGTGCCATTGTTGACAGCGGTAACTTTGACTGGATGAAATACGCCGATAAGTTCCCCGGACTTACAACTCCAGACGATTCCTACCACGGAATTACATACGCCGAAAGATTCGGAAAGGGTGCGTATATCACAAAGGCTACTGCTCAGCTTATGAGAGATTTAGGCTCAATCCAGTCTCCTCAGAACGCATTTTACCTGAATCTAGGTCTTGAAACTCTTCACGTGAGAATGGAACGGCACTGTCAGAATGCTCTGGCGGTTGCAAAATTTTTAAAGTCCTGCGACAAGGTTGCATGGGTACACTATGCAGGACTCGAAGACGATGAGTACTACGACCTTGCGCAGAAATATATGCCTAACGGTACCTGCGGCGTTCTCGCCTTTGGCATAAAGGGCGGAAGAGAAGCCTCCATTAAGTTTATGGATAGCTTAAAGCTAGCAAACATCGTAACACATGTCGCCGATGCAAAAAGTTGTCTGCTGCATCCGGCAAGCCATACGCACAGACAGCTTACCGAGGAGCAGCTCATTGAAGCAGGTGTTGCCCCCGACCTTATCCGTCTTTCTGTGGGTATAGAAAATGCGGATGACCTGATTGAGGACCTGGCTCAGGCACTTGACAAAATATAAATTGGGGATTGATAGGTCCTCTTGACACAAAATGTGTAGGGGGTATTCACGAATGCCCCGTAATTCGGGCGATTCTTGAATCGCCCCTACAATTATTGAAGACACCAAGCAAAAAAGGCGTTTATCTTATGATAAACGCCTTTTCTTATTTCTTAATCTTTCTCTTAACTGCGCCCAATATTCCACGCAGCCTTACCCATATTCTCCAAACCGGTAAAACAGCTTTTAAATACAGCTTGTAGCTTTTACCGCTACACTCAAGAATCCTGTCCTTCCGACTGACCGCCGTTAAAATACCGATTATCCATTCCTGCTTTACGCCGTGTTCAAGAATTCTCTGGTTATCACCGCAAAGAATATAGCCGTTTTTATCCTCACCCACAATGCGGTGGAGAACAAACTGGCCATCGGGGCGTCGGTAAAAAATCACATCACCCGTTTTGGGGTTTTTATCCAAAGTCCCGACCGTCACGCTGTCCTTACCCTGACGGATAAGGGGTCGCATACTTACGCCGTGGGGACGAAAGGTAACGCTGCCGCCCAGCTTGAGCTTTTCCTCTATAATCGGGAACAGCTCTTCAAGCCGGACTCCTTTTTTGCTTTGAAAACTACTCATCTATCAGATTTGCCTCTCTCATTTTTTTGACAAACGACGAGACATCTGCACGGGCAACAGCTTCGGGAGCGTCGTATTCCGCAAGCAATGCTGAAACAAGCTCGTCCTCGGTTGCGCCGCCCTCCAGCGTCTTCCACAAAAACGCACCGCTCTCGTTAAGATTAATCATTCCGTTGAAGTCAACCGCGGCGTTGCCGACAGGTACAACTACATTCTGACCTGCAACACTGCGGAGCATAAAATCTGCTTTAATTTTCATAATCTCATAATCCTCTCCGGGCTACGGATTCATTCCGTTATACGCGGTATGTGCCGCATCGTCGTCCATATTACAGCCCATTCTGTATACCGTTGTTTGTTGCAAAAGCCTGTCTAAAAGGTCTAAGAGCTTTGACATATTTTTGCCATCGGCGGGACGGATTGTCTGATTAAGTATCCCGAACGCCGCATCCTTGGCGGAAATCGATTCAATCCGGTTTTCCTTTGACCGTTCAAGAAAACATATCCCCTGCAGGGGAACGCCGATATTTTTATTCTGGTCGGTCTTGCCGCTCCAGGGCGTGCCGTAAACCGTAACCTTGCCGTCCTTAATGCGGATAACCGGCTTATCGTCGTTTAATATATATGTCTTGTCCTCACCGAAAACCTTGCGCCACAGGGTTGTGTGTGTTGACTTGCCCGTTCCGCTAGGCGCAGAGAAAAGGTACGCCTTGTCCTCGTACACAACCGCAGAGGCGTGGAGCATGAACCCGTCAAACTCCAGAAGCTTGCTGCAGAACTGCTCGCCCGTCCACATATATTCGCATTCTTCCATCGAAAGATGCGGCGCAAACGCCTGCTTTGCCAAAAGGAACTCGTCGTCAAGACCCACAACAATTTCGGGAGCCCCGTCGAACTCACAAAGATATTCCTTTGCCTGCTTTTCGATTATTCCGCCGGAGCGCAGAATCATTCCCACATTAACTCCGGCAATGGAATACTTACGCTTGCTGATTCCGTCTGCAGAACTCATTATTCAGCATCTCCGGTTCCGGGAAGCATAATAAGTGTAGGAAATTCAAATCTGCTGCCATCGCAGGAATGAACCTTTTCGATGTTATCATGTGTGCCGTAAACAACAACTCCGGGAACAACGGTTGCAATCTCAGTGAACGCACCGGCAACCGAAACCTTTGTTCCGGCTCTTATAACTAGCTTGTTAAGAATTTCAGCGTCTTTAACCTCAAAATCGCCTTCGCCTACACCGTCGCCGATAACAACCATCTTATCGGTCTTTATTCCGTTGAGATTCACGCCGGGAACTCTCACCATAACATTGCCGTCGGTGGGGATTTCCGCTTCTGCATCGTCGATGTAGTACTTGATAAGTCTGTCCATAACAACCGCAAACTCTGCGCGGGAAATGTTATCGAGAGGATTGAGGTAGCCGTCGTTACCTGCAACATAGCCGCTTGCAATAATTGCTGCAACGCCCTTCTTTGCCCAATCGTCAACCTTTCCGCCGTCCTTGAATGTGTCAAGAATTGCTGTGTCAACATTAAAGGTTGCCAAGCCGAAAACTCTGGAAAGCACAAGGAACGCTTCCTGTCTGGTAATCGGGTTGTCGGGGTTCAGCTTGTTGTCAGAACCGGTGAATGCGCCCATTGCAACAGCCTTTGCCATTGATGCATAGAACCAGTCGTCAGGGTTAACATCAGTAAAGCCGGTAATTACCGCTTCCTTGGTTGCACCGCAGGCACGAGCCATAATGGTTGCCATCTCGGCACGGGTCATATTGTCTGACGGATAAATATATCCGCCGCTGCCGCCAAGAAGACCGTTTTCAACTGCCGCAGTCAGTGCCGCAGTTGACCAGTCATCGGGCATATCCTTGAATTCAGCTGCGAATGCAACTGTGCCAAGTGTGAGCATAAATACCAAAACTAATGCGAGTATCTTTTTCATAATAAAAATCTTCCTTTCCTTATGTAAATTCATAGATAACTCCAGTATAGAATTAATTATACTGTATTTTGCAATGTTTTTCAATCCTCTTTTTGAAAAATATTATTTTTGTAAGGTTATACAAAAAATAACGGGATTAGTGGGCATAATGCCCGCTAATCCTCATTTTAAAAGCAATTTTTGTTATTTTTAATTTCTTAAATCAAGTGTAATTTTTTTAAATCTGTTAATAATAAAGATGTAAACTTTCTTTGGAGGTGAACTTTTTATGGAAAACAGCGGCGTTAAATGTAATGTTAACGAATGTATGTATCATGCAGAGGGAAACAAGTGTTCTCTGGATAAAATTGAAGTAAGCCACGAAAAAACAAGTGCTGATTCAATTGCAATTCCCCACTTCTGCAAGAGCTACGAGAAGAAATAACTTCCAAATTAAGAGGCTGTTTAAAAGGCTGTGCCCATTTAAACAGCCTCTTTTTTTAGAGAATGAAACTCAAGGGATAGGAAAAATAGATTCAGAATGAATAAACCGAGCCAAAGCACACGCTTTGGGTTACCCGACGGCGTACTGGGGTGTACGCCGAGTGGCGAGGTTTATTTATATCAAAAAGGTATACCTTTTTGCGGTCTGAACTATTTTTACATCCCTTTTTTAAAACCGTGAAATAAGCCGCATTATATCATTCCAGGTCGCAAAGAGCATCAGTCCCATCAGAAGAACCAGACCGATAAAGTGAACAATACCTTCCTTTTCGGGCGGAATGGGCTTTCTGCGGATTGCCTCAATAATCACAAAAAAGATTCTGCCGCCGTCCAGCGCCGGAATTGGCAGAAGATTCATAATTCCTATATTAACAGATATGAACGACGCAAGCGACAAAAGCGCAAGGAGCCCTGCCATCAGTCCCTGACCCGCAGGCGCGCTGCTTGCCGCATCAGTTACCGCGGAGTTCATTGCGTCAACCACACCGACAGGCCCCGACATCTCGCCGACACCTACCTCGCCGCTTATCAGCATACCGAGTGACACAAACACAACCTTCCCCATCCATATTGTCTGGTAAAAGGCTTCACGGACAACGCTCACCACGCCGACCTTCTTCATAGCCGAATTTATTCCTATCAGATAAGCCGGACTTCCGTCGGTATACTGCGCCGCAAGGGGCTTAAACCGGAAATTCAGCTTTTCGCCGTCTCGCTTTACCGTAAGCGTGCACTCGCCACCGCCGCATCGTTGCATTGCAAAGTCAATATCCCTTTTTATATTGACGGTTGTGTCATTTATGGCAACAATTTTGTCACCGGGCAGCAGCTCGCCATACAGCGCCGACTGCTCAATCACGGTATCCACGGTTGTGGTGGGAATTCCGCTTCCCTGATAGAATACCGAAACAAAAATTATAAAAATCAAAAAGCCTAAGACAATATTCATTCCGGCACCTGCGGCTAAGATTATCAGCTTCTGCCACCAGGGCTTTGCGGAAAACGAGCCCTCGTTCTCGGACCTTTCATCCTCGCCCTCCATACTGCAAAATCCGCCCACGGGAATTGCACGGAGCGAATAGGTCGTTTCGCCCTTTTCCCACGAAAAGATTTTCGGGCCCATACCGAGAGCAAACTCGTGAACCTTAACCCGAAACAGCCGTGCAGTAAGGAAATGACCCAGCTCGTGAACAAAGATTATAAGTGAGAATAAAAGAATTGCAAATACTATTGTCCAAATCATATTTTATGCTCCAATCTTACCGACCTGTCAATCTCTATTATATCCTCAATTGTGAAATTTAATTTGTTTTCATATTTACTCAAAACCGACTCAACATATTCGCCGATTTCCAAAAATCCAATTTTGTCACAAAGAAACGCCGCAACCGCAACCTCGTTTGCCGCATTTAAAACAGTTGGCATAATGCCGCCCATCCTTCCGGCCTTTTTCGCAAGGGCAAGACAACGGAATGTCTCCTCGTCGGGCTTAGCAAAGGTAAGCGCTTTAAGCTCCGCAAAGCTGACCGACCTGTCCGGTGACGGAAGTCTTTCCGGATAGGTGAAAGCATACTGGATGGGATGCTTCATTGACGGTAGGCTGAGCTGTGCAATCACGCTCTTATCGCAGAATTCCACCATTGAATGGATAATGCTCTCACGGTGAACAACCACCTCAATATCGTCTAAAAAAACATCAAAAAGCCATTTTGCCTCGATTATTTCAAGACCCTTGTTCATAAGGGTCGCGCTGTCGATTGTGATTTTTGCCCCCATTGACCAGTTAGGGTGTTTGAGTGCCTGTTCCTTTTTTATGCCCTTCAATTCGTCTTTGGTTTTGCCAAAGAACGGGCCGCCCGAGGCTGTGAGCAGAATTTTGTTCAGCTCGCCGCGGTTTCCACCGTGGAGCGATTGAAAGATTGCCGAATGCTCGCTGTCAACCGGAAGAAGCCGAACATTATGCCGCTTTACCGCATCGGTGAAAAGACCGCCTGCCGTAACAAGGGTCTCCTTATTGGCAAGGGCAATATCCTTGCCCGCCTCAATTGCCTTCATTGTGGGGACAAGCCCTGCAAAGCCAACGATTGACGAAAGAACCATATCGCATTTGTCCAAAGTTGCCGCCTCGCAAAGACCCTCTTCACCCGTGCTGACCTTAATATTCGTGTCGGCAAGCCGACACTTCAAATCGTTATACTTTTTCTCGTCTGCAATTACGGCAAGGCTTGGCTTATACCGCCGTGCCTGAGCCTCTAAAAGCTCCACATTGGAGTTCCCCGTGATTGCAAGAACCGCTATATCCTTTATCCCCTTTAAATCGTCAACAACCTCCAAGGCTTGCGTGCCGATAGAGCCTGTTGAGCCTAAAATTGAAATGTTCATAACTTTCCCTCTTAAATACCCACGGTTGTAAGATATATATAAACCAGCGGAGCAACAGCAATTACGCTGTCGAGTCTGTCTAAAATTCCGCCGTGCCCGGGGAACAGACTTCCGTAGTCCTTAACTCCGTACTTACGCTTAATGATTGATGCAGTAAGGTCGCCAATCTGGGAAACAGGTGACACAATAACGCCCAAAACCGCAAGCTTGATATAATTAATATCCATATTAAACGCTTTGTCGAGAAGTAATCCGTAAAGAAGCATAAATACAATGCAACCAATTGTTCCGCCGATTGAGCCTTCAATTGTCTTTTTGGGACTGATTTCAGGGCAAAGCTTATGCTTGCCGAGGAAGACTCCTGTAAAATACGCAAAGGTATCGGTTGCAAATGCACCAATAAACACAATCCACAAAAGAAGTGTGCCGTACTGCAAGCCCTTTATATCAATCAGGGTTGAAAGCAGAAACGGGATATACACAAGACTGAAAATCAAAAGACCTGCCTCGCTGACACTAACCGTTTTGTGGCATTTGAGCATTATGCAAAAAACCGCAATCAAACCGATATAGAAAAGCGGCATATAAAACGGCAGCGGAATGTAGGTTCTGAGACAAATCGCAATTGTCGCAGCAAAACCAACCGCACAAAGACCACGATGTTCCTTTAATCCGGTAGCCTTAAAGAATTCATAAAGACCCATAACCGAAATAACAGTTACCGCCACCGAAATAATATGAATATTCGAAAGCAAAACCGCAACCAAAAGCGGTATCAGTACAAGACCAGTTATAATTCTTGTTTTCATATTTCCCTCCGTATTGAAAATAGGCGGATTTTTCATATCCGCCTAAAATTTCAGACCTTTCCAAATCTGCGGTTCCTTTTCTGATAATCAAGAACCGCACGCTCCATATCCTTTTCGGAAAAGTCCGGCCAGTTGATAGAGTCAAACCAGAACTCCGCGTATGCCGCCTGCCATAAAAGGAAGTTGGAGAGCCGAACCTCGCCGCTGGGACGAATAATCAAATCAAGCTCGGGCACATCCTTGGTATACATCAGGCTTGACATATACTCCTCGGTGATGTCCTCGGCTTTTATCTCGCCGGTTTCAACAGCCTTTGCCGCAAGCCTTGCCGCACGGCAGATTTCGTCCCTGCCGCCGTAATTGAGCGCAACATTCAGCACAAGCCCCGTGTTCTTTGAAGTATAGCTTTCGGCATAGTCAATCGCCTTATTTATTTTCTCGGGAAGCGCACTGCGGTCGCCGATTACACGAAGAATTACATTTGTTCCGGCAAACTGCTCCTCCACCTGGCCGAGATACATATACAGAAGCTCCATCAGAGCATCAACCTCAGCCTGAGGTCTGTTCCAGTTCTCGGTTGAAAATGCGTAAGCCGTAATGCTTTTCACCCCGATTTTGTTGCAGTATACAACAATCTTTTTGAGGGTTTCCGCTCCGGCACGATGCCCCGCACTTCTTGGCAGACCACGCTTTTTTGCCCAACGACCGTTGCCGTCCATAATTATCCCGATATGCTGCGGGATATTTGACATATCCAATTCTTCCGAAATTTTATGCTTTTTGAAAAAGAACATAGATTATACCTCTAAGATTTCCTTTTCCTTTGCAGCTACGATTTCATCAATCTGTGCTACAAACTTATCGGTAAGCTTCTGGATTTTAGTTTCAAGATTTTTGAGGTCGTCCTCGGTAATCTCGCCGTCCTTCTTCTGCTTTTTAAAGCCTTCAAGCGAATCTCTGCGGACATTGCGGACTGCAACCTTGCATTCCTCGCCACGCTTTGAAATACCCTTTACAAGCTCCTTTCTTCTCTCCTCTGTAAGGGGCGGGAAGTTAAGACGAATCATCTTACCATCGTTGTTGGGGGTAAGACCGATATCTGATTTCAGAATTGCCTTTTCAATTTCGCCCAGGATTGATGTATCCCAGGGCTGAATTGTAATTGTTCTCGGCTCGGGAACTGCAACCGTACCTACCTGCTGAACAGGTGTTGCAACACCATAATATTCAACTGTTATTTTATCGAGAATTGCAGGGTTTGCTCTGCCTGCTCTGATTGCCGCCAAATCATTCTGAAGTGCGGCGATTGCCTTGTTCATTCTTGCTTCTGCGTTTTGCATAATTTAAATCCACCTTTCAGATTATTTTACTATTGTTCCGATTGTCTCGCCCTCTACGGCACGCTTGATATTTTCGGGGTCGTTAAGGCCGAATACCAGAATCGGGATATTGTTATCCATACAAAGTGATGTTGCGGTAGAGTCCATAACGCCAAGACCGCGGTTGAGAACATCAATATAGCTGAGTGAGTCAAACTTGACAGCATTGGGATTGATATGGGGGTCGCTGTCATAAACCGCGTCAACCTTCTTTGCAAGGAGAATAATCTCCGCATCAATTTCAGCTGCACGAAGTGCCGCAGTTGTGTCGGTTGAGAAGAAGGGATTGCCTGTTCCGCAGGCAAAGATAACAACTCTGCCCTTGTCTAAATGGCGCATAGCCTTGAGCCTGATATAAGGCTCTGCAATCTGGCGCATTTCAATCGCCGTCTGAACACGGGTGGGAACGCCCTGCTGTTCAAGCGCATCTAAAAGTGCCAGAGAATTGATAACTGTTGCAAGCATACCCATATGGTCGGCACGGGTTCTGTCCATACCCTCGCCGGTTCTGCCGCGCCAGAAGTTGCCGCCGCCGACAACAATCGCAATCTCACAGCCCATTTCCGAACATTCCTTGATTTTTGAAGCAATGGTGGTGATGGTTTTGTTGTCAAGGCCAAAGCCCTTGTCGCCTGCCAGTGCCTCGCCGCTGATTTTCAGCATAACTCTTTTGTACTTGAGTGCCATATTGATTTCTCCATTCCGCCGGAAATCCAAAATTCCCGGCAAATATATTAATTTAGAATAATTTAGCCTGATATTAGCTATCCGAACCCGCCTGAAAGAGCGTAATTTCGGCATCTTCTAGCTTGTCGTCTTTGCAAGGCGACAGCCTTGCTGCATCCTCCGCACCAAAAGTTGCTCAAAATTTCATCCCTTTCAGGTCGAAGAATTTTGAGAGAAGCGGATTTTTGGTTGCGCAAGGCAAAAACGCAGGTAATCCTGACGGATTGCCGAGTATTTTAACACAGCGAAAGCGGAAATCCGCCTCTAAAAATCGGGTTCGGATAACTAACATCAGGCTACATTTATTCCGAAACATCAATTACTGTAATCGGTGTGTCCACATCCTCAGGCGTTTCCTCGCCGGTGCTGGTTTCGGTCTCAGGGGTAAAGCCGCCGGTTTCCTCAGTTGTTCCGGTTTCCGGTGTGGTTGACGCATTATTTTCCGGAGCCTCGGCTTCGGGAGCTTCGGGCTTTGCGCTTTCTGTTGTCGTACTTTGCGCCGGAGTGCTTGGTGTTGTGACGGTTGGTGTTGTAACCGCCGGCTGACTTGTTGCCGAATTTTTATACTTATCAACCGTAGCCTGAAGAACATCCTTCTCGTCCTCGAGGGTCTGAACCTGTTCTTTAAGTTTTTCGTTTTCCTCCACCGTATCAGCATCACTGACCGTCATAAAATTGATGGGATTTACAATGAGCGTAAACGCAAGTAT
Source organism: Oscillospiraceae bacterium (assembly GCA_015068845.1). Taxonomy (GTDB): domain Bacteria; phylum Bacillota; class Clostridia; order Monoglobales; family Monoglobaceae; genus SIG440. Next base: position 15,706 of record SVJR01000016.1, read on the forward strand.
GAACGAAACCAGAAACGCCATAACTGTTCCAAAGGCTATGCCCACACCCACAAGTATTTTTTTCGTTTTTGGAGACATCTGCGATTTTCCTCTCAATATAATCAAACCTTTCGTTTGGGTTTAAGTCATAAATCTACTTATTAAAGAGTATACCATACATTTGTCAACTATTCAAGACTTAATAGAAAATTTACATACAAAAAACGGCCAACAAAATGACCGTTTTAGTTTTTTATTCTTTCCAGAGTTTTATCTTGCCCGCCTTGTGTAAGCCAACCAAAATGGTGGTAAAAATGGGTAACCCTATCATTCCGACAACGCCGAAGAGTCGGTAGCCGAGGTAAATTGCGATTAGCGTTACCACGGGGTTGAGTCCCAGCTGGTCGCCGACAATTTGGGGTTCGGTGAAGTTGCGGATAACCAGTATAATAACATACAAAATTACCAGACCGATTGCAAGAACAAAATTCCTTGTCAAAAGCCCCCAGATTGCCCAAGGGATAAGCACGCCGCCCGTACCTATTACCGGCAGAATGTCTGCCACGGCAATTATTGCGGCAAGACCGATGGAGTTCTCTATTCCAAGGCTTGAGAGCCCGATTGAAAGCTCGGTGAAGGTCATAAGGAAAATTATCAGATACGCACGCAAGTATCGGAGCACGGTTTTGCCTATCTGTTGCTTTGCATCACTGAGAAACACCGCCGTTTTTGGGGGCAGCTGCTTTTTGAGAAAGTCCATTATTCCTCGGTAATCCATTGCAATAAATATCGACGCAAGAATGGTAAACACGAACGAAATCAGGAAGAACGGAATGGACTTTGTCATTTCGGCAAATGATGAAAGCATTCCCGAAGAAAGACTGATTACAAAGCCACGGGCATTGTCAGAAAAGCTTTCGAGCATATAATAGATTTGTTCGAGGGTTTCGGGCGAAATCCGTGCCGCAACGCTCTCGACATACAGGGCAATCGAGCTGATAAATGGCAGAATACTGCTGTCATAATATTCGGGGAGCTTTGCAAAAAGGTCACGGAGCGAGCCGTAAATCCGGGAGCCCAGCGCCCAGATAATAAAGACAAGCAACGCATATTCCAGAATAATAACCAGAAATCCGCAAAGCTTTTTATTAAGCCGCGTCACTTTATGCACCGCCGCAACCGCAGGTCTCGCCGCAAAGGCAATGATAAAGCCGATTATAAACGGCATAATCCACTTTGCAACATATTTAAAGCACGCAAAAACAAGCAGTGCAACAATCGCAATATACACCGTGTTTATGATAAATTCTCTGCGTTTTTCAACTTTTTCGTTTAACATATTCTTCACCCTCTCGGCAAAAAATAATTTTTATATATTATCCCACACAAGCCATTGTTTGTCAAGGGTAGAGGGAAGCCTACTTTTTGTCACTTCTCCCTAAAAGGTAGTCCGTCGATACATTATAGTATTCAGCCAGCTTTACAAGCACATCAACCGGCAACTGTCTTTGTCCGTTTTCGTATTGCGAATATGTGTTTTGTTTTATTTTTAAAAGTTCTGCAAGTGTTTCCTGTCTTATATCCAAGTCTTCTCTCAATTCTTTTAATCTCATATAATAACACCATCCTTCTAATAATGTTATTATACAATATCACAAAATGAGATATTGACTTTTATCTCAATTTGTGATATTATTATTTTGCCAACCTTGCTTGTCGCGAAACGAAGTTGCACCACACAAAAACACCCGGACAAACTGTCCGGGTGTTTGCTTTTAAATTATGCGGCAGACCTGTAAGCCGAGTTCTGTCTTTTAAGACGGTCATCTATCTAAGCCGCATATCACTATGCGGCTCAAGCCACCTTCTCGAAAGATGCCGGGCCGGCTTAGCCTTTCATTCAGGTGTTGCTCCGGATGGGGTTTACAGCAAGGGTCAGTCGCCAGACCCCGAGTGAGCTCTTACCTCACTTTTCCACCCTTACCTGCGATATTGCAGGCGGTATATTTCTGTTGCACTTTCCTTAAAGTTGCCTTCACAAGGTGTTACCTTGCACCCTGCCCTATGGAGCTCGGACTTTCCTCACGCACAGGATTACTCCTTATGCCCGCGACCGTCCAGTCTGCCGTTACCATCGTTTATTATTCTGTATATAGAGATACTCTGATTACACCTTCAATGCCCTTAATATCCGCAAGCATTGTATCTGTAACATCGGTGTGAGTGTCAATCATTGTATATGCCAGCTCGCCACGGCTCTTGTTTGTGAGATTTTCGATGTTTATGCCGTCTTTTGTGAACACATCTGTAATCTGGTTAAGCATTGCAGGAACATTCTTGTGTGCGATTGTCACACGCGAGCCCGAGACCTTGCCCATATCGCAGTTGGGGAAGTTTACCGAATTAATAATGTTGCCGTTTTCCAAAAAGTCTTTGAGCTCCTGAGCTGCCATAACTGCACAGTTATCCTCACTCTCGGGTGTTGATGCGCCAAGGTGGGGCAGGCAAACAACTCTGTCAGACTTGAGAAGCTCTTCGGTTGCAAAGTCTGTTACATACTCTGCAACTGTTCCGTCTTCGAGTGCTGCAAGAACTGCATCTGTATCAACCAGCTCTGCTCTTGAGAAGTTAAGAAGTCTTACGCCCTTTTTAACCTTTTTGAAGAGGTCTGTATTGAACATACCCTTTGTATCCTTTGTTGCAGGAACATGAATTGAAATGTAGTCACTCTTTGCAAGAACATCATCAACCGTCTTTGCGTGTTCTGCAGCACGGGTCATACGCCAAGCGGCATCAACAGAGAGGTAGGGGTCATAACCGATAACATTCATACCAAGTGCGTGAGCTGCATTGGCAACACGGATACCGATAGCGCCAAGACCGATAATACCAAGGGTCTTGCCCTGAATTTCAGGACCTGCGAAGTTGGACTTGCCCTTTTCAACCAGCTTTGAAACCTGGTCGCCTTCGCCGATTAAGGTCTTTGCCCAGTTGATACCCTGAACAACACGGCGCGATGCAAGGAGAAGACCTGCAATAACAAGCTCCTTAACAGCATTTGCGTTTGCACCGGGGGTGTTGAAAACAACGATACCCTTTTCGCTGCACTTGTCAATCGGAATATTGTTTACACCGGCACCGGCACGGGCAACAGCCGCCAGTGATTCGGGCAGCTCCATCTCGTGCATATTGAAGCTTCTGAGGATTATACCGTCAGGATTTTCAACTTCATCGCCATATGTATACTTATCGTCAAATACATCAAGACCGATTTTTGCAATCTTGTTTAAGGTCTGAACTTTATACATTTTAAATCAAACTCCTTTTTAATTAAGCATTCTCTGCTTCGAACTTCTTCATAAATTCAACAAGCTTTTCAACGCCCTCGTAAGGCATAGCGTTGTAGATGCTTGCACGCATACCGCCGACACTTCTGTGGCCCTTGAGATTTTCAAAGCCTGCTGCAGCTGCTTCCTTGCAGAACTTCTTGTCAAGGTCAGCATCGCCTGTAACGAAGCAAACATTCATCATTGAACGATACCTTTTTTCAGCGGTAGGCTTGAAGAGCTTTGAAGAATCAAGATAGTCATAGAGAAGGTTTGCCTTCTTCTCGTTTCTCTCTTTCATTGCTGTAAGGCCGCCGTTCTTGAGCGCCCATTTGTAAACCAGACCTGCAACATAGATTGCATAGCAGGGAGGTGTGTTATACATTGAATCGTTGTCTGCCATTGTCTTGTAGTCGAGCATTGTGGGGATATCCTCACGGGCATTACCCATAAGGTCCTCACGGATAATAACAACAGTAAGACCAGCAGGCGCCATATTCTTCTGTGCGCCGGCATAGATAACACCGAACTTGGTAACATCAACAGGTTCGCTTGTGATGCAGGACGACATATCAGCAACCAGAACCTTGTCGCCTACATTTGGAACATCGGGGAACTTAGTGCCGAAAATGGTGTTGTTGTAGCAAACGTGAACATAGTCGCAGTCCGGGCGTACCATATCGGGAGTAATTTCGGGGATATAGCTGAATGTCTTATCCTCGGAGGTTGCAATACATTTTGCATCGCCGTACTTCTTAGCTTCCTTGAAAGCCTTGCCTGAGAACTGGCCGGACACAACATAGTCAGCCTTGCCGGTCTTCATCAGATTAAGGGGAACTGCTGCAAACTGGGTTGAAGCACCGCCCTGAAGGAAAAGGACCTTGTAATTATCGGGGATATTCATAAGAGCTCTGAAGTCCTCTTCGGTCTGCTTGATTATTGCATCATAAACAGGGGAACGGTGGCTCATCTCCATAACGGACATGCCCGAACCGTTGTAGTTTGTCATTTCAGCCGCTGCCTGCTCCAGAACCTCGAGAGGAAGCATTGACGGACCTGCTGAAAAGTTGTAAATTCTGCTCATGAAAAACACTCCTTACATATTTAAATAAAATTGTATACTTATTACAGTATATAACTTTTTCCTGTGTCCGTCAATACGAAAATGATTGTTTTTTAACAAATTATTTACAAGATTTCAAGCGAAAACCTTTATAAATTTCATATATTCCCACAAACAGTAAAAATCCCCCGAACAATTTGCGAAGCAGCCCTGCATCAAGTGTTGTTGCAAGCCACGCCCCAAAAACCGCACCGAGCACGCCGCAGCCGCCTAAGATAAGGGCGGTTCTGATTTGGACGCTTTTATTTTTGAGGTGGACAATCAGCGCAAAAACCGCTGTCGGGATAAAGTAAGTCAAATTTATCCCCTGCGCCATTTGCTGACCCACGCCCTCAAAAAATACCAGCGCCGGAATAAGAATTGCTCCACCACCAATTCCCATTCCGCTGATAATACCGCTGAAAAACCCGGTTAGTATATTAAGCATACTGCATCACCTCTTAAAATATCATTTTCACCGCCGTAACAATAATAACGCCGCCAAACCCGATTTTGAGCCACTTTTTTGGGATTTTTTTTAGCAGCTTTGCACCGACAAGACCGCCGACTACGCCGCCGGCGGTCACCCACGCCCACAGCCTCAAATCAAAAAAACCTTTTCGTACATAAACAACTGCACTTACAATTGACATCATAAATATCACCAGTATTGCAGTTGCGTGGGACTGCTTTTCGTCAATCCCCAGAAACTTTTCCATTGCCGGTACCACCACCGAGCCGCCGCCCGCTCCGAATAAGCCGTTAAGAACGCCCGTTACAAGACCGATTACTATTTCCTTCCAATGCTTTTTAAGCATAAAAAACCCCCAAAGACTATTTTGAATTAGTCTTTGGAGGTAGAATTTATTTTATTCACAAAATTCCACGGTTTTCAAGACAATCAAAGAGCACGCCCTCGCGGACGCCCACATCGGCAATCACAAACGCTTTGGGATTTAAGACTTCAGCAAGACACTTTATAAACACAAGCCCGCCAAGGATTATATCCGCCCGTTCCTCGCCAATGCCGCACATACTCTTTCGTTCCTCGACCGTTGCAGAAAGAATTTCATTTATAATCTCCGACATTCTTTCGGGGGTAATCACATATTTTTCAATTGCCCTTGCCGAGCCGTCGCCAAGGTCGAACTTTGCCGCCGCCCTGAGCGTTCCCCCTATTCCCACAACAGTAGAGCCGCAAAACTCAGCCAGCCACTTTTCGCTATCGTATTTTTCGCGGACAAACCGCTCCGCCGCAGCGAGTGCCTCCGGCGTTTCGCCGGCTTTAAAGAACACCTCGCATATCCCTCGTGACCCAAAGGGTATGCTGACCGCATCGACTTGCACTCCGCCCGAAACCCCGATAAGCTCCGTGCTTCCGCCGCCTATGTCACAAATCACACCACTCTCGCACCCCAAAGTCCTGCTTACGGCAAGGCAGTCAAGTGCCGCCTCCTGAGTGCCGTCAATAACCTGAATTTCAATTCCCGTCGCATCCTTTACAAGCTGTAAAAATTCATTCCGGTTTTTCGCCTTGCGGACAGCCGCCGTTGCAACAGCAACCACAGTGTCAATACCCTCAGCATCAATTGTTTGTTTGTACTCTGCCAACGCCCTCACCGCACGAAGCTGTGCCTCGGCGGAAAGCATCATATCCTTTGTCATACCCTCGCTTATCCGGATGGTACTGCGATATGCACCCAAAGTTTTTGCCAAATGCCTCTCAACCCCGAACACACTCATCCGCACCGAGTTCGAGCCTAAATCTATAACCGCAATTTTCTCCAAAAGAAAAACCTCTTTCCTGATTGATACCTTAATATTACCATATATACATCGGCATTTCAAGCATATTATCGGCGTTTTTTCTTGACAAAACAATTTGAATATAGTATACTTTTAAATGTTGAAATTGCTTGTGTAGCACAGTTGGTAGTGCAGCTCATTCGTAATGAGCAGGTCGCAGGTTCGAGTCCCGTCACAAGCTCCAGAAAAAAAGACAGATTTCTTTAAGAAATCTGTCTTTTTTTCAGCTAAATTCGCTGACGCGAGCTAAATGTGCTAACGCACGCTAAATTACTTCGTAGCTAAATTGACCTGCGGTTAGCTAAAAGCGAATTTAATTTAGCTGTTTCATTAGAAACAATTTAGCTATTGCGAAGCAATAATTTCGCTTTGCACAATAGTACAAAATTTAGCTAATACAATCTTTTGTAAGATTTTACATTTTTTTACAGAAAACTATTGCAATTTTAGAATTTTGGTGCTATAATAACAATGCGAAACAAATTGAATTAACAAAACAAAGGAATCTCTTTTTATTTTACAAGGGGGATATTATGCCCTTTTACAATCACCTTTTAGAATCGGCAAAAATGCAAATTCCACTTGGTGATTGTAGGAGGATTCCTCTTTTGTTAAGATTTGTTTCGCGACAATCGGAGTTTGCGTTTTTCATGCGTCAGCTTCGGTTGGCGCATTTTTTATTTTGCAAAGGAGGGTATAATATACCGGATTACAAAAAGATGTATTTTCATATTTTCAACAAAATTACGGATGTTATTGAAGAGTTGGAAAACAACCTGTGCGGAATTGAGAGTGTCGTTGAACAATTAAAACAACTCCAGCTTGAAGGCGAGGATATGTATATTGATACATACGACGAATTTCCTGAAGATGAGTAATATTAACTAACGCTATGGAAATTGGTTATAAAGCGCTCTCGCTTTTCGCAATCTTGCGTTACCAGCTCCAAACCACCTTGCCGATTTGTGACAGGGTGGTTCTTTCTTTGCCCCATTGCGACCGGTTGCTTTTATTTCAAAGTCGTGATACAATAAAAAACAAATACAAATTCCGGTTGCTTTTATTTCAAAGTTGTGATACAATAAAAAACAAATACAAATTAAGGGAATTTAAGGAGTCACATTATGGAAACAAACGCAAAAAAACACGGTATGTTCATACTGGGCGTTGCCATATGCTTTGCGGTAGCCGGATTATCAGTTTTTGTAGAAAAACTAATTCCCGGAGAGCTACTTGGTGCGTCCATCATTGCCCTGTTTATGGGTACAATTATTAATAGCTTCTTCCATCCGTCGTGGATTAAGCCTGCACTTAAATTTACCTCCAAAAAAATCTTAAAGGGTGCGATTATTCTTTTGGGTGCAACCTTGTCTGTCAATACGATTATGTCGGTGGGTAAGATGACCTTTTTTGTAATGATATTTACATTTGCCATGTGCTTTGGCGGAGGTTTCTTTATCCGCAAGCTTTTTGGTCTGAACTGGAAGCTTAGCAACCTTATTTCTGCAGGAACAGGTATCTGCGGTGGTTCTGCCGTAGCTGCTATTGCTCCCGTAATCGATGCTGATGACAAAGATATTGCTTTTGCTATGTCGTCAACCTTTCTCTTTGATATGGTAATGATTGCGCTTTATCCTCTTATGGGCAAGGCATTGGGAATGTCCGATATTGCCTACGGTATATGGGCAGGAACATCAGTGAATGATACAGCAAGCGTTGTTGCCTCCGGATACGCATTCTCCGAGGTTGCTGGTGACTTTGCCACAATGGTAAAGCTCACAAGAACTATTGCAATCATTCCCACCGTCTTGGTTTTTGCATACATAAGCACTCGCATAAAGCAAAAAGAACTGAAAGCGGCAAGTGGCGGTCAAAAAGTAAATATGACGAAGATTATCCCTTGGTTCATCGGAGGTTTTCTGTTGCTGGCTATCTTAAATAGCATAGGTTGTATTCCCGTAGCTGCGTCCGGAATTATAAAGGGTACAAGCAAGTTTCTGATGGTTACTGCTTTGGCTGCAATCGGCTTGGGAACGAGCATTACTGATTTTAAAAAAGCCGGACTTAAGCCTATGTTCTACGGAATTACAATCGATACTCTGGTAACAATAACAGCACTAATCGTTATTTGGTGTATGGGATTGATGTAAAAAACACTCCGTGTTTTTCTTTTTACGGTCTCCGGTTCGGGGTACTTTGTACCAACTTTGATAAAATGCAATAATGCTTGCAGAATAATAAACTTATTGGCACAGTTTCTTGAAATAAATATATTTGTATGCTATAATTGTTATTAGTTATTGTGTTAAGAATTGGAGATTTTATTATGAATGAGTTTAATAATGGTGAAATTATAATATATCAAAGCAAAGATGGATTAACAAAAATTGATGTTAAAGTGGAAAACGAAACAGTTTGGCTCACATTAGACCAAATGGCAGACCTTTTTGACCGCAACAAGTCCACTATTTCAAGACATATTAAAAACATTTTTGAAGAAGGCGAATTAACAAGAGATTCAGTTGTTGCAAAATTTGCAACAACTGCCGCAGACGGAAAAACCTATCAGGTTGATTACTATAACCTTGATGTTATTATATCTGTCGGCTACCGTGTAAAATCCATTGTCGGCACACATTTTCGTCAATGGGCAACAGAACGAATTAAGGAATACATGATAAAAGGCTTCACAATGGACGATGAACGCCTTAAGAATCTGGGTGGTGGAAACTATTGGAAAGAGCTTCTTGACAGAATTAGAGATATTCGTTCCTCTGAAAAGGTACTTTATCGTCAAGTACTTGATTTATATGCAACAAGCATAGATTATAATCCCAAAAGTGCAGAATCAATATCTTTTTTCAAAATTGTACAAAACAAATTACACTTTGCCGCACACGGTCATACTGCTGCTGAAGTAATCTATGAACGTGCAGATAGCGAAAAGCCTTTCATGGGCTTAACTTCATTTACCGGCAATATACCGACTGCAAAGGATGTACAAATCGCAAAAAACTATCTTGAAGCAGACGAATTAAAAGTGCTTAATAACTTGGTTTCTGGGTATTTTGATTTTGCAGAAATTCAAGCTATGAGAAAAAGACCTATGTATATGAACGATTACATAGCTCAACTTGATAACATCTTAGGCTCAACGGGCGAAAAACTTTTAACAGATGCAGGAAAAGTCAGCCACGAGCAGGCAATGAAAAAAGCATTAGCGGAATACAGAAAATATCAGGAAAAGACCTTAACTGAGGTTGAGCAGGCTTATCTCGAAACAATAAAGATGCTTGGGGATAAAACTTCAAATAAGAAATATAATTAAAATTAAAGGCTCTGTTGCACAAAAAATATGTGGCAGGGTTTTTTTCTTTTACATTCATATCCCCTGCCTGTCCGTAATATAATTAAAAAGAAAATGTAAAAATTTTCATAAAAAACTGTTGACAAATGCAGTTTGTTATGCTAAACTATTTTTCAGTTAGTGGCGACTAACATATTTTTTAATCTATCAGTTAGGCTAAACTAATCGTCTGTAAATTATTTGGAATCGGGTGATTTTATGAATTTAAGCATGGCAGAAACAGGCAAAGAATATATTATCAAAAGTATAATGACCGATGACGAGGAGCTTAATTCATTTTTATTCTCGCTCGGTTGCTACGAGGGCGAACCCATTACCGTGATTTCGCACCTGAAAGGTGGCTGTATTGTGTCAATCAAGGACGGCAGATATAATATTGACACCGAATTAGCCGAAGCAATTATTGTATAAATTAAAAAGAAGCCTTTCGGCTTACTTTTTTTGAATAATAGTTAGTTATTTCTAACCCTATTTACAAAATGCAAAAACAAGGAGGCAAACCTTATGAGAATTGCACTTGCAGGCAATCCAAACTCCGGTAAAACCACAATGTATAACGCCCTGACCGGCAGAAATGAAAAGGTCGGCAACTGGGCAGGTGTTACCGTTGAGAAGAAAGAACACCCCATCAAAAAGAGTTTTTACGACAGCGAGGAACTGATAATTGTTGACCTCCCCGGAGCGTACTCAATGTCACCGTTTACATCCGAGGAAAGCATAACAAGTATTTACATAAAAAACGAAAGTCCTGATGTTATTATAAACATTGTTGACGCAACCAATCTGAGCCGAAGCCTGTTTTTCACAACACAGCTTTTAGAGCTTGGAATTCCGGTTGTTATAGCTCTTAACAAGGCAGATATTAACCGCAAAAAGGAAACAAAAATAAACGCCGCAAAGCTTTCGGCAAAGCTGGGCTGCCCTGTAATCGACACTATTTCCACTTCTGCCGACGGACTCAAAGAGGTTATTTCGGCGGCGGTTGCATTGAAGGGTCAGGGTCAGAAAGCCCCATACCTTCAGGAAAATATTGATTTGACCGACAAAAAGGCTGTTAAATCCGCTGACAGACAGCGCTTTGAGTTTGTAAACAAAATCGTAAAGGATGTTGAAACCCGTAAGGTTCTCACCAAGGACAGAAACTATCAAGACAAAATCGACGCAGTCCTCACCAACAAGTGGCTGGGCATCCCGATTTTTGCCATTGTTATGTTCCTTGTCTTTGATATTTCTCAATCATCTTTTGGCCCGTGGCTTGCAGATACTCTGGTTGCATGGCTTGAAGCCGGACAGGCGTGGATTGCCGGATTCTTTGAAGGCGCAAACCCCTTGCTTTCCGCACTTTTAGTTGACGGCGTAATCGGCGGCATAATTGCGGTTATCGGCTTTTTGCCGCTTGTTATGGTAATGTACTTCCTCATTGCGATTTTAGAGGATTGCGGTTATATGGCAAGAGTTTCGGTTGTGCTTGACCCGATTTTTAAAAAGGTAGGGCTTTCCGGCAAGTCGGTTATCCCCTTTGTTATCGGAACAGGCTGCGCCATCCCCGGCGTTATGGCGTGCCGTACAATACGCGGTGAGCGTGAACGCAGAGCTACCGCAATGCTTGCACCCTTTATGCCCTGCGGCGCAAAGCTCCCCGTAATCGCACTCTTTGCAGGAGCATTCTTTGAAGATGCATCCTGGGTGGGAACGCTTATGTACTTTGCCGGTATTCTGATAATCTTCTTCGGCGCACTTTTAATCAATAAGATTACCGCACATTCGGCAAAACGCTCGTTCTTTATTATTGAGCTTCCCGAATACAAGCTTCCGAGCCTCAAACGCGCATTCCTTTCAATGTGCGGAAGAGGCTGGGCATACATAGTGAAAGCCGGAACAATTATCCTGCTTTGTAATACTGCAGTTCAGATTATGCAGTCATTTACCCCTGCCTTAGCCGTTGCCGAGACCGCTGACACATCAATCTTAGCGGCAATTGCAAAGCCTTTCGCGTACCTGCTTATCCCCGTTATAGGTTATCACGCATGGCAGTTTGCGGCGGCCGCAGTAAGCGGGTTTATAGCAAAGGAAAATGTTGTTGCAACAATAGCTGTTTGCTACGCCCTTACCAATGTTACAAGCGAGCTTCCCGGAGCAGTCCCCGAACTTACGGCGGTTGCGGCGCTTGCATACCTTATGTTTAATCTCTTTACCCCCCCCTGCTTTGCGGCAATCGGTGCAATGAACTCGGAAATCAGGAGCAAAAAGTGGCTGTTTGGCGGAATTGCACTTCAGCTGTGCGTGGGCTTTACGGTTGGCTACCTTGTGTTCCAGATTGGCACACTTATTACAACCGGAGCCGTTGGTGCAGGCTTTATATCAGGACTCATTGCAGTTCTTATGATGGCAGCAGTCGTGGTTTACCTTTGTGTAAACGCCGACAAAAAGCTCAAAGCCGAGCTTGCACAAAAAGCCGCAGCCAAAGAGAGAGAAAAATCAGGAGTGCTTTAAATGACAAATATAATCATTGTATTAGTCTTAATTGCAATTGTTGCACTTGCCACCTGCTATATTTGCAAGGAAAAACGGCGTGGCAGCAAATGCATCGGCTGCCCATACAGCAAAAGCTGCAACGGTGGTTGCCGGAAAGAAGAATAATATCCAAACGCCCCTTTTTTCAAAGGGGCGTCTCAGGGTGTGGATAAAGTCGACACCCTGAGCAGATGGCGAAAAGCGCCGGTATATTTCGTGAAATTGTTTTCGTCGGCGTACTGGTGTACGGTAGAGAACAATTTCGCGGAAAGCAAGCAACGGCGCGGTTTTCTCGATGAGAACCACGCCGTTTTTTATACTTCGGTATGTCATAAATGCCATGCCCTACATTTATTTTATTTTAATTTGCTTGCGGTAGACCAAGTTTTTCGACAGTCTGAGACATCCTACTGGATGTCTTTTTTCTGTACGAGCGTGACGATTTTACTGTCACCGCTATTTTTACCAGTATTTATGCGGTTTTGAAAGGATTTACCCTTATCAGCACCAAAGCATAATTTATGTCTTTTTCTTTGGTTACGGCGTATCACATTTTGATATGGGGATAAAAAAACAAAGCCCCTTGCAGAGTTTATTTCACTGCAACTGACTTTGATATGTCATTTTTAATACTGCCTTTTTGCTCTTTAATAAATAAGCAAGTTCTATTATCTTTGGATAATGGTTTATAAAACGGACATTTCTTTCCGTTATGACAATACAGATAAGGACATTCCGGAGAATGTCTGTCAAGTTTGTAGGATTCTGCTCCCGTTAGACAATTAGGGCAAATTTTCTTTCCGCAGGCTTACTTAAACTCTGCATTTTCGCTATCGCTTTCTTTGCCTGCAATTACCAAAGCACAATATAGAGCAATAACTAATACTACAATCGCTGCGCCAATAATAATTCCTAAAATTGCTTTCATTAAATTATTGTTCCTTTCCTCACTTTCTAAATTGCCACAGGGGGAAATCCCCTGCGGCAGTTAAGCAATGTGCTTATAATTTAATTATTCTTCAGAAGATGTTTCCTTACTTCCCGAAGATGTTATTGCACCTGATGATTGACTTGCTCCATTTGTATTGCTATTAGTGCTTGGCGAAGGAGTAGAAGAAGCAGAGGTGCTTGATGTGTTACTGCTTGCCTGTGTACTTGCACTTGGTGTACTTGTTTCACTTGAAGCAGGTGCAGAAGTTGTCGGTGCAGATGGCGTTACGCTCGGTGTGGTGGATGTTGTACTTTCACTTGAGGCATTGCTCTCTGAACTGTCATTTCCACTATTGCTGCTTTCCGTAGAACTGTTGTCAGCACTTTCAGTTTCTCCGTTGCCATCAACTTTTCCGTTTGTTGCAGGCTCACTTGGCTCAGCAGGAGTTGTCGGCTCTGTTGGTGTAATAGTTTCGTCATCGTTGCCGCTTTCAGTATCGGGAGTAGTTTCTCCTGTTCCATTCTCGGTAGAGCCTTCGTTATTTTCTCCTGTTTCTGTATTTTCACCGTCCTGCTCGGTATTGGTGTTATCTTCTGTACCCGGTGTAGTAGGAGTAGTTACCTCGGTGTCGGATTTCGGTGGTTCAGTTTCACCCTCGTTTTCACCGTTGTTATCCTCATTGTTTTCGCCCTCGGTAGTGTTATCGGGATTAGTTTCAGGGGGAGTTACTTCTGTATTTTCTCCGTCGGGAGTATCCGTTCCACCTTCAGTTTCTGTCTTGTCATCGGTATTCGGAGTATCCGTTCCGCCTTCGCTTTCTGTCTTGTCATCGGTATTCGGGGTATCTGTTCCGCCTTCCGTTTCTGTCTTATCATCGGTATTCGGGGTATCCGTTCCACCTTCGGTTTCCTTATCAGTAGTTTCTCCGCCTTCAGCCCCGTTTTCTTTGTCGGTGTTATCCTTGTCCTTATCCTCAGACTCATCCTTTTTATCTGCATCAGGGTTTTCTTCATTGGATTCTTCATCCTCTTTTTCAACACCCTCTGCGGCAATGGTTATTGCCTCTGCATCTTTGAGTAAATCCTTGGATATGGTAAGTGTACCTGTTTCAATATCAAATGTGATTCCGTCAGGATTTTTGTCGCTGTCTTCTTCACTTGTGTAAATGATATATTCCACGCCGTCAATCGTGATTATAATTGTTTCAGGCAATTCATAACCTTCACCTGCAGTAAAGGTAATTACGACATCTTCATCAGTTGCAATTTCATCATCTGTGAAATCAAAGGTAAGATTTTTTACTTCAAAGGTAAGTGTAGCTTTTTCTTCATCCTCATCAGCTTCGTTTTCTTCAGTATCAGCTATTGTAATTTCTCGAACATTTTCAAGTAATTCAGATGAAATTGTAAGCTCTCCGCTTTCTGCATCAAATTCGAAGCCTTCAGGATTATCCTTACCGTCTGTATTTATGATATATTCTGTTTTGTCCTCTGTGATTTCCTCATCCTCGATATTTTCATCACGGATTGTCTTATCAAGAGTAATTACAATCTGCTTTGGAAGTTCCATATCCTCTTTTGCAGAAAGTGTAAGAACAAGGTCTGCATTAGTAGGAATTTGTGTTTCTTCGAGATTAATTGTTAACTGTGAAAGATTCAGCTTAACATCAGCTTTTTCATCTTCGGTTTTATCTTCATTTTTGCCGGTGGATGAAGAATTACCGGTTGATGACCCTCCGGAAGAAGGCTTATCAGCTTTATCATCATCGTCATCATCATTACCGCCGTCACCCGAAGGAGTTTTCTCAGGTTCATTACTGCCTTGTTCGCCATCTTCTTCTTTTTTGGAAGGGTTATCAGCTACGACATTGTTGTCTGATGGTGTATCAGCAGTTTTGTCCTCTTCTGTTTCATTCTCGGTTGTGGTTTCCTCAGCTGATTCTTCTTCGGTTTCTTCCTCAACAGGCTCTTCTTCAGGAATTGGTGTTGCTGTAGCTTTAACAGAAACTTTAATGCCGTCACTTAAAAGAGCAGAGGGAACTGTTAAAACACCTGTTTCTGCATCATAGTATGGTGCATCTTCACTTGCCTCTGAATTCTCGGTAGAAACAACATAATCCTTACCGTCAATATTAACTACCACTTCACTCGGCATCTCATAGCCTTCTTTTAAAGTAAGTGATACCTTGTAATCTTCCTCGGCAGAAATTTCTGCACCTTCTTGGATTTCAAAACCTTCTAATTCAACCTCAGTTTCAGCCTTAGCTTCAGGACATGGGATAGGTGCAAGACCTAGCACGTCACCATCTGACAAAAGCATAATTTCGTTTGATGTATCTCTTAATGACATTACAGAAACTTGTTCTTCCTCATCTTCTGCAGGTTTTCCCCAATAGGAAGTAATTGCAATAGTTGGCGGAGTTGTTTTTTCTACATATTCTTTGTACTGTGTTTCTGTAACACCTTCTGCATTGGAAAAGCCACCGGTATTATAGACGAATTTAAACTCATTGTCCTTTTCAAAAGCAGAAGTTGTGTACAACTTTGTTTCAGCTTCATCGCTCGTGCTTGCAGTATGCGATAAGGCAACTTCGCAATAACCTGTGGATGCTGTTCCGCTACCAGTCATTACAACCTCATAGCTTTTTTCGGGAGATAATTCCCATACAACAGGCTCACCGGATATTATAACATTCTCATCATCCGCTTCCTCGCCTTCGGCAAGAGAAAGAGCTTCTGATGTTTTAGGCTTTACCAGTGTTTTAGCAACATCACTGTTTTCGCCTTCAGGCTGACTAATTTCATATACCTTGACAGAGGTGCTGCGACTGGCAACTTGTATCGTTTGCGTCGGTGTATTAACAGACGCAGTAAACCAAGCCCACGTCATACTGACAAGGCAGAATACGCACGCCAGAATACCTGCAATCATCGGTGTCATAAGCCGAATTAGCGGATCGTTATTTCTTTTCTGTTGTTTTGTTTTATGCAATAAACTCATAACATACCTCCGATTGAGTTTTTTCGTTTTGTTAAGTTAAATGAAAATTGAGACCTTGAACTCCTTATGGTATAATAGTTTTACCCCTAAAACCTATACCTCCCTGAAAATCAGAGAAAGGAGAACAAGATCTCATGGTAAAAATTATAT
>SVJR01000017.1 GCA_015068845.1 Oscillospiraceae bacterium
AGGTTCTTATCCTCCAGCTTCTTCCCGGTACTCAGGGTATTTACGGTTTGCTTATTGCCTTTATCACTTTGTCGCAGATAGGTGTTCTCGGCGGTGGCGCAGACCCAATCTCATTGGCTGAAGGACTTCTTTATTTTGTGGCTTGTCTCCCCATGGGCTTTGTTGGTCTGTGGTCTGCAAAGCGTCAGGCAAGAGCGGCTGTTGCAGGTATCTCACTTGTTGCAAAAAGACCTGAACAGATGGGTAAGTCAATTATCTTTGCCGCAATGGTTGAAACATACGCAATCCTTGCACTTCTTATTTCAATCCTCTCAATCGTAGGTATCCCTGCACTGGGTCTCTAATCAACCGGGCATTTTGCCCTTTTGGACTTTAGTGAATAGGAGGGATATGTATGACAGGTCTTGAAAATATACTCTTGCAGATTGAAAACGATGCAAAAACCAAAGCAGGAAAACTGATGCATAAGGCCGAATGCGATGCACAAAGATGCATTGACGAGGCCATTCTGGCTGCAGAAGAAATATCAAACGATTACAACGCAGCGGCACAGAAAGCGGTTGAAGAAATCAAAGCAAGAGCAAAAATTGCCGACGAGGTAAAGCTCAGCCGTGCGAAGCTTTTAAAGAAGCAGGAGATAATTAAAACGGCAATTGACGATGCAAAAAAGGCAATCAAGTTGCAATCGGCAGAGGATTACTTTGAATTTCTTGAAAGCCTGCTGAAGAAGTATGCACTTAAGGAATCCGGAAAAATTCTTTTGCCGGCAGAGGATATAAAAGAGATGACAACGGTATTCGCCGAGGCGGTGAAGGCTCGGAATCTTGAAGTCTCGCCGTCTGCAAGCCTTGCCCGTCACGGCTTTATATTGGTATACGGCAACATCGAAATCAACTGCACGGTTGATGCGGTTTTTGATGCGGCGTCCGAAGAAATTTCGGATATGCTTAATAAATTCTTGTTTGTATGCGAGGGAGGAATTTAAATGCCCGAACAGTATACCTATGCGGTTGCACGCATACACGCAAAAGAAAGCACAATGCTCTCAGGGCAGGATATGGAGCGGCTACTGGCGGCAGCCGGCTTTAACGAGACGGTGGGGATTCTTGCCGAAAAAGACTATGATACCGTCGATGTGAAGACTTCCGATGAAATACTCAGTCGCGAGCGTGAAAGGACATATAAGCTGGTTTCCGAGCTTGTGAGTGATATGTCGGCGTTTGATATATTCTTTCTGGAAAACGACTTCCAGAACCTTAAAGCCGCAGTCAAGTCTGCGGTAACGGGCGAAACATCCGGTAATGTTTATGTAAGCGGCGGCACTGTTTCGGCAAAATTAATTGATTCTGCGGTTAAGAATCGTGAGTTTGACGAACTGCCTCAGTTTTTACGCAATATAGCTGAAAAGGCACTTAAAGCGCTTCTGGAAACCAATGACGGCGGTTTGTGCGATGTAATAATAGACAAGGCGTATCTTGAAGAGCTTCTGAAAAAGGGTGAGGACTCGGACAGCGAAATGGTAAGGCGGTATGCCGAGCTTTATGTTGCAATGTCGGATATCCGGATAGCTGCCCGCGGCAGCAGACTCGAAAAGAGTCGTGAATTCTTTAAACGCAGCCTGGCTGAATGCAAAACTCTTTCGGCAGATTCATTGGCAAATGCCGCAGCCAAAGGTACGGATGAGCTTATTGAGTATCTGCTCACAACAGATTATTCAGATGCGGTAGAGGTTCTCAGGGAATCCTATGTTGCTTTTGAAAAATGGTGTGATGACAGGGTTATGGATGAGCTTCGCAAGGAAAAGTTCAACAACTTCACAATAGGTCCCATTGCGGCGTATATTCTTGCAAAGGAAGCCGAACTTAAGGCTGTCGGATTGATTCTGACGGCAAAACAGAATAATCTGGAAATGAGCGTTATAAGAGAAAGGCTGAGAGAGCTTTATGTATAAAGGTGTAGCAGTTATAGGCGACAGAGACAGTATATACGGCTTTGTGTCAATCGGGCTCAGCGTCTTTCCGGTAGGCAACCGGGAGGAAGGTCTGGAAAAGTTCAGACAGCTGTGCCGCGGCGATTATGCCGTTATATATATAACCGGGTCTCTGGCGGCAGAAATAGAGGAAGAAATTGAAAAGGTTTCAGAGCAGATGACACCTGCGGTAATTCTTATTCCCGGTGTCTATGGAAATACCGGTAAGGGCAGGAACGAAGTCCGTAAATCGGTTGAAAAGGCTGTTGGCTCTGATATCCTTTTCGGTGGAGATAAGTAATCGTTAAAAAAGGAAGTGGTGCAAAATGAGTATCGGAAGAATAAAAAAGGTTGCAGGACCTCTTGTTATAGCTGAAGATATGCGTGACGCCAATATGTTCGATGTGGTTCGTGTAAGTGATCAGCGTCTTATTGGTGAGATTATAGAAATTCACGGCGACCTGGCATCTGTTCAGGTCTACGAGGAAACCTCGGGTCTTGGCCCGGGTGCGCCTGTTGAATCAACGGGCAGTCCGCTCAGCGTTGAGCTTGGCCCCGGTCTTATCGGCGGTATATTTGACGGTATCCAAAGACCCCTCGAAACAATTATGGAGGTCTCGGGCAACAACCTGCAGCGTGGTGTTGAGGTTGCGTCGTTGGATAGAGATAAAAAGTGGAGCTTTGTCCCCATAAAGGCTGTCGGTGATGTGGTTTGCGGCGGCGATATTATAGGCATGGTTGAGGAAACAGCCGTTGTAACCCAGAAGATAATGGTACCCAATGGAATTGAGGGTAAAATTATTGAGATTAATGCCGGTGAATTTACGGTTTGCGACACGGTTGCAAAGGTTGAAAAGGCGGACGGCACAGTTGAGAATATTTCTCTTATGCAGAAGTGGCCCGTTCGCCGTGAAAGACCGTATAAAAAGAAGCTTTCGCCTGAAATGCCCCTCGTTACCGGTCAGCGTGTAATTGATACGCTGTTCCCCATTGCAAAGGGCGGCGTGGCATCTGTTCCCGGACCTTTCGGCAGCGGCAAAACAGTTGTTCAGCATCAGCTTGCAAAATGGGCAGAAGCAGATATAGTTGTATATATCGGTTGTGGCGAGCGTGGCAACGAGATGACCGATGTTCTTAACGAATTCCCCGAACTGGTCGATCCCAAAACGGGCAAGTCTCTTATGGAACGAACAGTTCTGATTGCAAATACCTCGGATATGCCTGTTGCGGCGCGTGAAGCATCGATTTATACAGGTATAACAATTGCCGAGTATTTCCGTGATATGGGCTATTCAGTTGCACTTATGGCAGACTCTACCTCTCGTTGGGCAGAAGCCCTGCGTGAAATGTCGGGCCGACTTGAGGAAATGCCCGGTGAAGAAGGCTATCCTGCATACCTTGCCAGCCGACTTGCTCAGTTCTATGAGCGTGCAGGCAGAGTTATTGCAAACGGCAGTGACGAGAGAGAAGGTTCTCTCTCGGTTATCGGTGCAGTTTCGCCCCCGGGCGGTGATATTTCCGAGCCGGTATCCCAGGCGACACTTCGTATTGTCAAGGTGTTCTGGGGTCTTGATTCGGCACTTGCTTATAAGCGTCACTTCCCGGCAATCAACTGGCTGACCAGTTATTCGCTTTATGTTGATTCGATGGCGGATTGGTTCAATAATTCCGCAAACGGAAACTGGACAGAGCTGAGAACACGGATTATGCGTATTCTTCAAAACGAAGCCGAGCTTGAAGAAATTGTTAAGCTGGTTGGTATGGATGCACTTTCCGCACCTGACCGTCTGACCCTTGAAACTGCGCGTTCTGTCCGTGAGGACTATCTGCATCAGGATGCATTTCACGAGGTTGACACCTATACATCCATCGAAAAGCAATTCCTTATGATGAAGCTTATTCTTATGTACTACGACGCTGCATCCGACGCACTTAATAAGGGGGTAGACATCGAAAACCTTGTTAATCTTGAAGTCCGTGAGAGAATAGGAAGATACAAGTATACACCTCAGGCAGACATTGCCGGAGAATTTGATAAAATTACAGCTCAGCTGAAGGACGAAATCAGCAGACTGGTTCAGGGGAGGGATAACTGATGCCAAAGGAATACAGAACCATTCAGGAGGTTGCAGGACCTCTGATGCTGGTTAAAGATGTTACAGATGTCAAGTATAATGAACTGGGCGAAATCGAGCTTGCTAACGGCGAAAAACGCCGCTGTAAGGTTCTTGAAATTGACGGCGGTAATGCGTTGGTTCAGCTTTTTGAATCGTCAACGGGTATCAACCTCTCAAATAGTAAGGTAAGGTTCTTGGGCAGGTCAATGGAGCTCGGCGTGTCAGAGGATATGCTTGGGCGTGTCTTTGACGGCCTCGGCAGACCAATCGATGGAGGACCCGAAATCCTTCCGGAAAAGCGTCTTGATATTGACGGCCTTCCGATGAACCCGGCAGCAAGAAACTATCCGCAGGAGTTTATCCAGACCGGTGTTTCAGCGATTGACGGCCTTAATACTCTGGTAAGAGGTCAGAAGCTCCCTATATTCTCTGCAAGCGGTCTGCCTCACGCTCAGCTTGCGGCGCAGATTGCAAGACAGGCACAGGTGCGTGGTACTTCCGAACCCTTTGCGGTTGTGTTTGCGGCAATGGGTATCACCTTTGAGGAGTCAGAGTATTTTGTAAACAGTTTTAAGGAAACCGGTGCAATTGACAGAACAGTTATGTTTGTCAATTTGGCAAATGACCCGGCTGTTGAACGAATTGCAACACCCAAAATGGCGCTTACTGCGGCAGAATATCTTGCGTTTGATAAGGGAATGCATGTTCTGGTTATCTTAACGGATATCACCAACTATGCGGATGCCCTGCGTGAGGTTTCGGCGGCACGAAAGGAAGTTCCCGGTCGTCGCGGCTATCCCGGTTATATGTATACCGACCTTGCAACTATGTATGAAAGAGCCGGCAGACAAAAGGGCAAAAACGGAAGTATCACAATGATACCGATTCTGACAATGCCCGAGGACGACAAAACCCATCCTATCCCCGACCTTACAGGATATATTACCGAGGGTCAGATTATTCTCAGCCGTGACCTTTACCGCAAGAATGTTATGCCGCCCATTGATGTTTTGCCGTCACTTTCGCGTCTTAAGGATAAGGGTATCGGCGAGGGTAAAACCCGTGCCGACCACGCAAACACAATGAACCAGCTGTTTGCGGCTTATGCCCGTGGTAAGGACGCCCGCGAGCTTATGGTAATTCTTGGCGAAGCGGCACTTACCGATATGGATAAGATTTACGCAAGATTTGCAAACGAGTTTGAGGAAAAATATGTTTCTCAGGGTTACGACAAAAACCGCAGCATTGAAGAAACTCTTGAAATCGGCTGGCAGTTGCTTTCAATTCTTCCCAAAAGCGAGCTTAAGCGTATCAAGGATGAATTTATCGAGAAATATTATGTGGAATAAAGGCAGGTGATTGCTGTGGCAATGGCAAGAGTAAACCCTACCCGAATGGAGCTGACCAGGCTGAAAAAGAAGCTTGTTACAGCAAAACGAGGACACAAGCTGCTTAAAGACAAGCGTGACGAGCTGATGCGCCGCTTTCTTGAACTTGTACGCGAGAATATGGCTCTCCGCGAAAGGGTTGAGGAAGGTCTGAAAAATGCAAACAGGAACTTTGTTCTTGCAAAGGCAGTTATGCGTGAGGAAACGCTGAATACGGCCCTTATGGCACCGCTTCAGTCACTTTCGGTCGAGGTGGGAAGCCAGAATGTTATGAGCGTTGATATCCCCAAATTCGATTACAAAACCAGAACCCCCGGTGAAAACGATATATATTCATATGGCTTTGCCTTTACATCGGGCGATTTGGATTTTGCGGTTAAGTCATTGGCAGACATCTTTCCGGATATGCTGAAGCTTGCGGAAATCGAAAAATCCTGTCAGCTTATGGCGGCAGAGATTGAAAAGACCCGTCGCCGTGTAAACGCCCTTGAGCATGTGATGATTCCTGAAACAGAGGAAAGTATAAGATACATCACAATGAAGCTTGACGAAAACGAGCGAAGCACTCAGGTCCGCCTGATGAAGGTAAAGGATATGATGATTAAAGAAAATATCGAAGCAAAAAGAGCAGCTCAAAACTAAAAACAAACCCGCAGTTGAACTTCAACTGCGGGTTTGTTTTTGACAAAGAAAAAAGCACTTCTTTCGAAGTGCTTGGTACACCATCACGGACTCGAACCGTGGACACCCTGATTAAGAGTCAGGTGCTCTACCAGCTGAGCTAATGGTGCATTTGTGTCCGTTGCCGTTGCAACTACTAAAGTATACTCCTTTTTTGACAGTTTGTCAACCCTTTTTTTAAAAAATTTTTTATTTTTTTGAGAAGATTAGTAAACCCGTCATTGCTTTAAAAAAAATGATATGTTATACTCTATAAAGAGGTGAAAAAATATGAAAAAACTTCCGGAATTCTTAAAAAACATAGTTATTTCCTGCGCAATTTTGGTGATGTGCCTTGTTTTGTGTCAGCTCATTCAAGTTTTGTTTAACGATAATGCTCTTATACCGGCAATGTTTGGACTGGCGGTGTTTTTAATTTCTCTAATAACTTCGGGATATACATATGGTATAATTTCAGCACTTTTCAGTGTATTGACGGTTAATTTTGCATTTACTGTCCCGTTTTTTACTTTTGATTTCACTATTCCGGAAAATATAATATCCGCAATAATTCTGCTGATTATTACGGTTGTTACCTGCGGACTTATGGAGCGTATCAAACACCAAGAGGTAATAAAAGCTGAAAGTGAAAGGGAGCGGATGCGCGCAAATCTCCTCAGAGCTGTTTCGCACGATTTGCGAACGCCGCTTACCACAATTTACGGTTCGAGCTCTGCACTGCTTGAAAATTACGGACTGTTCAGCGAGGAACAAAGTAAAATGATGCTGGCAGGTATAAAGGAAGAGGCTGACTGGCTCAACCGTATGGTTGAGAATTTGCTGTCGGTTACAAGACTGGACGGTGACGATGTAAGTATAATCAAAACTGAAACGGTGGTTGACGAGCTGATAGATTCGGTGCTTGTCAAATTTGCCAAAAGATATCCCGATCAGGAAGTGAGATTGGATATACCAAGTGATTTTCTTAGTGTCCCGATGGATACAATGCTTATCCAACAGGTACTTATAAATCTTCTTGAAAATGCTGTGCGGCACGCCACGGGGATGACCCGACTCTGGCTTAAGGTATATACAATCTCTAAGAAGGTATATTTTGAAGTACGGGACAATGGCTGCGGAATTCCGCCGGAACGGTTAAGGGATATATTCTCAGGCTATATGAATCAAGGTGCAACTCCCGTGGATGGCAAAAACAATGCAGGAATAGGACTTTCGGTGTGTGCGGCGATTATCAGGGCTCACGGCGGTGAAATCCGCGCCCAGAATGTACGGGGAGGCGGAAGTGCCTTTAGATTTTATTTGAAGCAGGAGGACAAAAATGAATAATAAATATAGAATTCTGATTGTTGAGGACGAAAAGAATATTACTCAGCTTTTGACCGCTCTTCTGGAAACAAATGGTTATCAGGTAGTTTCGGCAACCAGCTGCCAAAATGGCATTATGCTTTTTTCTTCGCATAACCCCGACTTGGTTATACTGGATTTGGGCCTGCCGGATGCGGACGGAATGGAGTTCTTGAAAAAAATACGCAAGAATTATCTCACTCCGGTTATTGTGCTTTCGGCACGCTCGGACGAACGGGATAAGGTTGAAGCCCTTGATGCAGGCGCAAATGATTATGTAACAAAGCCCTTTGGGTTTGAAGAACTTGTTGCAAGAATTCGTTCCGCACTTCGCAATTCCAAGAACGCAGCGGCTCCGGAGAAAACCGCTGGCGGTGTGTTCAGGACAAACGGACTTGCAATTGATTACGGTGCAAGGCGCGTGTTTGTTGACGAAATGGAGGTTAAGCTCACTCAGACAGAATATAACATAATAGCATTTTTGTCCGTACATTCGGGCAAGGTTTTGACATATAACGCTATCATAAAAGAAATTTGGGGATATAATGACCTGAACAGCACGAAAAGACTTCAGGTAAATATGGCAAATATCCGCAAAAAGTTTGGTGAAAAACCAGGCCAGAACAAGTTCATTGTAAATGAACTGGGTATTGGATATCGTATGTGCGAGAATGATGAGGAAAATTAAAAAAAGTTGAAAAAATGTTTTTCTTAACCGCATCTTAACCGATAATATGGTATGATATTTTTGAAAAAAGAAAAAATATATACATACGAGGTGAAGAAATGAACATTTTTGATGTACTTACACTTATCGGCGGCTTGTGCCTGTTTTTGTTCGGTATGAGCGTGATGGGCGATGCGTTGGAGCGTCGAGCCGGAAACAGCCTTAAAAACATTCTTGCAAGGCTCACCAAAAACAAAATAGCCGGATTTCTGACAGGTCTTGGTGTAACCGCGGTTATCCAAAGCTCGTCTGCAACAACTGTAATGGTTGTCGGTTTTGTTAACTCTGGAATAATGACTCTGCGTCAATCCATTGGCGTTATTATGGGCGCGAATATTGGTACAACGGTAACGGCGTGGATACTCAGTCTTGGCGGCATTTCCGGTGATAATCTGATTTTACAGCTACTTAAACCCACATCTTTCACACCGATACTTGCACTTGTCGGTACAGCTCTTTTTATGTTTGCAAAATCAAGCAACAAAAAGGACACAGGAACAATTCTTTTAGGGTTTGCCGTACTTATGTTTGGTATGGATACTATGTCAGATGCGGTTTCGGGCCTTGCTGATGTCCCTGCGTTCCAGAATATGTTTCTGATGTTCAAAAATCCCATACTTGGTGTGGCAGTTGGTGCAATTCTTACTGCGATAATCCAGTCCAGCTCTGCATCGGTTGGTATTTTGCAGGCGTTGTCTGCAACCGGACAGGTTTCGTATGGAGCGGCAGTTCCGATTATTATGGGTCAAAATATCGGTACTTGTATAACAGCTATTCTTTCGTCATTCGGCACAAATAAGAATGCAAAGCGTGCGGCGATTGTGCATTTGTCATTCAATGTGGTAGGTACGATTATATGGCTTTGGGTATTCAGTATTATATCGGCTGTGTTTAAGCCGGTACTTTTGGATATGGCGGCAAATTACCTTGGTATTGCTGTTGCTCACTCGATATTTAACATAGCCTGCACGGTGCTTCTTTTGCCTATGTCCTCTCTGCTTGAAAAACTCGCAGTCAAATTGGTTCCGGATGCCGATAAAAAGGAAGAAGTGGCAGAGCTCGACGAGCGACTCCTCGTAACACCTCCGGTTGCGTTGGAACGATGCAGCACTCTCGTTTCTGAAATGGCGGAATTTTCGGTGACGGCGTTCAAACTCGGCCTCAATATGCTTAATAAATTCGATGCCGAATCTGCTGCACAAATCCGTGAAGCGGAAGGTAAGGCCGACCACTACGAGGATATCCTTGGGAGTTACCTTGTCAAGCTGAGCGGCCATCAGGTAAGCGACAGTGACAGTGTAGAAATTTCAAAGCTCTTAAAGGCAATCGGTGATTTTGAGAGAATTTCCGACCACAGCGTGAACATTCTGGAGTCAGCAGAGGAACTCAAGGGAAAAGGCATAAAGTTTACAAGCGCTGCTCAGAAAGAACTTGAAAATCTTTGTGGTGCAGTTTCTGAAATTCTCACCCTTTCGTATACAGCGTTTGTAAAGAACGATGTGCAGCTTGCACGGGATATTGAGCCCCTTGAACAGGTTATTGACCGTCTCAAGGAAAGAATGCGTAATGGTCACATCAACCGCCTTAAAAACGGTGAATGTTCGATTGAAGTTGGTTTTGTATGGTCAGACCTTCTCACCAACCTCGAAAGAACAGCAGACCATTGTTCAAATATTGCGGTTTGCATTATTGATTCAGCCGAGAATAATATGAACATACACGAATCGCTTCGTAATATCAAAGAGGGGAACGACTTTGATGAAAAGTTTGCTCGATACGCTCGAAAATATATGCCGGCTGAATAAAAGTGAAAAAGCCCCATACCAATTCGGTATGGGGCGTATTGTTTTGGTTTACAGAATTGAAAAGTGAACAACAACTGCTGCAAAAACAATTGATACCATTGAGAGAAGCTTGATAAGAATGTTAATTGCAGGACCGGAAGTATCCTTAAAGGGGTCGCCCACGGTGTCGCCGACAACTGCAGCCTTGTGGTTTTCTGAACCCTTGCCGCCGTGAACACCGCTTTCGATATATTTCTTAGCGTTATCCCACGCACCGCCGGAGTTTGACATAAATATTGCCATAAGGAATCCCGATGCGGTTGCACCTGCAAGCATACCTACAACACCTGTACAGCCGAGAATTATACCGACAACAATCGGAACAGCAACGGCAACAACGGTGGGGAGAATCATCTCACGGAGACTTGATTTTGTACAAAGGTCAACGCAGCTTGCATAGTCGGGATCTACCTGACCGTTCATAAGCCCTACAATTTCTTTAAACTGACGGCGAACCTCTTTAACAACACTCTGCGCTGCACGGCCAACTGAATTCATAGTGAGAGCTGCAAAAACAAACGGCAGACAAGCACCTACAAACAAGCCGGTGAGAACGGTGGGGTTAGTAATGCTGAGGTTGGCAATTTTTTCAGCACCGCCGGGAATAGTGTTAACCTTATCAATGTATGAAGCCATAAGAGCAAGTGCGGTAAGTGCCGCAGAACCAATAGCAAAGCCTTTACCTGTTGCTGCGGTTGTGTTGCCGAGCGAGTCAAGGGCGTCGGTTCTTTCGCGAACTTCTTTTTCAAGACCTGCCATTTCGGCAATTCCGCCTGCATTATCTGCAACAGGACCGTATGCGTCTGTCGCAAGGGTAATTCCAAGTGTTGAAAGCATACCGACTGCTGCGAGTGAAATTCCGTAAAGACCCATTGGAGCGCTCTCTGCACCGCCGGAAACAAAGTAAGCGATAAGAACACAAATAGCAACTATGATTATGGGGAGAAGTGTCGAAAGCATTCCGACAGACAAACCACCAATAATTATTGTTGCAGTACCTGTCTCTGAGGTGGCAGCAAGGTTTTTTGTGGGCTTGTAGCTATCTGATGTAAAGTATTCGGTTGACTGACCGATGAGAACACCGGCAACCAGACCTGCAAGAATAGCAAAGTAAATTGTCCAGTTCTGTTCCCCAAGAACAAAGTAAACAAGAGGAAGAGAAACAATTGCAATTACAATAGCTGCAAAGTTTGTTCCTCGTGACAGTGCTCCAAGAAGCTGCTTCTGTGATGCACCTTCTTTAGTTCTTACGAGGAAAGTACCGAAGATGGAGCATATAACACCGACAGCTGAAAGAATCAGCGGCAGAGCCATAGCCTCAAGAGTATGTAATGCAGCAACTCCAAGCGCGCAAGCTGAAATGATAGAGCCTACATAGGATTCATAAAGGTCAGCACCCATACCGGCAACATCGCCTACATTGTCGCCAACATTATCGGCGATAACTGCAGGGTTACGGGGGTCGTCTTCGGGAATACCTGCCTCAACCTTACCAACAAGGTCAGCACCGACATCGGCAGCCTTTGTGAAGATACCGCCGCCAACACGGGCGAAAAGAGCCATTGATGAAGCGCCCATACCAAATGTGAGCATTGCACTTGTGATTGCCTCGTTTGAAAGCATAAATACAAATTTCAAAAGGAAGAACCAGACTGAAATATCCAAAAGACCAAGACCTACAACGGTAAAGCCCATAACGCTTCCGGCAGAGAACGCAACTCTCAGACCGCGGTTAAGACCCTGACGACAAGCATTTGCGGTTCTTGCATTTGCAAGGGTTGCAATCTTCATACCGATAAAGCCTGAAAGTGCCGAGAAAAATCCGCCTGTAATAAACGCAAAGGGCACATACGGCGTTAGAAGATCTGCAAATGCCATTATGCTGAGAATAACAAACATCACAGCAAAAAATATAAGAACAATTTTGTACTGGCGTTTGAGATATGCATTAGCACCCTTTCTGATAGAACCGGAAATCTTTTTCATAAGGTCTGTGCCTTCGGGGAATTTGATAACCTTGCGCGCGGTGAAAAGAGCGAATATCAATGCAAGTACTGCACCGGCAAAGGTTAATCCAACAAGTAACTTATCCATTTTTTGCCTCCTGCGTTTTAATTTAGAATAATAATTTTTTAACAGAATCATTTCTTATAAAAAAATATTTTACCAAATAATTTATGTTATTGCAATACCTTTTATAACTTTTTTGCGTAAATTAAAAAAAATAATTGCAATTTAAAAGTGGATATAGTATACTTATTTGTATAAATGAAAGGAACGGTGACTATGACTAACGAAAAAAGAAGTAGCTTTACAGGGAAATTAGGGTTTGTTCTTGCGGCTGCAGGTTCAGCGGTAGGTCTCGGTAATATCTGGAGATTTCCGTATCTTGCGGCAAAATACGGCGGCGGAATTTTTCTGCTGGTTTATATTATCCTTGCTGTTACTCTCGGCTTTGCACTTATGACTGCTGAAATCGCAATAGGTCGCAAAACCGGGCTCAGTGCAATCGGGGCATTCAAAGAACTTAACAAAAAGTATTCGTTTGTAGGCTGGCTTGCAGCTGTAATCCCGATGATAATTTTACCGTACTATTCGGTAATCGGCGGCTGGGTTACAAAGTATCTGTTTGCTTTTTTGACCGGCAACGGCACAATGACTGCGGGAGACGAATATTTTGGCGGATTTATTTCACAAACGGCAGAACCGGCGCTTTGGTTCTTTGTGTTTATCGGCATAACTGCGGTAATTGTTCTCTTTGGTGTTGAAAAGGGAGTTGAGAAGGTAAGTAAAATTATGATGCCGATTCTTGTGGTTTTATCTGTTGGGATTGCTGTATACTCGGTTTGTCTTCCCGGAGCAATGGACGGTGTTCGCTACTACATACTTCCCGATTTTAGCAAGTTCTCAGCAACTACAGTTCTTGCGGCAATGGGTCAGCTGTTTTATTCAATGTCCCTCGCTATGGGTATTATGATAACCTATGGCTCGTATATGAAGAAGGATGTTAACCTTGAATCATCAGTCGGCCAGATTGAAATTTTCGATACGGGAATTGCATTCCTTGCAGGTCTTATGATTATCCCGGCAGTATTTGTATTCTCCGGTGGTACTCCGGAGGCTCTCGGTAAAGGCCCCAGCCTTATGTTTGTAACACTCCCCAAGGTTTTTGAAACAATGTGGGGAGGCCATTTTGTGGGTATTTTGTTCTTCCTGCTGGTTCTCTTTGCGGCACTTACCTCGTCAATTTCACTTATGGAAACAGTTGTTTCAATTGTTTGCGATAAGTGCAAAATCGGCAGAAAGCTGTCCTGCCTGATTGTTTTTGCAGGCTCCGTTGTTTTAGGTCTTATTTCAATCTTCGGATACAGTATCTGGAGCCATATAACAATTATTGGACTTCAGTTCCTCGATTTCTTTGACTTTATAAGTAACAGTGTTCTGATGCCTGTGGTGGCATTCCTCACATGCGTTTTTGTAGGTTATGTAATCAAACCCCAGTCACTCATTGATGAGGTTGAGCTTTCGTCAAAGTTTAAGAGAAAGAAGCTTTTCGTGTTTGTTATCAAGTATATGGCACCTATCTGCATTGTGCTGATTCTTGTTTCGTCTGTATTGGATGCATTTGGTATATTCAAAATTTAATTGAAAAAACAATAAAAATACGGCAGATTAACTAATCTGCCGTATTTTTTATATTCTGCTGAAGTTTGTTGAGGAAATCTTCGGTTGCGGAGATGTAAAGAAAGCTATCTTCCGTAGTTTCTGCAATTACAATGTTGTTAAGCTTTCTGTCAAACCACATATTTGCAAAGGTTACATCTTTTTCGCGATGGTTGTATCTGGTCAACAGAACATAATAAAGATTATCTGCTACACCTGAGGTTTCTCCGGTAAAGTCAAATTCAGCAACCGAAACATCGTCCGATTGATACGGTGAAACCGAAATGGTTCCATATATCTTATTCGGGTTTATGATGCTTTTAAAGCTAATGGTTCGGGTGAGCTCGATGGTAGCATCGTTTGCATCTTCAAGCCCCGGAGCCGTGTAGATTCCCTTATGGGTGGTGGTCTGCGGATAGCTTACAAGAAGCAAAGCAACAACTATTAAACTGATAGTGGCTAAGAAAATATATTTTTTCATATATATAATATATCATAACAAAATAAATTTTGCAAGTATATTCTTGACCGCATAATAAAAGAATGATAAAATTAGTTAAACACATAAATGGAGGTGTAGGGTATGCGTATTCTTCTTAAAAACGGTGCAGTTGTCAATGTGTTTACAGGCGAGATTGAAAAAACAAATATCTTAATTGAAGACAAAGTGATTGCAGGTGTAGGCACTGAATACTGTGAAGCTGATGCGGATAAAACCGAAGACCTGGCGGGTAAGTTCGTGTGTCCCGGCTTCATTGACGGGCATATCCATATTGAAAGCACAATGCTTCTGCCGGGCGAGCTGGCCAAGGTCTGTGTTCCGCACGGAACAACCTCGATTGTGTCAGACCCCCATGAAATTGCTAATGTCTGCGGAACTGCAGGAATTGAATATATGCTTGAAACAAGTGAAGAAATTCCTATGACGGTCTACCTGATGCTTCCGTCCTGTGTCCCGGCCACCTCGTTTGATGAATCGGGAGCAGTTTTGAGTGCAAAGGACTTAAAACCGTTTTATAACGAAGTCAAGGTTTTAGGCCTTGCCGAAATGATGAACTATCCGGGTGTAATATGCGGTGATGGTGTAGTTTTAGAGAAAATAAACGATGCAAAGGAATTCAACCTCATAGTCAATGGTCACGCACCACTTCTTACAGGTAAAAGCTTAGATAGATATATTGCAGCAGGAATAAACGACGACCACGAATGTTCGGGCTTTGAAGAGGCGGCAGAGCGTATCCGGAAAGGTCAGTGGGTAATGATTCGCCAGGGAACTGCGGCACGGAATCTTGATGCTTTGCTTCCGCTTTTTGAGGAGCCTTATGCACATCGTTGTGTGCTTGTTACGGACGATAAGCATCCGTCAGACCTTCTCGAAAGCGGCCATATTGACAGTATAATCCGCCGTGCGGTAAAATGCGGCAAATCAGTAGTTACCGGTATCCGGATGGCAACAATACAAGCCGCACAGTGTATGGGGATCCGTAACCTTGGCGCAATTGCTCCGGGTTATATCGCGGATATACTTGTACTTGATGACCTTGATACTGTTAGGGTAAGAGATGTTTATAAAAATGGTGAAAAAGTGGTTGAAAACGGAATAGTTTGTCCATTCCCTGAGCCGGAAGTCCGGGCAGATCTTATCAAAGCTGTCAAAAATTCGTTTTTTATGGATGAACTGTCGGCGAAGAACTTTTACATTGAACCCAAAACCCCGCGTTGTCGGGTGATAAAGGGTATTGATGACCAGCTCATTACCGACGAATGGATAACCGAGATAAACTGGGAGAAAAACGGCGGTATTGATATTGACCGCGATATACTTAAAATTGCTGTCGCTGAGCGGCATATGCACACAGGGCACATTGGCCTTGGTTTTATCTCCGGTATAGGTCTGAAGGAGGGGGCGATTGCGTCCTCGGTTTCCCACGATTCGCATAATCTTGTTATAGTGGGTACAAATGATTTAGATATGGCAACTGCGGCAAATCGCATTCGCGAGCTCGGTGGCGGCTGTGTTGTTGTGAGAGATGGCAAGGTGATGGCAGAAATGCCGTTACCTGTTGCAGGTCTTATGAGTGAAGGCTCGGCAGAAACTGTCGCAAAAGAGAATGCAAGAGTGCGAAAAGCGGTTTATAAGCTTGGAGCCAATAAGGGCTTAGAGCCGTTTATGACAATGGCGTTTATGAGTCTTTCGGTAATTCCGAGCCTGAAAATTACAACAAAAGGCCTTGTGGATGTCAATTCGCAAAAACTTGTTTCGCTTTATGTGGAATAATGTCTTGACATTTTGAGGTTATATGTGGTATATTATCAATGTACGCGCAGTGAAAATGTGTAAGTAGCAGGCAAATCGCCTCACAAGAGATTGATCGTCACGGGCTGAAAGCGGTCATTGAGGAAGTGCTTTGTGAATTTCAGCATTGGAGCGTTTTGCGAAAACCGGAATTTGGGCTAAGCAAAGTGGAGCGGTCACGGCAAACCGCAAAAAGAGCAGAAGTAATTCTGAATATGGGTGGTACCGCGGGTAAATTATGCTCGTCCCTGTTTTTACAGGGACGGGTTTTATTTTTATTAACAGAAGAAAGGAAAAATATTATGGCTGAACAAACAATGAAGCTGAAACAAGAACTCACCGAAAAGCTCAAATCGGTAAGTGATGCAATACAGCTTGACCAGGTCAGAGTTGAGTATCTTGGTAAAAACGGCCTTATTACAGGCCTCCTCAAGGGTATGAAGGACTTATCCATTGAGGAGAAAAAGACCTTCGGACAGGAGGTAAACGAACTCAAAAACGAAGCTGCGGAAATGATAGCAAACAAGGGCGAGGAACTGAAGAATGCAGAAATCCTCAAGGAAATCAATTCAATGCCCGAATTTGATGTGTCAAGCCCGGCAAAGCTTGACCGTGGCTCGTATCATCCGATTACTCTGGTTCAGCGCCAGTGTGAAAAGATTTTCAAGTCTATGGGCTTTACGGTTGAGGATTACAGCGAGGTTGTTTCGGACTACGAGTGCTTCGAATCACTTAATATCCCCAAACATCACCCTGCCCGTGATATGCAGGATACCTACTATCTTGAAAACGGACAGCTTTTAAAGTCCCAGACCTCTGCGGCGCAGAACGCAATCTACAAAAAGTATAAGGACGCTCTCATTAACGACGGCGTTCCGATTAAGGCGATATTCCCTGGTAGATGCTTCCGTAACGAAGCAACAGATGCCTGCCACGAGAACACATTCTTCCAGATGGAAGGCGTAATGGTTGATAAGAATATATCAATTTCAAACCTTATTTTCTTTATGAAGACAATGCTCTCTGAGGTGTTCCAGAAGGATATCAAGGTAAGACTCCGTCCGGGCTTCTTCCCGTTTGTGGAGCCGGGCTTTGAGCTTGATATAAGCTGCCTTATCTGCGGCGGCGACGGTTGTCCCTCGTGTAAGCACAGCGGCTGGCTTGAGCTTTGTCCCTGCGGTATGATTCACCCCGAGGTTTTAAAAGCCGGCGGCATTGACCCCGAGGAATATACAGGCTTTGCGTTTGGTCTTGGTCTTACCCGTCTTGCAATGATGAAGTACGGCGTAAAGGATATCCGCGACTTGAACAGCGGCAGTCTTAGAAGTCTGTCGCAGTTTACCGACGACGAGTAAGGAAGGGGGAAGAAAAATGTTTTTATCTATGAACTGGATTTCAGACTTTGTTGATTTAACAGGTCTTGACAAAATGGAACTTATCAGCCGTTTTTCACTTTCCACAGCGGAGGTTGAAAATGAGGTGTTTCATAAGGGTAGCGACATTTCAGGTATAGTTGTTGCTGAAATAAAAGAGGTGGCAGACCACCCCGATTCAAAAAAACTGCATCTTCTGAAGGTTGATGCAGGTGACGGAAAGCTGACAGATGTTGTATGCGGCGCGCCGAATGTAAAGGTGGGTATGAAAACTGCATTTGCAAAGGTTGGTGCAAAAATCGGCGAGATTGAGATTACTCCCCGTCCTGTTGCAGGCGTTACTTCTTACGGTATGTGCTGCAGCGAAAAGGAAATCGGCATTTCCGATGATCACGAGGGTATTATGGAAATTCTTGATGATGCGCCTTGTGGAACCGCTTTAAAAGAACTTTATGCAATCGAAGATATAATTTTTGAGGTTGACAACAAGTCCCTCACAAACCGCCCCGACCTTTGGGGTCACTACGGCATTGCCCGTGAATTTGCGGCACTCGCAGGCAGAGAGCTCAAGCCTCTCGACTGTGTTGACCTTGCAAAGTACGACGGCCTTCCCAAGGTTGATATGAAGATTGAGGATAAGCTCTGTCAGAGATATTCCTGTATGCAGGTTGAAAATATCACCAAAACCGTAAGCCCGGTAAATATGCGTATCCGTCTTTACTATTGCGGAATGCGTGGAATCAATCTCCTTGCCGACCTTACCAACTACCTTATGCTTGAAATGGGTCAGCCGATGCACGCATTTGATTCGCGCAAAGTTGAAAAATTGAGAATAAAGAGATTTGACAAGCCCTTTACATTCCAGACTCTTGACGGCGTTGAACGCAACATCAACGAAAATACTCTTATGATTTGCAATGACAATACGCCCGTTGCTATTGCCGGCATTATGGGCGGTCTTGACTCTGAAATTGTTGAGGACACAACAACCCTGACTTTGGAATCTGCAACCTTTGATGCAGTTTCAATTCGTAAATCAACAGTTCGTCTTGCCCACAGAACCGATGCCTCAATGCGCTACGAAAAATGCCTTGACCCCGAAATGACGGTTCCTGCAATTGCAAGATTTATCAAGCTCCTGACCGATATCGACAGCGGAGTTAAGGTCGTTTCGGCTCTTACGGATGAGTATGCGTTTAAGTACGATACAGTGAAGCTTGACTTTGATAAGAAGTTTGTGGACCGTTATACAGGTATCCAAATCAGCAACGAATGTATCGTTGATACCCTCAAATCTCTGGGCTTTGAGGTTAAGCTCAGCGGCGACGATTTCAGCGTTACAGTTCCCAGCTGGAGAGCAACCAAGGATGTTACAATTAAGGCTGATATTATTGAGGAAATCACCAGAATTTACGGTTATGATAACTTTGAGATAAACACAGCTGACGCACCGCTTTATCCTGTCCGTGCCGACCTCGAAAAAACGGTTGAGGATAAGGTTAAGGATATTCTGGTAAAAAGGTATTCACTCCATGAGCTCCACTCTTATGTCTGGGCGTATTACGATGAATACAAGGCTTTGGGTATCGAGGTTGAAGATAACATTAAATTGGTTAATGCAACTAATCCGAACATTGAAACTATCAGAAAGTCAATTATCCCGACACAGCTTTGCCAGGTTAAGTATAACACGGCATTTGCTCCCGATTTCGGAGTGTTTGAGGTAGGCAGAGTCGTGAACGGAGTTAATGCAGATAACCTTTGCGACGAGCGCAAAATGTTGGCAGTAACCCTCTTCTCAAAAACTAAGTCGGTTGAGGCTCTCTACCTTGAACTTCGTGATATGCTGGCAGTTGTTGCAGATGACATTAAGCACGAAGAACTGTCATTTGAAAGAATTGAGGCAACTCATTCGTATCAGCATCTCAAAAATCTCAACAAGATTTATTGCGGCGAAGTTGCGATTGGTGAAATGGGTGTTGTTCATCCGGTGGTTTCAAAGAAGATAGATAAAAAGGCAGCAATTGTGTATGCGGAAATTGATATGGCAACCTTTGCCGAAATCAAAAATGCAAGCATTTCATACAGCGGGCCTTCGCGTTATCCTGAAATGGAAATTGACCTCTCGTTTGTTTGCGATATGTATGCACCTATCGGCAATGCGATTAAGGCAGAAAACTGTGACCTTATCAAAAATGTCAGCGTGGTGGATACCTATACCGACGAGAACGGTAAGTCAATTACTGTTCGTCTTGTGTTCTCACATCCTGAACGAACCCTCACCAAGGAAGAAGCAATGGCGGTTGTTGAATCAATCGTTGCCCGACTTGAAACGGTTGGCGTTTCAATGAAAAAATAATAGAAAACAAAAATTCCACGAAACAGTCTGTTTCGTGGAATTTTTTTATATACCACATATATCCTTTATAACCTCGCTTGCAATGATAAGTCCCGCAACCGAAGGTACAAACGATGTACTGCCGGGAGATTGCTTTTTTGAATCCGGATTTTCGGAAAAGAGTGGCTTTAAAGGTGTTTCTTCGGAGTACACCACTTTCAGCTTTTTAATGCCGCGACTTTTCAGCTCACGCCGCATAACCCGTGCCAAAGGACAGCCTGAAGTTTTATATATGTCGCAAACCTTCAGGTCGGTCGGGTTCAGCTTGTTTCCGGTACCCATTGAACTTATAATGGGCACATCCAAAGTCTGTGCACGCACAGCAAGCTCCAATTTAGCGCTGACAGTGTCAATAGCATCAACAATGTATGAATATGCTGAAAGGTCAAAATTATCTGCATTTTCGGGCAAGTAGAACACATCGTGAGTGATTATCTCTGCCGATGGATTGATACTTAAAATGCGGTTTTTCATTGCCTCAGTCTTTTTTTGACCTATGGTCTCAATCGTTGCGATAATCTGGCGGTTGAGGTTGGACTCTGCAACCGTGTCCGAGTCAAAAATAGTAAAATGCCCGACTCCGCAGCGTGCAAGTGCTTCAACTGCGTGGCCGCCAACTCCGCCAAGCCCGAAAATTGCAATGTGTGCGTTTTTCAGTTTTTCTATGTTTTCTGCTCCAAGGAGCATTTCGGTGCGAGTAAATGCATCAGACATCTTAATTTTTCACTTTCATATTCATTAATCTGATAATAACCGGTGTTAAAACGATATTAAGCACCAGTTCAATAACAAAGTTAAAACTGAATATTGTAACCAGAAATGCAGTAACATTGCCGTACCATTCAATCAAAGTGGGGATAAAGAATATTACGCAGCCCAGTAAAAATACGCCGGTGTTTGCAATCGGGCTAATGATTGCAGCAACGGCAGATGCTGCGGTTTGGTTAAACTTTTTCAAAAATTTAAATACAAGCGCAGGGAAGAAGCCTGCGGCAATACCTTTTGCAATAACGGTAATAAATGTACCTCCGGCACTGACCGCCCAAAATGGAGCAGCATCACCGGTCAACAGAACCGTTACGCCAAAAACCAAGCCAAGCCATGCTCCCATACTCATACCGCAGGTTAATGCACCAATTACAATTGGAGTAAGGGAAAGTGTGATGGAGAAGGTTCCAAAGCGGATAGCCATACTAAGGTATTGTAGGACAATAACCAAAGCGGTTAGTACTGCGCCAAGGACCATAGTCTCGGTTGACATTCGTTTGTTTTCTTTTTTCATAAAAATTCCTCCTTGCTGTCGTTCGTAAAGCTACGATACAACGCATAAATTTTTATATCAACCCTGCGTGGCAGAGTGATAGACTCAGATGTTCTTTTTATATAAGATATAAAGTCCCTTAAGAACTAAATCAACATCGAGTATGATGTCGTGTTTGCAATGGCAGACAATGGTGGAGGCAAGTCCGCCGGTGGCATAAACCTTAAGCTCCTCGCCGACTTCAGCGTTATAGCGGTCAATCATCCCGTCAATAAGGCTGGCATTGCCGAATACCACGCCCGAACGCATACAGTCAACGGTGTTTTTGCCGGCAACTGACTTAGGCGCCTCTAAGCTGATTTGCGGCAACTGAGCAGTTCCGCTGGCAAGTGCCTTAAGACCAATACTCACGCCGGGGATAATGGATGCCCCGACAAACGCTCCGGAATTGTCCATCAGCATTATCTTTGTTGCAGTTCCCATATCAATTACAAGAGACGGACTGTCGTAAATGTGGTGTGCGGCAACGCAGGCGCAGATAAGGTCTGCACCAACACTTGCCGGATTGTCACAATGTATACCAATGCCGGTTTTGATTCCGGGCTGAACCATAATGGGCTCAACTCCGTAGACAAGGAATATTGCTTTTTTCATAACTGAATTGAGCGGAGGAACAACGGAAGAAATGATTGCCCCCTCAATTGCGGATTTATCAACATTGTGAAGTGCAAGAACGCTGCGGATTTTAGTTGCATATTCGTCCTCGGTTTTATTGGCGTTTGTTGCGATCCGTGCAACAAATTCAAGGTTTTCTCCAACAAAACCTCCAAGCACAATGTTTGTGTTTCCAATATCAATTGCAAGTACCATAAATTAAGCAATCCTCTCTATATTTGTCTTTCAAGTAAAGTATACCATTGTTTTTTGAGAAAATCAATATAAAAATGAAAACAGTACGCCACCTTGCGGATGGCGTATTTGATGAAATAATATGATGTACGGTATATGTGCCGTTTTCTTCAAGCTTGTGAATACCGTTCTTTTCGGAAATATCGTTACAGGGAAGTCCAAACTGTGACATTCCGCACCAAGGCTCAATATATACAAAATCTGCACCCGGCTCGGTCCACATCAGCAGATGGTCAAAATCCTTGAAGTATATCTTTGTTTCGCAACCGGAAATTATATTATTAAGTAAACATAGTCACTTATCGGGCTGTCATACACAATGGTTACAGAGTCTGTAAACAGCTCGTCTGTAAGCTTGTGTACGCTGTGTCCGTCAACAACTTGAAATGATAAGTCATTATATAAGCATATTCGATTTTTGTCAAAGAAAAAACCCGCACACGGCGGGTTTTTTCTTTAATAAGTAATTATTTTTTTGCAGCTTTTTCAACCAACTTATAGAGTGCAATAAGTGCAATAGCATTGGGGATAACCATCAGGTAGTTAAAGAAGTCTGTAAGCTCCCAAACAAGGTCGTTTGAAAGGATTGAACCTATAAAGATAAATACGATTGAAATAACGGCATAAAGAATTGTGCCGACTTTGCTGTTCTTTGTGAGATACTGAGCGTTGAGTTTACCAAAGAAGTTCCAGCTGAGTATTGTCGAGAAAGCAAAGAAGAACAGGCAGATTGCAACAAAGATGTTACCTAAGTTTCCGATGGGGAGAGCAAGTGTAAATGCCTGCTGCATTGCATTTGTCTTTGAAACAATTGCTTCTGCACCCGATGTAGCGGCTGCATATGCATCGCCCGCAAGGCCTGCAAGAGGACCGTTGCCTGCATAGAGACAAGAAACAACAACAAGAGCTGTCATTGTGAGAACTACAAATGTATCAATAAATACGCCAATCATAGCAGCAACACCCTGGTCGTGGGGCTTTGCAACATTTGCCATTGCGTGAGCGTGGGGTGTTGAACCCATGCCGGCTTCGTTGGAGAAGAGACCTCTCTTTGCGCCCTGGCTGATAGCAGTTTTAAGAGCATAACCGATACCGCCGCCGATAAGAGCAGAGGGGGTGAATGCATACTTGAAGATCATACCGATTGTTTCGGGGATGAACTTAATACGAATGCAAAGAATAACAAGGCCACCAATGATGTAAAGAAGTGCCATAATAGGAACAATCTTTTCTGTAACAGAAGCAAGTCTCTGAACACCACCAATAAAGATGATTGCTGCGATTGCGGCAACGACAGCACCCATTACCCAAGTGGGAATACCAAATGCTGTATTACAGGTCTCACCGATTGAGTTTGACTGAACCATACTGCCCATAAAGCCAAGAGCAAGAACTGCTGCAACAGCAAAGAAGATTGAAAGGAATGTACCGAAGCCATTGGGGAAAGCCTTCTTTATGTAATAAACAGGTCCGCCGTGGATTTCGTCGTTTTCGTCTTTGATTCTTGTTTCCTGAGCGAGAACAGCTTCTGCATAGATGGTAGCCATACCGAGGAATGCGATAATCCACATCCAGAAGATAGCACCGGGGCCACCAATCAGGATCGCACCTGACGCACCAACGATGTTACCTGTACCAACCTGAGCTGCAATAGCAGTAGCAAGCGCCTGGAACGAGCTGAGACCGCTTGTCTGTTTGCCGCCCCGGAACTTAAGGTTACCGAATACCGCTTTCATACCTTCACCAAAGCAGCGAACCTGAACAAAGCGTGTCTTGATTGAGAAGAAAAGACCAACGCCTACAAGCAAAATAATAAGAATGTAGTCAGAGAGATATGCATTGGCTTTTGCAACAATGTTTAATAATGTTTCTTGCATGGTTTAAAACCCTCCTAAAAAATAAAAATAGCCACCAAATTTTTTGGCAGCTCCGGATTGACACACAGACATAAGTGTATAGATTTGTCTGCTCCGTCCTTTTGCCTGAGAGATTCAGCTACGTTTTGTAGCCTTGCACCTTCGGCACTCAAAATGAGATTCTCCGGAGTCCCCTCTGCTCCCGGTCTGTAAAAATTCCGAAAGCCTCAATGGGTTACAGATATATTATACACTTAAATTTTAATATGTCAATAGTTTTTCGCTATATTTTGTCACATTCTGCGATTTATTAACCGTTTTAAAGGTTCAAAATATAATATAGAGTGGAGGTGGATTATGAATATACATATTGTAACTAGCGGAGAAACCGCAGAAAGTATTGCCCAAACCTACGGCGTTCCTGAATTTGTTGTGACCTACACAAACAATCTTGAGCGAATCCCTAATCTTGTGGTGGGTCAAGCCTTGTTGATTTTGCAGCCCGAACGGCTTCATACGGTTCAAGCGAACGAAACCGTGTATTCAATTGCAAAAACTTATGGAACGGATGTAAACACTTTGTATCGCAACAACCCCATTTTAGGCGGCAGACCAACAGTTTATCCCGGTCAGACCCTTGTGATAGAGTTTGAAAGAGCACCACTCAGAACGATTGATGTAAACGGATACGCTTACCCTTATGTGGATATGACGCTTTTGCAAACTATTCTGCCGTTTTCAACCTATCTGACTCCGTTTACTTATGGCATAACAAACGCAGGTGGGCTTGTGTACTTGGAGGACGAGGAACTGATTGAACAATCATTGAACTATGGCGTGTTGCCGCTCATGCATCTTTCAACCCTGACCGAAACCGGCGGTTTCAGCAACGAACTTGCGAGTATGGTGCTGAACAGCACCGAAATTCAGGACGGACTAATTCAACTGGTAATTGAAAATATGCAGGAAAAGGATTATCGTGGCCTTGATATTGACTTTGAATTTGTTTATCCTCAGGACGCTGTACTATACGGTGAATTTGTGGGCAAACTCCGCAGCCGGCTTAATCCCCTTGGTTATGAAGTAATTGCTGCCCTTGCCCCCAAAATTTCGGACACACAACGAGGACTTTTGTACGAGGGTCATAACTATCGGGCAATCGGCGACAATGCGGATGCAGTGCTTTTAATGACCTATGAGTGGGGGTACACGTACGGACCGCCGCTTGCTGTGGCGCCTATACGAAATGTGCGGCAGGTGGTGGATTATGCCCTTACAATTATACCGCCGGAAAAGATTTTTCTGGGTATCCCAAACTATGGATATGACTGGACGCTACCATATGTAAAGGGCGAGTCCCGTGCAGATTCAATATCCAATGTGGAGGCAATCCAGATTGCAGCCCGAAATGGTGCTGAAATTCAGTATGACGAGGTTTCGCAGTCGCCGTGGTTCAGATATACCGATGATGGAGGAAGGGCACACGAGGTCTGGTTTGAGGATGTACGGAGCATTCAGCAAAAATTTAACTTAATTAACGAAAAAGGTCTGCGTGGCGCCGGTTACTGGAACTTTATGCGACCCTTCCAGCAGAACTTTTCATTACTTGAATATATGTTTGATATAAGACAATAAAAAAAGAACCGCTCGATTGAGCGGTTCTTTTAAACTTCAGAGAATTAGCATTCTTCAGCAGCTTTCTTCTTGTAGATTTCGTATCTTTCAATAAGGTCTTTTTCAGCCTTGTCGAAGAGCTGAGCTGCAACTTCGGGGAATGCTTTCTTGAGCATGAGATAACGGTTCTCGCCCTCAAGGAATTCCTTAACTGTGCCTGTGGGCTCTTTTGAGTCAAGGATGAAGGGGTTCTTGCCCTCTTCCTTGAGCATTGGGTTGTATCTCCAGAGGTGCCAGTAGCCTGTCTGAACAGCCTTTTTCTCCTCTGCAATTGTGTTAGCCATACCAACCTTGATACCGTGGTTGATACAGGGAGCGTAAGCGATAATGAGTGACGGACCCGGATAAGCTTCAGCTTCCTTGATTGCCTTGAGTGCCTGGTTCATATCAGCGCCAAGAGCGATCTGAGCAACATATACATATCCGTAAGTTGTACCAATCATACCGAGGTCCTTCTTCTTGGTCTTCATACCTGAAGCTGCGAACTTAGCAACAGCAGCAGTAGGTGTAGCCTTTGAAGCCTGACCGCCTGTATTTGAGTAAACTTCGGTATCAACAACAAAGATGTTGATGTCTTCGCCAGATGCGATAACGTGGTCAAGACCGCCGTAACCGATATCGTAAGCCCAACCGTCGCCGCCGAATACCCACTGTGAACGCTTCACGAGGAAGTCGGTACGGTCAGCAATTTCCTTAATTGCAGGATTGCTCATATCAGCATCCTTGATGAGAGCTGCGATATCCTTTGCAGCAGCCTTAGATGCATCAGCGTTATCCTTGCCTTCAATCCAAGCCTTGAATGCAGCAGCCAGTTCGGGCTTAACTACATCCATAACTGAATTCATTCTTGAAACCAAAGTGTTTCTGATCTTCTTGTTAGCAAGAACCATACCAAGACCGAATTCAGCGTTGTCCTCGAACAGTGAGTTAGCCCAAGCCGGACCCTTGCCTTCAGCGTTCTTGCAGTAAGGCATTGAAGGAGCAGAGCCACCCCAGATTGATGTACAACCTGTAGCGTTAGCAACCATCATTCTGTCACCGAAGAGCTGAGTAATAAGCTTGATGTAGGGTGTTTCACCACAGCCTGCACAAGCGCCTGAGAATTCAAGCATAGGTGTTGCGAACTGTGAGTTCTTTGTGCTCTTTGTGATGTCGATTTCATCCTGCTTTGAAGAAACAGTCATAGCGAATTCCCAGTTTGGAGCTTCACATTCGACTTCAGCGATGGGCTTCATTGTGAGGGCTTTTTCTTTAGCAGGACAAACCTGAGCACAAACGCCACAGCCAAGACAGTCGAGAGGAGATACCTGAATTCTGTATTCCATACCTGCAAAACCTGTTGCAGCCTTTGTTTCAAAGCTTGCGGGCTTGTTTGCAGCTTCTTCTGCGTTCAGAAGAACAGGACGGATAGCAGCGTGAGGACAAACAAGTGAACACTGGTTACACTGGATACACTTTGTGATATCCCAAGCAGGAACATTAACAGCAACGCCGCGCTTTTCAAATCTTGAAGTACCGGTCTCAAATGTACCGTCTTCGATACCTGCAAATGTGCTTACGGGGAGCTTGTTACCAGCCTGTGCGTTAACGGGCTGAACGATATTCTTGATGAAGTCAGGAACATTGTTTTCCTTAACATCCTTATCAACAGCATCTTTCCAAGCTGCAGGAACATCAATCTTAGTGAGAGCTTCGATAGCACCGTCAACTGCGTCGCAGTTCATCTTAACGATTTCGTCACCCTTCTTGCCGTATGTCTTCTTGATAGCAGCCTTGATAAGCTCAACAGCCTTTTCAAAGTCGATTACATTTGAAAGCTTGAAGAAAGCACTCTGTGTAACCATGTTGATTCTGTTGGGACCAAGACCAACCTTAACAGCAACATCTACCGCATTGATTGTGTAGAATTCGATTTCGTTCTCTGCAATGTACTTCTTAACATTTGCAGGGAGATGTTCGTCGAGTTCTTCAGGTGTCCATACGCAGTTGAGGAGGAATGTACCGCCCTTCTTAAGGCCTTCAAGAACATCATACTGAGTGAGGTATGCAGGCTTGTGACATGCAATATAGTCAGCTTCGTCCAGGAGATATGTTGACTTGATGGGCTTCTTACCAAATCTCAAGTGAGACATTGTAACGCCGCCTGACTTCTTTGAGTCATAGTCAAAATATGCCTGAGCGTAAAGGTCTGTGTTGTCACCGATAATCTTGATAGCATCTTTGTTAGCACCAACAGTACCGTCTGAACCAAAGCCCCAGAACTTACAACGTGTTGTGCCCTCGGGAGCAGCATTAATCTTTTCGGGAAGTTCGAGTGAAAGGTTTGTAACATCATCAACGATACCAATGGTAAAGCCGTTCTTGGGCTGGTCTGCATCAAGATTGTTGTATACTGCCATAATCTGTGTGGGAGTTGTGTCTTTTGAACCAAGACCGTAACGACCGCCAACGATTACGGGAGCGCTTTCCTTACCGTAGTAAAGGTTGCAAACATCAAGATAAAGGGGTTCGCCCAGTGAACCGGGTTCCTTTGTTCTGTCAAGAACTGCAATCTTTTCAACAGTTGAGGGGATAACATCAAAGAAGTACTTAGCTGAGAAAGGTCTGTAAAGGTGAACCTTAACAACACCAACCTTGCCGCCACGAGCGTTGATGTAATCAACAGTTTCCTCGATAGCTTCGCAAGCTGAACCCATAGCTACGATAACCTTTGTTGCATCGGGTGCACCGTAGTAGTTGAAGGGCTTGTATTCTCTGCCTGTAATCTTTGTGATTTCTTTCATATAGTCAGCAACGATGTCAGGGATTGCTTCGTAGTATTTGTTTGCAGCTTCTCTGCCCTGGAAGTAGATATCAGCGTTCTGAGCAGTACCACGGAGAACGGGGTGTTCAGGGTTAAGAGTGTTGTCCTTGAATGCCTTGAGAGCATCCCAGTCGAGAAGACCCTTGAGGTCTTCGAAGTCCATAACTTCAATCTTCTGAATCTCGTGTGAAGTTCTGAAACCATCGAAGAAGTG
This sequence comes from Oscillospiraceae bacterium, assembly GCA_015068845.1. Classification (GTDB taxonomy): domain Bacteria; phylum Bacillota; class Clostridia; order Monoglobales; family Monoglobaceae; genus SIG440. The sequence goes on from SVJR01000017.1 coordinate 28,518, forward strand.
AAGGAAAGGAACTCTACCTTTGATAGAAGCAAGGTGAGCTACACCGCCAAGGTCCATAGTTTCCTGAACGCTACCTGATGCCAGCATAGCAAAGCCTGTCTGGCGGCAAGCCATAACGTCCTGATGGTCACCAAAGATGTTGAGTGCGTGAGCAGCAAGTGCACGAGCACTAACATGGAAAACTGTAGGAAGAAGTTCACCTGCAATTTTGTACATGTTGGGGATCATAAGAAGAAGACCCTGTGATGCTGTGAATGTTGTAGTAAGAGCACCTGCCTGAAGTGAACCGTGAACTGCACCAGCAGCACCTGCTTCAGACTGCATTTCAACAACGTCAACAGTTTCGCCGAAGATGTTCTTCAGACCGTCTGCACTCCACTGGTCAACATTTTCTGCCATGTTGGAAGAGGGAGTGATAGGATAGATAGCAGCAACTTCTGTAAACGCATAGGCGCAATGTGCAGCAGCACTGTTACCATCCATGGTTTTCATTTTTTTAGCCATGAAAAATGCCTCCTTAAAAATATATGAATTAATTAATTTTATCAAACTTGTACGACCACATAATCGTACAGCAAACATTATATCATATCTTTTTCAGAAATTCAAACATATTTTGAAAAAAATTTAAAAATATATGTTTTTAACAGCATTTTTTGTAAGAAAAGTAAAAAAAACAGCACATTGACAAAGAAATATCAATCCCTTGGTCGTAAAAACAAAGAAAACCGCTTTCCTCCGGATGGAAGAAAGCGGTTTTAAATATTCTTTTAATATTAGTTGCCAGCCATCTTTGCAACTTCTGCTGCAAAGTCGTCAACTCTCTTTTCTAAGCCTTCGCCCTTTTCAAGCTGGAGTGTTAAGAAAATATGCCGGTGGCATATTTTTAACGCAGGATTGTAAAAAAACGAGAGTTTTTTACAATAAGGAGAAAACCCGATAGGGGTTTTAACAATTCGTCGCAGAAAAGGGCAAGAAAAAAAGGATGCAGGAAGAACCTACATCCTTTTGGTAGCCTGAGATATTAGTTGCCAGCCATCTTTGCAACTTCTGCTGCAAAGTCGTCAACTCTCTTTTCTAAGCCTTCGCCCTTTTCAAGACGAGCAAACTTAATAACCTCGATGTCTGTACCGATTTCAGCGCCAACGTTCTTGAGGAACTTAGCAACTGTCAAATCGCCATCCTTAACATAAGGCTGTTCAACAAGACAAACTTCCTTGTAGAACTTCTGGATACGACCAGCAACCATCTTGTCAACGATTGCTTCGGGCTTACCTTCGTTGAGAGCCTGAGCCTTGAGGATTTCTCTTTCCTTTTCAAGCTCGTCTGCGGGAACTTCGTCACTCTTAACATACTTGGGCATAACCGCTGCAATCTGCATTGCAACGTCTTTTGCAGCTGCTTTGAATGCAGGCTCATTTGCCTTTGCTTCGTCACCGAGCTTGAAGTTAACAAGAACACCAATCTTGCCGCCACCGTGAATGTATGCTTCGTTTACGCCTTCAAAACGCTCAAAACGGCGGAGGTTCATATTCTCACCAATTGTAGCGATTTTTTCTGTAAGAGCTTCACCAACAGTCTGGTTGTCGTAAAGCGGAGCTGCCTTAAGTGCTTCAACATCAGCAGGGTTTGCTTTTGCAATACATTCAGCAACATCCATAACAAATTTCTGGAAGTCTGCGTTCTTTGCAACAAAGTCTGTCTCTGTGTTGATTTCAACAACAACACCAACATTTCCAAATACAGCAGAAGTAACAAGACCTTCAGCAGCAATTCTGCCGGCCTTTTTAGCTGCGGTTGCAAGACCCTTTTCTCTAAGGTATTCAACAGCCTTGTCCATATCGCCGTTTGTTTCTGTAAGAGCCTTCTTACAATCCATCATACCACAGTTTGTCATTTCTCTAAGAGTTTTAACATCTTGTGCAGTAAATGCCATTTTATTTCACTCGCTTTCTCAAGTTAAAAGTTAAATTATTCTTCGATCATATCGAGAGAAACTTCCTCAGAAGCTTCTTCTGCAGGAGCGTCAACAACCTGTTCGCCCTGCTTGCCTTCGATGATAGCGTTACCGATTGTAGAAACAATAAGTTTTACGGCACGGATAGCATCGTCGTTACCGGGAATAGGATAATCTGCTTCCTCGGGGTCGCAGTTTGTATCAACGATTGCGATTACGGGGATACCCAGCTTGTGAGCTTCGGCAATAGCGTTCTTCTCTTTTCTGGGGTCAACAACGAACATAGCGGAAGGAATATCTCTCATTTCCTTGATACCGCCGAGGTACTTCTCTAAGCGCTCTTCTTCGAGGTTGAGCTTGAGAACTTCCTTCTTGGGAAGAAGCTCCATTGTACCGTCTTCGTTCATCTTCTTAAGCTGATAAAGTCTGTCAATTCTTCTCTTGATTGTCTTGAAGTTTGTGAGCATACCGCCAAGCCATCTTGCGTTTACGTAGTACATACCGGTCTTTTCAGCTTCCTCGCGGATAGCATCCTGAGCCTGCTTCTTTGTACCTACGAAAAGAACTGTACCGCCGTCAGCAACGATGTCGCGAACGAAGTAGTAAGCTTCTTCAATCTTCTTTGCAGTCTTCTGCAAATCGATAATGTAGATACCGTTTCTTTCTGTAAAAATGTACTCCGCCATTTTAGGATTCCAACGGCGTGTCTGGTGTCCGAAGTGAACAC
>SVJR01000018.1 GCA_015068845.1 Oscillospiraceae bacterium
CGTAAATCAAATCAGGGTTACGGATTGCGCCCGAATTAACGCTGACCTTATCCGCTCCGCATTTTAAAACACGGTCAAAATCCTCAACAGTATTGATGCCGCCGCCCACGGTGAGCGGAATAAAAATTGTCCGTGCCACTTCCTTTAATATATCGGTAAACAGAGCACGCCCCTCAACCGACGCAGTGATGTCATAGAACACCAGCTCGTCTGCACCGCCGTCCGAATAGTGCTTTGCAAGCTCCACCGGTGACGAAACATCGGATACACCCTCAAAATTTACACCCTTTACAACCCTGCCCGACCTTACATCAAGGCAAGGTATAATTCTCTTTGTTATCATTCTGCCACCTCAATCGCCTCTTTAAGCGAAATCGCTTTTGTATAGTAAGCCTTGCCGATTATCGCGCCGTAAAGCTCCATTTCGCTGAGTGCCTTTATGTCCGAAATATCGGTTACGCCGCCCGATGCAATAATCTGCATATCCAGCTCCTTTGAAAGCTCGCGGTAAAGCTCGCGGTTTGCACCCTGCATCGCACCGTCCTTTGAAACATCGGTGCAGATAAGAGTTTTAACACCTAATCCTTGCATCTTTTTGCAGAAGTCAAAGCAGCTGTACTCCGACTTTTCTGTCCAACCCTTGATTGCCACGAATCCGTCCTTGATGTCTGCGCCAACAGCTATCTTGTCGCCATATTTCTCAACCGCAGCCTTTAAAAATTCCTCGTCATTAACAGCCGCCGTGCCAAGGATTACCCTGCCGACACCCGCTGATATGTAGCGATCAATAACCTCCATTGAGCGGATACCGCCGCCCACCTCAACAAAAAGGCGCGTCTCACGGGCAACCTGTGCCACAATCTCAAGATTGGGAGTTTCACCGGTCTTTGCACCCTCCAAATCCACCATATGAATATGACTTGCGCCGCTTGCCTCAAAATCACGGGCAATCTCGATTGGGTTCTCGCTGTAAACCGTCATTTTATCATATTCACCACGGAGAAGTCGCACCGCCTTGCCGTCATATAAATCTATCGCCGGAAAAATATACATAAATTTAACCGTTCCTTTCCATTCAATGTCACCATTTTGTAGGGGTCGGTTGCCTTCCCCTTGAGGGGAAGGGGGACCGCTTGCGGTGGATGAGGTGTTTCACCCAATAGCCCGCTTGTAATTACAAGATGAATTGATTTTTTCTAACTTTAAGCCTCCATTTCACAGAACGCTTTAAGTATGTTAAGCCCCACCTCACCGCTCTTTTCGGGGTGGAACTGGCAGCCGCACACATTACCCTGTGCCGCCGCCGCAGTCAGCTCTGCTCCATATTCCGCCGTTGCAATAACAGCGTTCTCGCAATTAGCCGCATAGTACGAGTGAACAAAATACACAAAGTCACCCTCATTAAGATATTTGAAAATTTCGTGCTTCTTATCACCGAAATGCAGTGCATTCCAACCGATATGCGGAATTTTTAAATCCTTTGGTATGACATCACCGATGGGTCGGATTTCGCCTTTGATAAGACCAAGACCCTTGTGCTCGCCATATTCAAAGCTCTTGTCAAACAAAAGCTGCATTCCAAGACAAATGCCCATAACAGGCTTTCCCTTTGCCGCCTCTGCCTTTACTGCATCGCCAAGACCGCTTTCTCGGAGCTTTTTTGCGGCGTCCTCAAACGCACCAACGCCCGGCAGAATTATTCTGTCCGCTTTTTCAAGAACCGACTTTTCACTTGTCACAACCGTCTCCGCGCCAATCATCTCAAAGGAGCTTTTGAGCGAAAACAGATTTCCTACACCATAGTCAACAATGGCAACCATTAAAGTACCCCTTTCGTTGAGGGAACCTCGTCCTTTGCTTTTTCGTCAATGGCAACTGCCGCCCTTATGCTGCGTGCCGCCGACTTGAAAATGCCCTCAATTATGTGATGTGTGTTAACACCTGCCATCTGGTTGATGTGGAGGTTTAACCCTGCCTCACGGACAAACGCCTGCCAGAACTCCTCAACCAATTCGGTATCAAAATCGCCTACCTTGGCACGGAGCAGATTAACCGTATACGCAAGATAGCTTCTGCCCGAAAAATCAACCGCGGTCAGTATAAGCGCCTCGTCCATCGGGAGAATCATATTCCCGTAACGACAAATACCCTTTTTGTCGCCCAAAGCATCACTGAACGCCTTGCCAAGGCAAATGCCGATATCCTCGGTAGTGTGGTGAAAGTCAACTTCTATGTCACCCTTGCACTTTACATCAAGATCAAAGCGACCGTGCTTTGCAAAAAGGGTCAGCATATGATCCAAAAAACCACAACCCGTTTCAATATTACTCTTACCGCTGCCGTCAATATTCAGCTTGAGCTGAATGTCGGTCTCCGCAGTTTTTCTGTTTATCTCGGATATTCTCATTTTAATTCCTCCTTAAGGATAGCTCTTATCGCATCTAAAAAAGCATCCATCTGATTCTTTGTTCCAACAGTAATGCGGTTATATTCGCAAATTCGCTCCGCTGAAAAATGTCTCACCAGTATTTTCCGGTCACGCAGACCCTGATATATCTTCTCGCCGCTGACCGACGGATGCTTCGCAAAAATAAAGTTCGCTTTGGAACCGGTAACATCAAAACCCAGTTCCTTTAAGGCTTTTTGAGTATATTCACGATTCTCGCAAACTGTTTTACAGTTTGCCTGTGTGTACTCCTCGTCCGCAAGCACGCCAAGCCCTGCCGCCATAGTCATACGGTTGATGTTGTAGGGATTGGTTGAATACTTGATGGTATTCAAATCCTGAATGAGTGCCTTGCAGCCTACACCAAAGCCAAGTCGCGCCCCCGCCATTGACCTCGACTTTGAGAATGTCTGGGTCACAAGCAGGTTATCATACTTTTTGATGAGCGGAATACAGCTTCTTCCGCCAAAGTCAACATACGCCTCGTCAACCACCACAACAGAATCGGGGTTGGCTTTTATCACTTCCTCAATCTCCTCCGGCTCAATAAAAATTCCGGTAGGCGCATTGGGGTTTGCAATAAAAATGGTTTTTCCTATACCCTTGTACTCTTCAAGATTTATTTCAAGGCTGTCGGTAAGCGGAATTTCGATGTACGGAATACTTCCCAGCTGTGCAAAAACCTTGTAGAATCCGTAGGTTATGTCGGGGAACGCCGCACCGTTTTCGGTATCACAATACGCCATAAATGCAAAGTTCAGAATTTCATCCGAGCCGTTGGTAACAAGCACCTCGTCCGCCGCAACTCCTACAAGCTCTGCAATTTCCTCAGTCAGCTTTTTACATTCAGGGTCGGGATAAAGTTGAAGCTTTTCTGCCTCGCAAGTCGCATTTGCCACCGCTTTTTCAGAGGGCGGAAACGGCGATTCGTTTGTATTAAGTTTTATCAAATTAAGTATCTGTGGCTGTTCGCCCGGAGTGTATGGTTCCAATGCCTTCAGCCTGTCGCTTAAAAATCTACTCATATATGTTTCTCCAAAATTAATCTTCAAATCTTACAGTTGCGCTCTTTGCATGGGCGGTCAAGCCTTCCTTCCTTGCAAAACGGTCAATATCCTTTGCCACACGGCTGAGTGCTTCCCCGGTATAATAGGTATACTGAGTTTTTTTAACAAAATCGTCAACCGAAAGCGGGCTCGAGAACTTTGCCGTGCCGCTTGTGGGGAGCGTGTGGTTTGCACCCGAAAGATAGTCACCCAACGCCTCGGGACAGTACCTGCCCATAAAGATTGAACCTGCGTGACGAATACCGTCAAGGTAGTCAAAAGGATTATCCACACAAAGCTCCAAGTGTTCGGGGGCAATCTCGTTGGCAATCTCAATAACGGTTTTAAGGTCGTCAGCAACAATAATCTTGCCGTTGTTATCAATGGAAGCACGGGCAATCTCCGCGCGTTCAAGCTGAGGAATTTGAACCTCAAGCTCGTTTGCAACCGCCTGCGCCAGTTCTTCCGAATCGGTCACAAGCACTGCACTTGCCAGCTTATCGTGCTCCGCCTGAGAGAGTAGGTCTGCCGCAACAAACTTCGGATTGCTCTTTCCGTCCGCAACAACCAGAATTTCGCTCGGTCCTGCAATCATATCAATTGAAACCCTGCCGAATACCTGACGCTTTGCTTCTGCAACAAAGGCATTACCCGGTCCTACAATCTTGTCAACCTGTGGCACAGATTCTGTTCCGTAAGCAAGTGCCGCAACCGCCTGAGCACCGCCCACCTTGAAGATTTTGTCAACCCCTGCAATGTTTGCCGCAGCCAAAATTGCAGGATTGATTTTTCCATCCTTTGACGGGGGAGTTACAATAACCACCTGACGGCATCCGGCAATTTTTGCCGGAATAGCATTCATCAGAACTGTTGACGGATACGCCGCCGTACCACCGGGGACATAAAGTCCCGCACGGTCAATGGGGATAACCTTCTGTCCCGTAACAATTCCGTTCTCATCGTTTATAATAAAGCCGTGGCGTACCTGCTTTTCGTGGAATTTTTTTATGTTTGCCGCAGCTTTTTTCAGAACTTCTACAAACTCCGGCTCAACCAGATTCATAGCCTCGTCAAGTTCCGCTTTGGTTACTTCCAAGCTGTCAAGCTTTGCCTTGTCAAACTTCTCACAGTACTCAAAAAGCGCCTTGTCGCCATTTTGTCTCACATTTTCAATTATATCCGATACAATGGCAGTAACATCAAATTCCGGAACAACCCGCGAAAAGATGTCCTCGTTTGCCACCTCGCCGTATTTCAAAATTTTAATCATTCTTCCGTTCCTCCACCTGCTGCATCATGCTTTTCAGAATTTTCTCAATCTGCCCGTTTTTAAACTTAAAGCTTGCCTTGTTGGCAATCAGCCTTGCGCTGATGGGTACAATCTCCTCTTTTACCTCAAGGTTGTTCTCCTTGAGAGTCGTTCCCGTCTCCACAATATCCACAATAACATCGGAAAGTCCAAGTATTGGTGCAATCTCAATCGAGCCGTTAAGGTGAATAATATCAATCTCCCGACCCTTTGACTTGTAATACTTCTTTGCAATATTGGAGAACTTTGTTGCAACACGGAGCGTCCGTCTGTCCCCGTCGCAGAACTCCTTTTTTGCGGCAACAGCCATACGGCACTTGCCAAGACTCAGGTCCAAAAGCTCGTAAATATCGGGCTCGTACTCAAGCAGAATGTCCTTACCGGCAACACCTATGTCTGCTGCTCCGTGCTCAACATAAATCGCAACATCCGAGGGCTTCACCCAAAAGTACCGGATTGCCAAATCCTCGTTCTCAAATATAAGCTTTCGGCTCTCTTCCTTGATGGACGGGCACTCAAACCCCGCCTTTTCAAACATACCGTAAACCTTCTCGCCAAGTCTGCCCTTGGGTAGTGCAATGTTCAAAACCTGCTTTTCGCCGCCGGCTTCCCTTTCGTCGCTTCTGTCAAGGTGTTCAAGCATATCAAGATAAACCGCAAACCCGATTGCAGAAGACCTTCTGTTCATCTTCTGCATCAGCTTGTCGTATTGACCGCCCGAAAGTATTCCGCCCGAAGCTCCGCTGACAAAGCCGCGGAACGCAACACCGCTGTAATACTTCATACTGTTTGCAACCGAGAAGTCAATTCTGTTCTTCTCGCCCTGACCGTTTTCCGTCAGAACCTTGGAAATCTCCTTGAGCTCACAAACCGCAGCCTTGAAGCCATCGCTTACCTCCATCTTCTCAAGGCTTTCAAGCACCTTCTCCGCCTTGCCGTATATTGTCACAAGGCTTTTAAGAACAGCACCGTCCACGCCCTCGCTTTGGCAGATTTCCTCAACCCGTTTAAGGTTTTTCTCACCCAGAGCCGAAAGATACTCTTTCCGTCCGTCAACTGACAGCCCTGCCGCATCCATCGCTTCGGCAATGATACCCATATGCGAAATGTCAAGAACAAAATCAGCCGAGATACATTCAAGGCTCTTGGCTGCAAGCATAACCACTTCGGCAACACAGCCGCCGTCAAGGTCGCCTATGCACTCAAGACCGACCTGCATAATCTCTTTAAATTCCCCGGTATCCCCTGCCGCACGGTATACATTCTCGTTGTAGTAAACTTTTTGAACATCGCCCACGCTGTCCTTGCTGTTTTTAACAATCGACAGGGTAACATCAGGCTTGAGTGCCATCAGCTTACCGTCGGAATCAGTAAAAGTAATAACATTGTCCGAAATGAGGAAGTCCTTATTCCGTGCATAAAAGTCATATTCCTCAAACTTACTCATTCTGTATTTGGTATATCCGTAGCTTTTATAAAGACTGCGCAGAGCAAATATCGCTCTCTCGTCCTTTTCAAAAACACTGTCATTAAAATTCATTTATATCCGTCCTTTCCATAGCAACTTTTAAGGCGCAAAAAATTGGTTCAGATTGACATTTTTCCGCGAGGCGTCTTCGGACCGTCGGGGACGCCGGTCCCTACACAGTGTACTGCCACGAGCAAAAAAATGGTAATATGAGCTGATTTTTAAGCCTTAGTCTTCCATTTTCTCAAGTGCTCGCTTATATCCGTCGCTGCCATAAACCAAACACTTATTAACACGGCTGATGGTCGCAGTGCTTGCACCGGTCACCTTAGAAATTTCAGCATAACTCTTATTTTGGTTCAGCATCCTTGCAACCTCAAGCCGCTGTGACATATCCTGAATTTCCTTGATGGTGCAGATATCCTCAAAAAAACTGCTACACTCCTCAAGGCTCTCAAATTTAAGTATTGTATTAAATAATCTTTCCGTTTCGGGGCTTTTTGTCTTACTCATTTCTTTCACCTCTACGCATTTAATCACTTTCATAGTTTACCACACTAAAGTGTTAAAGTCAACGATTTTTTCAATATTTTCACGGGCATAATACACAAAATGTCTTTGGGCTAACCCAACAGTTATATAAAAATTTGACAAATCCCTCGTTTTGAGGTACAATTTAAATTAAGGGGATGCAACGCCCCACGGCCTAAGGAGGTGAGTCTGCCAAGCTATGAAAGAATTTATCAAGTCACACTTTAAAAGCTTCAAGCGGTTCTTCAGGTTTTCGCTTTCGTCGTTTACGGCGTTTCTGGTGGACTATGCCATCTTTATTCTGCTTACCGTGACAGTTGCCGAGCGGATAACCTTTGTCAATCTGACTTTCGCCAATGTTGCGGCAAGAATTGTCAGCTCCACCGTGAACTTCAACATTAACCGCCGCCTTGTTTTCAAAAGCGACAAAACCTTGTGGAAGTCTGCCGTGGGATTTTATTCGCTTGCGGCACTTGTTCTGGTTGGCAACAGCATTGTGCTGAACTTTCTGACACACGGTCTCGACATCAACCATTACCTCGCTAAAATACTGACCGAAATGCTGTTCTTTTTATTCAACTTTACAATCCAGAACTTTTTTGTATTCAAAAAGAAAAAATAGATTTTTGCACACAACATAAGCCGCTAACCAAAACATTTTGGTTAGCGGCTTGTTACATCTTAATTCATCCTGCCTTTTGCGCTCTGGACTATTTTCACAGCCCCTATTTAACTGTCATCGCCTTAATTTTTATTGGTGTTTTGGGTGTAGACTGTTCGCCGGATGCGCTCCAGTCAAGCTCAACTTCTGCAAACTTTTCAACAACATCCATTCCGGCAATAACCTTGCCGAATACTGCGTAATTGCCGTCAAGCGCTGCTGATGCATCATCAAGGCAGATGAAGAACTGACTGCTTGCGCTGTCGGGATGCTGAGAGCGTGCCATTGAGATTGCGCCCTTGGTATGCGAAAGCGTGTTTGTTTCAACGCCATTCTCCAAGAACTCGCCCTTGATGTTACCGTCGCTGCCGCCGCTGCCGTCACCGTCGGGGTCGCCGCCCTGAGCAACAAATCCCGGAACAACGCGGTGGAAGGTCAATCCATTGTAAAAGCCTTCCTTAACCAGCTTCACAAAGTTTGCAACCGTCTGGGGTGCAAATTCAGGATAAAGCTCAATGGTAACCTTTTTGCCGTTTTCCATAACCATATAAACAATGGGATGACCGGTCGGGATTTTGTCATAAGTCACAAGCTTTTCTTTAATCGACTGCTCGTATGCCTCGTACTGCTTCTGCTGTTCGGCTTCTGCTGCTTTTATGCTTTCGATAATTTTTTCAAGCATTGCATCAAGACGATTGATAACCGTTACCGCCTCGGCACGGGTTCCGCTTGCCGCAGGATTGAACTTATTATTCTCGTCACCGGTCATAAGCGCCAGTCCGTAGCTGCTTGCAATCGACTGTGTAACCCCTACGGGGTAGTCATTTGCAATTTCCTCCTTGTCAGCATAGGGTAAATCAATATTCCCTGCCGACATACCGGTTACATTGCGGATGGTTTCGCCAAGCATAAACGCCATTTCCCATCGCGGAATAGGTAAATCGTAGGTACCGGCTGTCATAACGCCCGGTGCAATGTCACCGATTGCATCGCTTAACGGTGCATACATATATGTTGTTGCAAAGCTGTAATACTTTGCCGCCCAATGCTCTTCTGTGTTAGAGATTTCGGGGATTGATACCTCTGCTCTTGCGCTGATTTCAGCCGCCAGCATTTTGAGGAATTCTGCTCTGGTAATGGCATCGTCAGGACGGAATTTGCCGTCAGGGTCACCGCTGATTACCTTGTTTGTATATGCCTTTTCAATCTCGGCGTCTGCCCAATGCCCCTGCGCATCCTTGAACGGGTGTGCGAAAACCGCCGTACTGCACAAAAGCGCAAATACAAGAATTAAAGAAAATATCTTTTTCATATTAAAACTCCGTTCGGTATTAGTCTTCAACGATTGTAACCTTTTTCATAGTAATGGGTTTAACCGGTGATGCCAACTCGCCCATTGAGTTATAGCTTCTTTCAACATCGAGGAACGCGTCAACAACCTCCATCCCCTCAATAACCTTGCCGAACGCCGCATAGTTGCCGTCAAGAAAGCTTACGTCGTCATAACAGATAAAGAACTGGCTGCTTGCGCTGTCGGGGTCCTGCGAACGCGCCATCGAAATCACGCCTCTAGTATGTGAAAGAGTATTCTGTGCAAAGCCGTTTGCCGCAAACTCGCCGGGGATTTCAACACCGCTGCCGCCCATACCGGTACCTTCGGGGTCGCCGCCCTGAGCCATAAAGCCCTCAACAACTCTGTGGAAGCCAACGCCGTCGTAAAAACCGTCGGTTACCAAATCAACGAAGTTCTGAACTGTCTGTGGTGCGTATTCGGGATAAAGTTCCAGAACAAACTCACCGCCATTTTCCATCTCAACTGCTACTTTTACATTTTCCTGAATCATTGTTTTGTCCTCCTTGCCATCTGCTTTGTTTGTGCTTTCCGTGACCGGATTTTCGCCGTTTGATGAGGTAAATGAAGTCTTTTTACCACCGGTAATTCCGATGACAAGAACCGCACACACCAGAACAATCACGGCAACAGCCGCAACCGTCCCCCAAACTGCGCCGCCGGACGCTTTCTTCTTCCTTGCAGTAGCCTTTTTATTTGAATTTTTATTATTTGCCAACTTAATCTCTCCTTTTTCGGCATAAATCCATTCTCTTAATTGTAATTGTTACTTTAAACTTTGTCAATACTAAGAATGTTTCAATTTTGTTAATTTTTCATTTTAGCTATTGTTTTTGAAGATAAAATGTGTTAGTATATAATGTGTAATTTTTGCATATTTTTCCTCTGACGGAAATTTACCTTCCGCAGAATTTCAAATACCCACAAAACAGGAGGCGGTCACTTGAAAAAACATTTAAAAGGACTTGGATTTTATGCAATTCTACTACTTATAATAATCACAATATTTACATTGACCTCTATGCCCGAGACAGGCGAGCAGTACATCTACTCTGACCTTCTTACAATGATTAAGGACGGTCGGGTTGCTGAGCTTCAGGTTATTTCAACCGATGCGAATGTCAAGCTTACCGACGGAAGCCAATTCACGGTTGTGACACCCGGCTACACCGCAATCTACCTAAGCGTTGGCGCAGACATTGAACGCCAGATTGCCGCAGGAACTTTGAAGGTTGATACCCCTGTTCCCGCATCGCCCCCGTGGTGGCTCAGCTTTTTGCCGTCACTTGGTCTTATCATCATTATGATTGTTTTCTGGGTTATTTTTATGCGCCAGTCACAGGGCGGCGGCCCCGGCGGTGCTATGTCCTTCGGCAAGAGCCGTGCAAAGCTTTTTGACGATAAGAACAAAAAGACCTTTGACGATGTTGCCGGCGAGGATGAGGAAAAGGAAGAGCTTCAGGAAATTGTTGAATTCCTTAAAAATCCCCAGAAGTTCCGTGACTTGGGTGCAAGAATACCCAAGGGCTTTCTGCTTGTTGGCCCTCCGGGAACAGGTAAGACCCTGCTTGCAAAGGCAGTTGCCGGCGAAGCAGGCGTACCCTTCTTCTCAATCTCAGGTTCCGACTTTGTTGAAATGTTTGTCGGCGTAGGTGCTTCCCGTGTCCGTGACCTTTTTGACCACGCAAAGAAGGCAGCGCCCTGCATTATCTTTATTGACGAAATTGATGCCGTAGGCCGTCAGAGAGGCGCAGGTCTCGGCGGCGGTCACGATGAAAGAGAGCAGACCCTTAACCAGCTGCTGGTTGAGATGGACGGCTTTACCTTAAACGAAGGCGTAATCGTTATTGCGGCAACAAACCGCCCCGATATTCTGGACAGCGCACTTCTCCGACCCGGACGCTTTGACCGTCAGGTTCTGGTTGATGCCCCTGATGTTAAGGGCAGAGAGGCAATCCTTAAGGTTCACTCAAAGGGTAAACCGCTTGCAGAGGATGTTAAGCTTGATGTTCTGGCAAAGACAACCGTTGGCTTTACCGGTGCAGACCTTGAAAACCTTATGAACGAAGCGGCGCTCCGTGCGGCAAAGAACAACGCAAAGCAAATCACTATGGAAGACCTTGAAGAATCGATTATGAAGGTTATTGCCGGCCCCGAAAAGAAGACAAGAATTATAACCGAGCGCGACAAGAAAATTACTGCATACCACGAAGCAGGTCACGCAGTTGTGGCAAAAATGCTGCCCACTCAGGACAGAGTTCACCAGATTTCAATTATCCCGCGCGGTCAGGCGGCAGGCTACACCCTATCACTTCCCAAGGACGATAACACTCATATGTCCAAGACCGAAATGATTGAAGAAATCATCACTCTTCTCGGCGGCCGTGTGTCTGAACAGCTGTTCCTTGAAGATATCTGCACGGGCGCATCAAACGATATCGAGCGTGCAACTGCAATCGCGAAGAATATGGTTGTAAAATACGGTATGAGCGAGGCGCTTGGCACACGCTCGTTCGGTAGCAGCAACAACGAAGTATTTATCGGCCGCGACTTTGGTCATACTCAGGATTACAGCGAGGATGTTGCAGCAAAGATTGATGCTGAAATCAAGAGAATTATCGACGAGTGCTATGCCCGTTGCTCCGAAATTCTCTCCGATCAGGCTGACAAGGTTAAGAAAACCGCAGAAATGCTGCTCGAAAAAGAAAAGGTTGATGCCGACGAATTCGAGGCACTTTTTGAAGAAAAGTCGGCTGACACTCCCGACACCCCCGAAGCCCCCGTTTCTGACGAAGCTGTCAGCGCAGAAGTTAAAAAAAGCGACGAGTCAGAGCCGCAAGACTCTCCCGAAACACAAGAATAATTCCCTGACAATGTGTATAAGGCAAAAGCCTTATACACATTGTTTTGCGTGAGGTGACTGATATGAAAAATAACTCAAGAAAACTCGGCGAAGAACCGGTTTTAAAGCTGTTGTGGAGCTTCTCCGCACCGGCAATTGTCGGTATGATTGTAAATGCCATATACAATGTGGTTGACCGTATTTTTGTGGGACAGGCTGTAGGCGACAAAGCCCTTGCCGCCCTCTCCTTCGCTTATCCCTTTATGACAGCGATAATGGCGGCAGGTATGCTTGTTGGGCTTGGCGGAACTTCGCTTGTTGCAATCAGTCTTGGTGAGGGCAACCGCGAAAGAGCTGAAAAAATCATTAACAATGTATGCGTTTTTGCTATAATTCTGGAGCTGATTGTTTCGATTTTAGGTTACATCTTTTTAAAGCCCCTTCTCAGGATGTTCGGAACGCCGGAAGGCGTGATTATGGATTACGCCTGCGACTATATGCTGATTATCCTTGCCGGCTCGGTTTTTCAGGGCGTAGGATTTGCGCTTAACGCAATTATCCGTTCCGAGGGCAACCCGAAGATGGCAATGGTATCTATGCTTGCCGGTGCAATCACAAACATTGTCTTTGACTGGCTTTTAACTATGGTAATCCGCATAGGCGTTGTCGGCGCGGCAATCGCGACCATACTCGGTCAGCTTGCAACAATGCTGTGGGTGCTGTTCTACTTTACGAAGAAAAGCTCACTCCGGCTTAACCTCAAGGACTTTCGTCCCGACTTCAAACTTATCTCAAAAACAATGTTCCTCGGCCTTTCCCCGGCACTTGTTCAGTTTGCAATGGCGGCCGTGAATATAATCTATAACAACCTGCTTATCACCTACGGCAATGCCGAGCTTGGTGCAGGCAACGGCGATATTGCAGTTTCCGCATTCGCAGTGTATAACAGCGCAATGACCCTTGCAATTATGCCGATTTTCGGTTTCAATCAGGGCGTTCAGCCCATTGTTGGCTACAACTACGGAGCAAAAAAATACGACCGTGTTCGCAAGGCAATGAAGTACGGCGTTACCGCCGCAACAATTTTTGTTATTATCGGCTTTGCGATTATCCACCTGTTCCCTGAACAGATTGTGCGCGCCTTTAACTCCAGCCCTCAGCTTATCCGGCTTGGCAAGCAGGCTCTCATCACCAACTCAATGGCATTGCCGCTGGTTGGCGCCCAGATTATATGTTCAAACTACTTCCAGTATATAAACAAGCCAAGGGCGGCAACATTCTTCAGTCTTTCCAGACAATGCCTGTTCCTTATCCCGGCACTTCTTATTATGCCGCGGTTTTTCGGGCTGGACGGCATATTCTACGCACAGCCGGTATCCGACCTGATTTCAGCCGCAATTTCAATCACTTGTGCGTGCATTGCACTTAAAACCCTTGGTAAGGAGGTCAAAGCAAAATGAAAAAGGAACTTACCGTAAAATGTCCGGCAAAGGTCAACCTTTCGCTTGATGTTGCAAGCCGAAGGGAAGACGGCTATCATAATCTTGAAATGATTATGCACACCATAAAACTTTTTGACACCCTGACAGTTACCTATGAAGAAGCAGCGGCTCTCGAAATCAACATTTCGAGTAACCTCAGCTATGTACCAAACGACGAAAGAAATCTTTGCTTTAAGGCGGCACAGTTGTTCTTTGACGAAACCGGTCTTGCCGCAAAGGTTCATATAAATGCAAATAAAAAAATCCCCGTTGGGGCAGGGCTTGGCGGCGGCTCGTCCGATGCCGCAGGGGCTTTAACGGCACTGAACGCTCTTTCGGGAAAACCTTTATCCAAGGACAGACTTGCTGAAATTTCAAAGAATATCGGAGCAGATGTCCCATTCTTCATCTACGGCGGCTGTATGCTTGCCGAAGGGATTGGCGAGATACTCACGCCTCTGCCCCAGCTTGAAAATGTAACCTTTTTGATTGCAAAGCCCAATTTCGGTGTTTCAACGCCGTGGGTATATAAAAACCTTATGCTGGGCAGCAGTACACCGCACCCTGACACCAAAGCCGTTATCGAAGGAATAAAGACAAACGACCTTTCCCTGATTGCCCGACACGCGGGTAACACCCTTGAGTCGGTCACTTTGGGGAAATACCCCGAAATCAGCCGTTATAAGACACTTATGGAAAAAAGCGGTGCAATATACTCACTTATGAGCGGAAGCGGCTCGGCAGTATTCGGGGTGTTTGACGACCCTGATAAAGCAAAAAAAGCCCTTAATGAATTTAAGCGCATAACAAAACAAGTATATATAGCATAAAAAGATGCGTGAACTTTCGTTCACGCATCTTTTTATTTGATTGTATATCCACCTTTTACCATCACAAGCGTGTCGGAGGTTGCCTTGATACCTCTGCCATCCGCAACCGGGACTATGAGCAGATGGTTTGCAGGCATTGTCACACCATTTGCAAGGTCGAAGCCGGCTGTTGTATCTGCAAGGCCGCCCTTTTCGGTCGCAATAATTGTTGCCGAACCCATACGGAGAATCAGCTCTGTTCCGGCAGCGCAGATGAGCTGCTGACTCTTTTTCACCTCAACCACCGTGAAGGCATCAGTTGCACCTGAACCTGTTCCCGAGTTCACCTCGGCAATACGGCTTTCCACATACTGCTTGATTGACGGCATAAGAACATTCTCGATATACGACTGTGAGATAAGCGGGTCGTCACTTCCTCCCGGTTCGGCAAGTACTGCTGAAAAGCAGAGTGCCAGACATAGAACAACCGTTGCAATTCTGAATTTTTTTGTTTTCATAATTTCCACCTCGCAAATTATCCGGGCACCGAAAGTCTCAGACAAGCCCGAAGCTGATTTCAAGAGCCTCGTTCACTCTGGTCATTAGTTTTTCGTCAAGATGCCCTATTTTTTCCTTTAACCGTTTTTTGTCAATAGTTCTGATTTGCTCGGCAAGCACAACCGAATCCTTGGAGAGTCCGTATTCGTTGGCGTCAAGCTCGATATGCGTCGGCATTTTTGCCTTGTTAATCTGTGAGGTAATCGCCGTTGCAATCACCGTGGGGCTGTACTTGTTGCCGATATCGTTCTGGATAATCAGCACAGGTCTGACCCCGCCCTGTTCAGAACCCACCACAGGGCTTAAATCTGCGTAATAAATATCGCCTCGTTTAACTACCACATTCATTCACACTCCGTAAGCATTGTTCGGAGAGTTCGGTCGCCTCATTGTCTGACGCAACTGCTTCCTCTGCCAAACTCAGATTGATACGGGACATTTCCTTGTAGCCGGCAATCAACGCATCTGTCAAACGCTCTTTTTCGTGGCATTCGCGCGCCATCACTTCACAGTCGCCGCACTTCATTGAAGGTTCCCCCTTTATCAATCTATATACACTATACGCAGTATAACTTGTTTCGGACATTGTAAATCTGCCTATGTAAAAATTTACTGTCCGTCGTTTTCCAGAAGGTAATTGATGCTTTTTTCTATCTTCCGGTCTTTGATATAGATACGGGGAACACGCCGCCCCACCATACACACCACTTCATAATTGATGGTGCCAAGGTTTGCGGCAACCGACTCGGCAGAAACTGCTCCGTCGCCAAACAAGGTAACTTCGTCACCGATATCTATATTATTAACACCAGAAACATCAATCATACATTGGTCCATACAAATTCTTCCCACTTGAGGAACTTTTTTGCCGTTTACCGAAACCACGGCACGCCCCGACATTATCCTCGAATACCCATCGGCATAACCGACAGATATAGTGGCAAGCCTTGTTGACTTCTCTGCCGTAAAGCTTCTGCCATAGCTGATCGAATCGCCTTTTTCAATGTTTTTTACATTAACAACTCTTGCTTTGAACTTCATTGCAGGTTTTAACTCCAGCGGCTCATACGAAACCTCATCCGATGGGTACAGACCATAGAGAATAATTCCTGCTCTGACCATATCAAGCTGAAGTTCGGGATATCGTATCTGCCCTGCACTGTTGGCAATATGCCGTATAGGAATTTCAACGCCTCTTTCTTTAAGCTTGGCGTCAAGCTCCATAAAGTTGGCAAGCTGCCGTTTTGTGTAGTCTCTGCCCTCCTCATCCGCTGTAGAAAGGTGGGTGAACATACCCTCAATCTCAATATTCGGGAGCTTTGAAATCTCCACAATTTTTTCAACAGTTTCAAGCCTTTGCTTGTCGTCTCCGGTGAACTGAAAACCAATGCGGAACATTCCGGTATCTGCTTTGATATGAACTTTAACCGTCTTTTGTGCCGCCACCGCAGCCTTTGAAAGCTGTTGTGCAAATTCAACATCTGCCACCGCAGGGGTAATGTCATATTTGATAATACTTTCAATCGCATCGGGCATTGAAACGCCAAGGAGCAGTATAGGGACACCAATCCCCTTCTTTCTCAGTTCCACCGCCTCGTCCGAAAACGCAACGCCAAGCCGCTCTGCACCGCTTTCCAAGCACGCTTTTGCAACCTCAAAAGCACCGTGCCCGTATGCGTCAGCCTTGACAACCGCCATAAGCTTTACATCAGGACGGATGATATTTTTTATTTCCTTTACATTATGGCTTATTGCGTCCAGGTCGATTTCCGCCCAAGCTCTTTGCATATCCTCCATAACTTCTCTCCCGTATATTTAATTTATTTCTTTTCGTTTCTCACAAATTCACAAAATTCAACCGTGACCGTTGGTTTTTCGTCAATCCCGTAGGTTACGAGCCGGATTGGAAGATAGGTATCATTATTAATCCAAAGACTCTGGCTAAACCGGTTTTTGTTTTTGCCCGGCAGAAAACAGCTGAAGCAAGTCTGCTTTCCCGAAACCGTTGCCTCTGTTGTGACCGAGGTCTCCTCGCTTTTGTAGAATTCCTCAAAGAAGTCCTCGACCGACACCGACGAACGTACCAAAGCAGATACCGCATTAAGCTCCTCACTATGACCAAAGCCGGACTTTAAAAGAACCGTTTCGCCGTCAAACACATATCCGCTGCCCGAAACGCTTTGCGGCTCGGTAAATATCACCTCAAACAAATCGGGAGCTTTGTATTTCTGTTCTGCAGTATATACACTCTTTCCCTGACTGTTTTGCACAGTCATCTCAACCGTTGCCGAAAAGTTCTGAATATCGTTATATCTTTTGTAGATTTCCTTGTAATGGTCGTGCTCCGTCTTTCTTCCGCACGAACAAAGGCTTATCATAAGTATAGCTGCGGCAATCACCGCTGTTATACTTTTTTTCACAAATTCGCCCCACTTTTATATTATTCAAACAAAATCAATTTGAAGGCATCAGGGACTTTCTCTGCAATGTCCCCGGCAACTACGCCGTATACCGTCTTTTCGTCAGCGGCTATATCCCCGGCAAGGCCATGAAGGTAAACCCCCAAAGCTGCCGCATCAAATGCACCAAGCCCCTGACCTGCAAGCGATGCAATCATTCCCGAAAGAACATCGCCCGAGCCTGCCGTTGCCATACCGACATTTCCCGTTTCGTTAATATAGCTTTCCTCACCCGGAGCGGTCACAACCGTTCCCTCACCTTTGAGAACAATTGTAACATCGTATTCTGCCGCAAACTGCTCTGCGCAATTTTTGCGGTCATTTTGGATACCTTCAATAGTTTTTTTCGCAAGCCTCGACATTTCACCCGGGTGCGGAGTGAGAATTATTTTACAACTCTTATCTTTGAGAATTTCCGGATTTTTGCTCAGGGCATTAAGCCCGTCGGCATCAATCACCAAATTACCATCGTACTCCCGTATAAGTCGGGAAAGAACCTCAAAAACGCCGTCACTTTGACCCAGCCCCGGCCCGAATACAACCGCATCGGATTTATTTGCAAATTCAATTACCCTCTCTGCCGCATCGGCTGTTATTATCCCGTTTTCGCAAGAGAGACCGCCGGTCATTATCTCAGCTCGGTACGCTGCCGCAATTGCCCGTTCGGATTCCGCAGTCAGAAGAGTTACAAGACCGCTGCCCGTACGGAGTGCAGAGTACGCCGAAAGTACCGCCGCACCCGTCATTCCCTTTGAGCCGGCAACCACGGTAATCCGACCAAAGTCGCCCTTATTGCCACCGCTTTTACGAACCGGCAAAAGACCGGACATTTTTTTTGCAGTATCCTTATCAACCCCCACAAAGCTCTTGCCACAAACCGTTGCAATGGCTGTTGTCTTATTATGGGAAATACTGAGCGAAACCTCCTGCTTTTCACCGAAAAATCTGATAAACGGCGCACCCGAAGGCTCGTGGTCTACCGAAACATCACGGAGCGAAAAGCCGCGGATTCCTGTTTGCAGGTACTTTGAAAAGGCTTCCTTTGCCGCATAGAATCCGGCAAGAATTTCATATCTTTTGCCGTTTTGGCGAAAATATTCAATCTCGCAATCGGCAAACACCTTATCAAAAAAACCTGTAACGCCGGTAACTGCCGCCTTTATACGGTCAATCTCAACTATGTCGGTGCCGCATCTTATCATACTATATCAACACCTTTTTGGGGTTATACTTTACGATTATATCTATTATCTTCTCAGAGGGTGTGAAAATAAGCATCTTTTTAACTGTATTCTCGGAATACACCAAAAAGAATACATCATCGGCATTTTTGTCACGGCACGCATACAGTTTTTTTACGCCCGCATCACGAAGATACCTTGCAAAATCCGGATTTTTCGCAGTTCCGAAGCTTTCGAGAGTACGAAGATTTGCCGTTGTTATACGCTTTCTCTTTTTGCGGTTCACAATTTTGTCAATATCAATCTCATTATTTACAAGGGAATACTCAAACTCCAGTTCCTCAGCTATAATAAGATAGTATGCACCGTAAACACAACCGGCAGAAAGCAGAAATATTATAGATCCAAAGCCCGGAAAAATCGGCAGAACAACACCCATCAGCAAAGCTACAATCACAGCACAAACTACGCCCAGCGCAAAGAGCTTTGCAAAATACAGTCCGTCTTTGTGTTTTTTCACCATTTCTTCAATAAATATTTCCATTGTATTTTACTTCCTTTCTTTTAAACCTCTTACTTCCCGTCTTTTCCGGAATGCGGAGTGTGAAACCATTCTTTTTGGTCACGCTTTAAAAAGCCCATTATTCCAATCGGAATCCAGGAGATGATATAAATTGCAAAACCGAGGGAATTTTTCATTATATTTCTGTCGAGCTTGCGGTCATTGTAAAGACCTGCAATAAGAACAAACAAATTACCCCACACAAAAACCGATAGCAGAAGCAGCGCTGTCGGACCCGACCACATTCCGCAAAGCAGCGCGTAAATCAGGGACTTTTTGTCGGCAAAAATTGTAAGCGCATATACTGCCCAAAAGAATATTGCCGAAAGCGGATACAGGGTATCGCTCCAGAAGTTCATCAGCATATGAAGTGCCGATGCCGACCGTTCCTTTATTCCCTTTTCAAAAAGCGGCTTAACAAATCTTGTTGCCACCTCGGAAAGTCCTTGCATCCAGCGCTGTCTTTGATGAATTGAAGTCCCCAGCTGACGGGGTTTTTCGTCAAACACCACCGCATTATGCGCCCAACCAACCTTGATGTCGCTGAGAGCAAGCTTTAAGGTAAACTCAGTATCCTCGGCAAGACAGGTTGCGCCCCAACCGTATTCACGGATAAGCTCGGAAGAAACAGCAAAGCCTGTACCGCCAAGACGGCATCCCAAACCCAAATTGCCACGGGACAGCTGTGCCACACGGTTGTTTATCCAGTACCACAGCGAATAAGAGAAGGTCAACCAATTGTCGGTGGGGTTCTTGCTGTCAAGATAACCCTGAACCGCGCTGTAACCCTCGTTGATTTTTGAATTCATCTGAGCAAGGAAGTCCTTTTCAACCAGATTATCCGCATCAAAAACGCAGAAGTATTCCTGCGTGTTTTCCATTGCAAAAAGCTTTTCAAAGGCGAACTCCATAGCATAGCCCTTGCCTCGCTTTTCGGTATTAAACCGCTCCCACACCGTGGCACCGGCATTTGCCGCCACTTGGGCGGTTTTATCGGTACAGTTATCAGCAACAACGAAAATATCAAACTTGTCGGCAGGATAGTCAAGACCCTTGAGGCTCTCCACCAGCTCGCCTATAACACTCTCTTCATTATGTGCAGCAACTAAAAGTGCAAACCGGTGCTCCGCTCTGCTTTTTAGGACACCCTTCGCCACCGTCAGTGAAAAGAGCGCCACCACAAGGTAGTAACACCCGATTAAAAACAAAAATATCTGGAATATATTTAATAAAGCTTCAAGAAACAATTTGCTTTCACCCTTCTAAAAGTTATGTTAGTCTGTATTATTAATATGTTTGCTTTTTTGGAGGCATATTATTTCTGCACGCCAAGTGCATACTAAATCAAGTATATTATATACCAAAACCGTCATAATTTCAATAGCTTTTACAAAAAATTCACCGGCTCGACATCAAATCGAAACACACCATACCCGCTTTTTTGTATTTTATTATTATGTCTTTAAGAAAAGTTGCAAAAAACTGAGACTTTTTTTAAGATTTTTCTTTACTAAAAATTAACTTTGGTGTATAATAAATTAAGTATGGACTGAAAGGGCTTTATATTATGAAATTTTTTAAGACAATAAGTGAAGAGGTAAGCTTGGTTTTTGAGCGTGACCCGGCGGCAAAAAGCAGAATGCAGGTTCTGTTCCTTTACCCCGGTGTTAAGGCTATTCTCAGCTACCGCACGGCTCACTGGTTCTATAATCATAAAATGTATTTTATTGCCGACTGGATTTCAAAGCGTACCCGCCGCAAGACCGGTATCGAAATCCACCCCGCCGCACAGATTGGCAAGGGTCTGTTTATCGACCACGGTATGGGCGTTGTTATTGGTGAAACCACAATTATCGGCGACAACTGCACCATATACCAGGGCGTAACTCTGGGCGGTACCGGCAAGGACAAGGGCAAGCGCCACCCAACCATCGGAAACAATGTCACCATCGGCAGCGGCGCAAAGGTCCTCGGCCCCTTCACCGTGGGCGACAACAGCAAGATTGCCGCAAACGCGGTGGTTCTTAACGAAATCCCGCCGAACAGCACCTGCGTGGGCGTTCCGGCACATATTGTGAAGCGTGACAATGTTAAAGTTGCTCCGGCAAAAATCGACCTTGACCAGATTCACATTCCCGACCCCGTTTCAATGGAGCTTTGTAAGCTGCGTGTTGAGCTGGAAAACCTGAAAAAACAGCTCGGCTCCGGAAAATCGGAATAATTGTAAGAAAGGAAGTATAAAATGAAGATATTCAACACTCTTAACCGCAAAAAAGAAGAATTTGTTCCCGTAGAGCCCGGAGTTGTAAGAATGTACTCCTGCGGTCCTACCGTATATAACTACTTTCACATAGGCAACGCAAGACCTTTCATCATTTTTGATACCCTCCGCCGCTACCTTGAATACAGCGGCTACAAGGTTTACTTTGTTCAGAACTTCACCGATATCGACGACAAGATGATTAACAAAGCAAACGAGATGGGTATCACCGTAAAAGAGCTTGCAGATACTTATATTGACGAGTATTTCAAGGACGCTGATGGTCTGGGCATTAAGCGTGCTACCTGGCATCCGAGAGCAACCGATAACATTGACGCAATTATTGAAATTGTCAAAGCCCTTGAAGAAAAGGGCTATGCCTACAATGTTGACGGCGATGTTTACTTTGCCGCAAAGAAGTTTGACGAATACGGCAAGCTTTCACACCAGCCGCTTGAGGACCTTGAAAGCGGCGCCAGAATTGATATTAACGAAGCAAAGAACGACCCGATGGACTTTGCCCTCTGGAAAAAGCAGAAGCCGGGCGAGCCGGCATGGGAGAGTCCCTGGGGTATGGGCCGTCCCGGCTGGCACATCGAGTGCAGTGCTATGGCAACCAAGTTCTTGGCAAAAACCATCGACATTCACAGCGGCGGTCAGGACCTTATCTTCCCCCACCACGAAAACGAAATCGCACAGAGCGAATGTGCTCACGGCGTGACCTTCTCCAACTACTGGATGCATAACGGCTACATTAACATCGACAACAGAAAGATGTCAAAGTCTTTGGGCAACTTCTTCACCGTTCGTGAGGTTGCGGCAGAATTTGATTATGAGGTTATCCGTTTCTTTATGCTTTCGGCACATTACAGAAGTCCGATTAACTTCAGCAAAACCCTTATGGACTCTGCAAAATCCAGCCTTGACAGAATTTATAACTGCCTTGAGGATATGAAGTTTGCGGCAGAAAATGCTGAAGGCCGTGCAGAACTCACCGAGGCGGAGCTTAGCTACAAAAAGACGCTCGAAGATTTAAAGGCAAAATATATTGCCGCAATGGACGACGACCTGAACACCGCAGATGCAATCTCGGTTATCTTCGAAATTGTGTCCGAGGCAAACAAGGCAATCACCGCAGATTGTGGCTTTGCAAAGGAAGTTATCACCTTCACCATTGACACCATCCGTGAGCTTGGCGGAGTTTTAGGTCTGCTTGCAAAAAAGGACGACGACGGCCTTTCCGACGAAGTTCAGGCACTTATCGACGAGAGAGCTGAAGCAAGAGCCACCAAAAACTGGGCTAAATCCGATGAAATCCGTGACAAACTCCGCGAAATGGGCATAATAGTAAAAGACACACCCCAGGGTCAGCAAATCACAAAGGCGTAGGTTCATTATGCTTGATACATTTACAAAAGAATTCCGTTTAGGAGAGAAAGTTCCGCCTGCGCAGTATTCGCCTTTGGCACTTGCATACTTAGGCGACTGCGTGTATGAGCTTTTTGTCCGTACATATCTTTTAAGGGACGCAAACTTTCCGGTAAAGATGCTCCATAAATCCGCAGTCAAGCTGGTAAACGCCAAGGCACAGTCCGACCTTTACCAGAAGATTAAGGACATTCTCACCGAGGAGGAAAACGCAGTCTATAAGCGTGGCAGAAACACCAACTCGCATCCGCCCAAGAATCAGGATATGGTTGACTACAAATCAGCAACCGGCGTTGAGGCACTTATCGGGTATCTTTACCTCAAGGGCGAAAGCGACAGAATCTTAGAGCTTCTCCGCTATCTTGTAGAGAAATAGAAATCCCGGCATTTTTACATATTTTCGCAAAAGGAGAATGTAAAAATGCGTTTACGGATAAAAAATTTCCTTACCGTCCTTTCGGGGACTCTTATTATGGCGGTTTCGCTTAATATGTTCCTTATCCCGCAGGATATTGCCCCCGGCGGTATCAGCGGTCTTTCGATTGTGACAAACCACCTTACCAAAGCACCCGTTGGGCTGCTTATACTGATTTACAATATCCCCGTATTTCTTTGGGGGCTTCGCCACTTCAGCCGGAAGTTCCTAATCTTTTCCCTTTTCGGGATGTTTCTGCTTTCGGCATTTACCGATATACTGTGGTTCATAAAACCCATCACCGATGATATGCTGCTTTCGGCAGTTTACGGCGGTGCGCTTATGGGTGTGGGCGTAGGGCTTGTGTTTTATGCCGGATGCACCACCGGCGGCACCGATATTGCCGCACAAATACTGAAAAAGAAGTTCCCGTTCATTTCGGTGGGAAAGTTCGTACTCATAATTGACGCATTTATCGTAACCCTTGCAGGGCTTGTCTTTGGCAAGTGGGAGGTTATCCTCTACTCCGCAATTGCCCTCTTCATAAGCAGTTATATAATAGATTTAATTGCCGAGGGCGGCGACTTTGCCAAGGCTGCATACATTATTTCGGACAAGCAGGAAAAAATTTCAAACGAGATTTCGTTTCGGCTTGACCGTGGCACAACCGTGCTTCACGGCTCGTCCTTTTACAGCGGCGAGAAGAAGTCCGTGCTTTTATGCGTAGTTAAAAAATACGAAATTACAAAGCTCAAAACTATCATCAAAAAAATTGACGAGAATGCCTTTGTAATTGTTTCGGACGCCCGCGAGGTACTGGGCAAGGGTTTCAAAAACCACTAAAGCTTGATTAAAATTAATAATATATATATTTATATGGAGGTATAAAAAATGAACACAGAAAAGCTCAATGCACTGAAGCTTTCCGCAGCAAATGTGCGCAAGATGATTCTTGAAGGCGTACACAGCGCAAAATCGGGTCATCCCGGCGGCTCACTTTCAGCCGCAGACATTCTTACATACCTTTACAAGGAAGAAATGAATGTTGACCCTAAGAATCCCAAAAATCCCGACCGTGACAGATTTGTTATGTCAAAAGGCCATGCATCACCACTGGTTTACGCAGTTCTGGCTGAGTTTGGATTTATCCCCAAGGAAGATATCAAAACCTTCCGTAAGGCAGACAGCTACCTTCAGGGCCACCCCGATATGAAAGGTACAAATGGTGTTGATATGTCAACCGGCTCACTCGGTCAGGGCATCAGCGCTGCTTGCGGTATGGCTCTTGCCGGCAAGTATGACAAAAAGGATTACAGAGTTTATGCAATCCTGGGCGACGGCGAATGTGAGGAAGGTCAGGTTTGGGAGGCAGCTATGTTTGCCGCTCATTACAAGCTCGACAACCTCTGCGCATTCCTCGACTTCAACGGTCTCCAGATTGACGGTGACATCACCGAGGTCATGAACCCCACTCCCTTTGACAAGAAGTTTGAGGCGTTCGGCTGGAATGTAATCGTTATCGACGGTCACAACTTTGAAGAAATCGAAAATGCTGTAAACACAGCAAAAGCAACAAAGGGCAAGCCCACAATGGTTATTGCAAATACCACTAAGGGTAAGGATGTTTCCTTCATGGAAAACGACGCTAACTGGCACGGTGCAGCTCCCAATGACGAACAGTTTGAAAAGGGTATGGCTGACATCGAAGAAGTAATTAAATCAATAGGAGGTGCATGCTAATGTACGCAATCGGTGAAAAGAAGGCAACCCGTGAAGCTTACGGTGCAGCTTTGGCTGAATTCGGTGCTGACGAGAGAGTAGTTGTTCTTGATGCTGACCTCTCCCCCGCAACCAAGACAGGAACATTCAAAAAGGCATTCCCCGAAAGATTTTTCAACTGCGGTATTGCAGAAGGCAATATGATGTCAGTTGCAGCTGGTCTTTCAACTTGCGGCAAGATTCCTTTTGCAAGCTCATTTGCAATGTTTGCTGCAGGCAGAGCCTTTGAACAGATAAGAAACGCAATCGGCTATCCCAAGCTGAATGTTAAAATCGGTGCAACTCACGCAGGTATCTCTGTTGGTGAAGACGGTGCAACACACCAGTGTCTTGAAGACATTGGTCTTATGCGCACAATCCCCAATATGGTTATTCTGAACCCTGCTGACTGCCAAGAAGCACGCCTTGCAGTTAAGGCCGCTATCGACCATCAGGGTCCTGTATACCTCCGTTTCGGCAGACTTGCTGTTCCCACCATCTTCGGCGAGGACTACAAGTTCGAAATCGGTAAGGGCGTTCAGCTTGCAGACGGCAAGGATGTAACCATTATCGCAACAGGTCTTATGGTTGCACACGCACTGGAAGCAAAGACAATTCTTGAAGAACAGGGTATTTCTGCAAGAATTATCAATATGCACACAATTAAACCCATTGACCGTGACATCATTATTAAGGCAGCTAAGGAAACCGGTGCAATCGTTACCGCAGAAGAACACAACATTATCGGCGGTCTCGGCTCAGCTGTTGCAGAGGTTCTTTGCGAAGAATGTCCCGTTCCTATGCTCCGTGTAGGTACACTTGACACCTTCGGTCGTTCAGGCGCACCTGCAAAGCTCTTTGAAATCTATGGTCTTGACGCAAAGACAATTGTCGAAAAGGCAAAGGAAGCTATTGCAAAGAAATAAACCAAGAAACAAAGATAAAATGACCATAAAAACGGCAGTTACCATAATGGTAACTGCCGTTTCTCTATTTAGATGTACTTCCAAAACCGCCGTTACGAACACCGTCCGCATCATCATCAACAGTTATTCCGTATTCTACAAACACACCCTGAGCAAAAGCCTGACCTTTTTCTATCCTAACAGTTTTACCCTCGAGGGAGTTATTTGTAATCTTTATCATTATATGTCCCTCGTTATCCGAATAATAATAATCGCTGTCGATTATCCCAACTGTATTGTCCAGCTGAAGACGAAATTTGAAGCCAAGACCACTTCTGGGATATATTTTAAGAACCCAGCCATCGTCGATTTTTAC
Organism: Oscillospiraceae bacterium; assembly: GCA_015068845.1. GTDB lineage: Bacteria > Bacillota > Clostridia > Monoglobales > Monoglobaceae > SIG440. The sequence continues at coordinate 25,847 of SVJR01000018.1, forward strand.
ACGGATACCGGTGGGCATTTTAATTGTCTCACCGGGGGCGAGCTCCACATCACGCACCGCAAAAAAATCATAGCCTGCCGAGCCGGAAGTGGCACGTTTGGGAAGCTTTAAATCATTGTATGCATCGTATAAACCAATACCGCTGCCAAAAGCATCAATCCAGCCCAAATTGAAATTTTCCTGACTTACTTTCTCAAATTTTGCTATTCTTTTCATAATAATCTCCATTCCGCCGCTCTGCGTCGGCACAAATAGTTATGAAATTTCTCTTATCCGCAGAGCAAGGAATGATAAGAGATTATTACGTCCATGTGCATTTCCAAGCATTTATGCGAGGAAAATTTTGCACGGACAACAAAATCCGCCGGAGGCTTAACGGGAAAGGAACTTTCACGTTATATCCTCCGTTCGATTATTTAATCAGCATTTCAAACAGCTGTATTATCCAGTATATCGGTATGGGCATCAATATCGCCGGAACAAAATTCATAACCTTAAGCTTTGTTATGTTCAGCATATTCAGCGAAAGTCCCACAATCAGAAGCGAGCCAACGCAGGTCATTTCGGCAATAATTGCCTCGGTCAGCACAGACTGAATAAATCCTGCACAAAGCGCAATTGAGCCTTGATAAATCAGCACAAAAAACGCCGAGAATATAACCCCGAAGCCCATAGTGGATGTAAGCACAATTGCCGCAATCCCGTCAATCAGCGACTTTGCAAATATGGTTTCGTGGTTGCCGGTGAGCCCGCCCTGAATTGAACCGACAATTGCCATTGCGCCAACGCAGAACAAAAGACTTGCCGACACAAACGCTTTTGCTACTGCCCCGTCGCCGCCGGAGCCAACCTTGTCTTCAAGCTTTTTGCCGAGCCTGTTCAGTCCTGCATCCAAATCAAGAGCCTCTCCCACAAGGACACCGATTGCCATTGAAAGTATTGCAATCAGAACATTCTGTCCTTCAAGTGCGCCGCTGATTCCTATGTACATTACGCAAAGACCCAGTCCCTGCATAATTGCATTGCTTATCCGCTCGGGAATACCTTTTTTAAGCAAGAGCCCCACAAGAGTTCCTGCGATAACCGCAATGCAGTTAACTATTGTTCCAAGCATTAATTATTACCTCTTTTCGTCAAGTCCGACTATGAACTTTGCTATATCCGTCATTGCATTTGGCTTACCCAAAACCTCTGCAATTTCACGGATATTCTTGAGTCGGGTTTCGTTTGAAAACATCTGATACACCGCCTCGTCCACCGGGAAGGTACTGCTTACTTTAAACGCCGCACCATTATTCAAAAGGAACTCAACATTTCTGTCCTCTTGACCGGGGATGGGGTTTGCAATTATCATAGGCAAGCCCTTGGCAAGTGCCTCGCTTGATGTAAGACCGCCCGGTTTTGACACAATACAGTCCGCGGCATCCATCAAAAGGCTGACCTTGTCGGTAAATCCATAGTTGCAAATCCGGTGCTTTGCATCCATTTTGTCAATCCGTTTTTTTAGCTTTGCATTGTTGCCGCAAACCGAAATTATCTGGAATTCCATATCCAGCCCGTCAAGGGTTTTAACCATAGTTCCGACCTTGCCGTAGCCCATACTGCCGCTCATAACAAGAACTGTCCGCATATCCTCAATGCCTAAGATACGGCGCGCCTCGCTCTTTTCGGTCTTTTCCGCAAAAACGGGGTCAATGGGAATACCGATGGGCAAAACCGCCGACTCAGGAATTCCTTTTTTAATTGCCTGATTGGTCAGGAACTCGTTTGCCGTTACATAATGGTCAAGCTCGGTTTCCTCCCAGTAGGGGTGAACTGTAAAGTCCGTTATAATGCCTATTGTCTTTCTCTTCTTCTTGAATTTCCGCTGAACATCTGTCACCAGCATAGCTGCAAAAACATGGGTGCAGACAATCACATCGGGATCGTATTCCGCAACAAATTTAAGGAGCTTTCTCGCCATTACGCTGCTTGTAACCCGCATAATATGCCCATTGTCGGAGTCACGCTTTTCCGCCATACGGTAAACCTTGCCGTAAATCTTCGGCAGACGCTTTGCCGACATAAGGTAGCCACGGGACACAATCTCCTTAAGTGTCTGGTTTATATATTCAAAAGTATCCAGCGCACAAGTTTCAACGCCCTCGTAGGCGCTTAACTGTTCGCTCAGTTTATTTGCAACCTGATTATGCCCCTGACCGGTAGTTATGGTCAAATTAAGAACACGCATAAACTTTACCTCCCTATCCTGTTACATTGCGACAAACTCGCCACACTCCATAAAGTACAGCCAACACTCATCAACCGGTTTTTCAAGCACCTCGGAAAGCGCCTGTTTGTAGTATTTCATCTGGACGGCATACTTTCTTGCCCTGATTTGCGCCTCAGCCTTTGTTTGTACCCGGTCG